>NZ_JAAGNI010000386.1 GCF_010550605.1 Streptomyces sp. SID9727
TGCTCCTCGGCGCGAGCCCCGCGCGGGCCGCCGCCGGGCCCACGACGGCCCGGCTGCGCGAGCTGGAGCGGACGCACGGCGCCCGCGTCGGCGCGTTCGCCTACAACGTGGCGACCGGGGTCGCGGTGCGGCACCGGGCCGACGAGCGCTTCCCGATGCTGTCCACCTTCAAGACGCTCGCCGCTGCGGCCGTCCTGCGGGACCTGGACCGGGACGGCGAGGTCCTGGAGAAGGTGGTCCACTACACGAAGGCGGACTGCGTCTCCGATTCGCCGGTCACCGACACCCCGGAGCACATCGCGAGCGGGCTGAGCATCGCCCGGCTCTGCGACGCCGCCATCGGGGACAGCGACAACACCGCGGGGAACCTGCTGCTGCGCGAGCTGGGCGGCCCGCGTGCGGTGACCCGCTTCGCCCACTCGCTGGGCGACCGCCTGACCCGGCTGGACCGCTGGGAGCCCGACCTGAACTCCGCCGAGCCGGGCCGGATCACCGACACCACGACCCCCTCGGCGATCGCCCGCGACTACGCCCGGCTGGTGCTGGGGGACGTGCTGGAGCGCCGGGACCGCGAGCTGCTGACCCACTGGCTGCTGCACTGCCGCACGAGCGGTACGCGGTTCCGGGCCGGGCTGCCGCCGGAGTGGACGGTCGCCGACAAGACGGGCGGCGGCTCGTACGCCTCGTGCAACGACGTGGGCGTCGCGTGGACGCCGGAGGGTGCGCCGGTGGTCCTGGCCGTGCTGACGACGAAGCCGGCGGGCGCCTCCGACGCGGCGGGCGACCACCCGCTCGTCCTGGACGCGGCGAGAATCCTGGCGGCAGCAGTCGTTAGTTAGTCGTACTATCAATGGATGCCTGAGCTCAGTCACCGACGGCGGATGCTGGTGCTGGCGATCTGCTGCATGAGCCTGCTGATCGTCAGCCTCGACACCACCGCCCTGAACGTCGCCCTGCCCGCCATGCGCCGGGAGCTGGACGCGAGCGTCGCGGGGATGCAGTGGACGATCGACGCGTACACGCTCGTCCTCGCCTCCCTGCTGATGCTCGCCGGTTCCACCGCCGACCGGATCGGCCGGCGGAAGGTCTTCATGGCGGGCCTGGTCCTGTTCACCCTGGGTTCGGCGCTCTGCTCGCTGGCGCCGAACCTGGGGGCACTGATCGCCTTCCGGATGGTGCAGGCCGTGGGCGGCTCGATGCTCAACCCGGTCGCGATGTCGATCATCACCAACACCTTCACCGACCCCCGCGAGCGCGCCCGGGCGATCGGCGTCTGGGGCGGGGTCGTCGGCATCTCCATGGCGGCGGGACCGGTGGTCGGCGGCGGCCTGGTCGACTCGGTCGGCTGGCGGTCGATCTTCTGGGTCAACCTCCCGGTGGGCCTCGCCGCCCTGTTCCTGACCTGGCGTTACGTCCCCGAGTCGCGTGCCCAGCGGGCCCGCCGCCCGGACCCGCTGGGCCAGGTCCTGGTGATCACGCTGCTGGGCTCGCTGACGTACGCGATCATCGAGGCCCCGCAGAAGGGGTGGACCTCCGCCGAGATCCTGCTCTTCGCGGGGCTCGCGGCGGCGGCCCTGGCGGGGCTCCTGGTGTACGAGCCCCGGCGCGCCGATCCGCTGATCGACCTGCGGTTCTTCCGCAGCGTCCCGTTCAGCGGGGCCACCGTCATCGCGGTCAGCGCCTTCGCCGCGCTCGGCGGCTTCCTCTTCCTCAACACCCTCTATCTCCAGGACGTCCGGGGTCTGAGCGCGCTGGACGCCGGTCTCTACACGCTGCCCATGGCGGCCGTGGTGTGCCTGCTCTCGCCGCTGTCCGGGCGGCTCGTGGGCAGTCGCGGGCCGCGCATCCCGCTGCTGGTCGCGGGCGGTGCGATGGCGGTGAGCGGGCTGATGCTGGCGGCGTTCGACGCGGAGACCGGGACGGTCTCGATGTTCGCCGCGTACGTGCTCTTCGGTCTGGGCTTCGGCTCGGTGAACGCGCCCATCACCAACACCGCCGTCTCCGGCATGCCCCGCTCCCAGGCGGGCGTCGCGGCGGCCGTCGCCTCCACCAGCCGGCAGATCGGGCAGACCCTCGGCGTCGCCGTGATCGGCGCGGCCCTGGCGGCGGGCATGGCGGACCCGGGCGGGTCGGACGGCTTCGTGGCGGCGAGCCGGCCCGGCTGGTGGATCGTCACCGGCTGCGGGCTCGCCGTCCTGCTGGTCGGCGCCCTGAGCAGCGGCCGGTGGGCCGGGTCCACCGCCCGCCGGACGGCGGAGCGGCTGGCGGAACCGGTGGTGGAGCCGGCGGCCGGGGACCGGGCCGCTCAGTCCTCGGCGGCGCGCACCAGTTCCTGAAGGCGCGCCAGCCGCTCGTACGTCTCGTCGTCCCGGGGCGCGTAGCTGACCAGGCGCGGTCCGGCCGAGGGGCCGAGCCAGAGGTCGGTGGCCTCCACCCGGAGCAGCCCCACCCAGGCGTTGCGGAAGACCTTGGCCCGGCTGCCCGCCCCGACGACCTCGTGCCGGGCCCAGTTCTCGCGGAACTCCTCCGAGGCCGCCTCCAGACGGCCGAGCAGCTCCTTCCAGGCGGGCTCGGCCAGGTGCTCCGCCATCGCCGCGCGGAACTTGGCGGTGATGTAGCGGGTCACCTCGGCGGTGTCCATGACCGAGGCGCGCCACTGCTCGTTGGTGTGGGCGAGCAGCATGAGGTTGCGGTCCTCGGGGGCCACCGCCTCCAGGTCGCAGAGGAGCCGCCCGTACGTGCGGTTGTGGGCGAGGATGTCGTACCGGCTGTTCTGCACACAGGCGGGGATCGGCTCCAACTGCCGCAGCATGGTCCGCAGCGCCGGGGTGAGGTGGGGGCAGTCCGTACCGGGGGCCGGGTCGATGGCCGAGGCGAGCGAGAAGAGGTGGCTGCGCTCGCTGCGATCGAGCAGCAGGGCGCGGGCGAGGGCGTCGAGGACCTGGGGCGAGACCTGGATGTCCCGGGCCTGTTCGAGCCAGGTGTACCAGGTGACACCGACGGCGGAGAGCTGGGCGACCTCCTCGCGGCGCAGCCCCGGCGTGCGCCTGCGGCGGCCCCGGACGAGGCCGACCTGCTCGGGGGTGATCCGTTCGCGGCGGCTGCGCAGGAAGTTCGCCAGTTCGTGCCGCCGGATGTCGGGCTCGCTCCCGCCGGGGGCGGCCGTCTGCGTCAGGGGCGTCGCCATCGTCGTCATTCCTCCAGGGTGCGGGCCCGGCACGGGCACCGGGCGGCCGGTGCCTGGTGGTACTTGTACCAGGATAAAGACACTCTGGTACCAGGCTGCGGGCGGAGCGATCGTCGGTGGCGTGAGTGAATCCTCTGTACGGACGCCAACCGCACGCGCCACCGCCTCCCCGGTGGTGCGGCACGACCATCCCGCCCCGGTGCTCGGCGCGCTGGGACTGTTCACCGTGCTGCTGGGCGCGGCCCTCCCCCTCATCGACTTCTTCATCGTCAACGTGGCCCTGCCCACCATCGACCACGACCTGGCGGCGGGCCCCGCCCTGCTGGAACTGGTCGTCGCCGGTTACGGGCTCGCCTACGCCGTGCTGCTCGTCCTCGGCGGGCGGCTCGGTGACATGGCCGGCCGGCGCCGGCTCTTCCTGGCCGGGATCGCGGCCTTCGGGCTCACCTCGCTGGCCTGCGGGCTCGCCCCGACCGCCTGGACCCTGGTCGGGGCGCGGGTGGCCCAGGGCGCCGCGGCCGCGCTGATGCTGCCGCAGGTCCTCGCCACCATCCAGGCGGCCACCTCCGGCCACCGCAGGGCCCGGGCGATGAGCCTGTACGGGGCGACGGCCGGGCTCTCCATGGTCGCGGGGCAGATCCTGGGCGGGGCGCTGGTCGCCGCCGCGCCGCTCTCCTCGGTGTTCGGCGAGAGCGCGGGCTGGCGGTCGGTGTTCCTGGTCAACGTGCCCGTCGCGGCGATCGGCCTGGTGCTCGCGGCGCGCGCGGTCCCGGAGACCCGGGCGGCCCGCCCCGCGCCCGTCGACGTACCGGGCACGCTGCTGCTCGCGGTGTCGCTGCTGACGCTGCTGGCCCCGCTCACCGAGGGGCGGGCGGCGGGCTGGCCGCTGTGGACCTGGGTGTCCCTCGCGCTGTTCCCGTTCGCGGCGGCGGCGTTCTACCGGGTGGAGCGGCGGGCGGACCGGCGCGGGCTGATCCCGCTGGTGCCGCCGAGCCTGCTGCGCCTGGAGTCGCTGCGGCGCGGGCTGGCCCTCGTGGTGCCGTTCTCGGTGGGCTTCGGCGGCTTCATGTTCGTCATCGCGGTCGCGCTGCAGCAGGGCCTGGAGCTGGGCCCGGCGCGGTCGGGCCTGTCGATGGCCCCGATGGCGGTGGCCTTCTTCGTGGCGTCGCTGGCCGGCCCCCGGCTGGTGCGGCGGTACGGCAGCCGGGTCGTGACGGCCGGCGGGCTGATCCAGGCGGTGGGCGTGGCGGTGCTCGCGCTCACCGTGTGGCGGGGCTGGCCGGACCTGGGCATGGCGGGCCTGCTGCCCGGCATGGCGGTCGCCGGCTTCGGCCAGGGCCTCCAACTGCCCGTCATCTTCCGCATCATCCTGTCGGACGTACCGCCGGAGCGTGCCGGGGTGGGCGGCGGTGTGATGACGACGACCCAGCAGGCGACGCTGACGCTCGGGGTGGCGACGCTCGGCTCGCTGTTCCTGGCCCTGGTGCCGGGGTCGGGGATGCGGGACGCCCTGATCGTGACGCTGCTCGTCCAGCTGGCGGCGGTGGCCCTGACGACCGCGCTGAGCCTGCGGCTGCCGCGCACGGTGGGGTAGGACGGCCGCCGAAAGCGCGAAGGCCCCGGCGGACGGACCTGCAGGTCCGTCCGCCGGGGCCCCGGTGCGTGCGCGGGGGCGTCAGCTCTGTGCCGGGGCCTCCGGCTCCGCGGCCGGCGCGTCGGCTTCCGCGGTGTCGGACTGCTCGGTGCCGGCGGCCCGCTCCCGCATCTTGCGGAGCAGCTCCTGCTTCTGGTCGGCGGCCGTCCTGCGGTCGGCCTCGCGGTCGGGGCCGGCGCCCTGGGCCCCGTTGCGGGACAGCTTCTTGCGCTGACCGCCTACGCCGAGGAGGTTGTTGCGGCTCTTGGCCATGGGGTTCTCCCAATGTCTGGTCTCGGTGAGGTCTCTCGCGACCTCGGATCGATCCGGGGGGCGGCGGGTGGTCGGGCCCGCCGCGCTCTCACTCGTAGATCTGGAAGAACGAATACATGGGCACGACGGTACCCACACCGGGGGCCCCGCTCACCCGGTTTTCCGCTCTCCGGCCCACAGCATGAGGCCCCCGGTTCCGCGGCGGGCGCGGGAGCGGGGGCCTCGTTCAGCCGGTGCGGTCGTCAGCAGCCGAGCAGGCGGGAGGCGAGGTAGCCCTGGATCTGGTCCAGGGAGACGCGCTCCTGCTTCATCGTGTCGCGCTCGCGGACGGTGACCGCGTTGTCGTCCAGGGTGTCGAAGTCGACGGTGACGCAGAACGGCGTGCCGATCTCGTCCTGGCGGCGGTAGCGGCGGCCGATGGCGCCGGCGTCGTCGAACTCGATGTTCCAGTTCTGCCGCAGGTCGGCGGCGAGGCCCTTGGCCTTCGGCGAGAGCTGCGGGTTGCGGGAGAGCGGGAGGACCGCGACCTTGACCGGCGCCAGGCGCGGGTCGAGGCGCATCACGGCGCGCTTCTCCATGACGCCCTTCGCGTTCGGCGCCTCGTCCTCGCTGTACGCGTCGAGGAGGAAGGCCAGCAGCGAGCGGCCGACACCGGCCGCGGGCTCGATGACGTACGGGGTGTAGCGCTCGCCCTTCTCCTGGTCGAAGTAGGAGAGGTCCGTGCCGGACGCCTTGGAGTGGGCGTTGAGGTCGTAGTCGGTGCGGTTGGCGACGCCCTCCAGCTCGCCCCACTCGCTGCCGCCGAAGCGGAAGCGGTACTCGATGTCAGCGGTGCGCTTGGAGTAGTGGGAGAGCTTCTCCTGCGGGTGCTCGAACCACCGCATGTTCTCCTCGCGCAGGCCGAGACCGGTGTACCAGTTCCAGCGCTGCTCCATCCAGTACTCCTGCCACTGCTCGTCCTCGCCCGGCTTGACGAAGAACTCCATCTCCATCTGCTCGAACTCGCGCGTGCGGAAGATGAAGTTGCCCGGAGTGATCTCGTTGCGGAAGGACTTGCCCATCTGCGCGATGCCGAACGGGGGCTTCTTGCGCGCGGTGGTCAGCACCTGGGAGAAGTTGGTGAAGATGCCCTGGGCGGTCTCGGGGCGCAGATAGGCGACCGAGCCGGAGTCCTGGGTCGGGCCGAGGTGCGTGGAGAGCAGGCCGGAGAACTGCTTGGGCTCGGTGAAGGTGCCCTTGTTGCCGCAGTTGGGGCAGTTGAGGTCGGCGAGGCCGTTCGCGGGCGCCTTGCCGTGCTTCTCCTCGTACGCCTCCTCCAGGTGGTCGGCGCGGTAGCGCTTGTGGCAGGAGGTGCACTCGGTCAGCGGGTCCGAGAACGTGGCGACGTGGCCGGAGGCCACCCACACCTCGGGGGCCAGGATGACCGACGAGTCGATGCCGACGACGTCCTCGCGGGACGTGACCATGTAGCGCCACCACTGGCGCTTCAGGTTCTCCTTGAGCTCGACGCCCAGCGGCCCGTAGTCCCAGGCGGCCTTCTGACCACCGTAGATCTCGCTGCAGGGGTAGACGAAGCCACGGCGCTTGCTCAGGCTGACGATGGTGTCGATCTTGTCGGCGGCCACGGTGCTCTCTTCATTACGACGGAACGGGCGGGCGAAGAGCCCAGATTACCGGCGGCGCCTCCCCTTCGATCACATCGGTACCGGTCCCGTTCGCGGACCCCGCTTGTTGACAATCGTTTCCACTTTTGTTGAAAATGACTGTCATGAACATACGCCGCCTCATACCGGCCGCCGCCGTCACCGGCGCGGTCGCGCTCGGCCTCACCGCCGTCACCGCCTGCTCCTCGTCCGACACCTCCGACCACAGGAGCGACGGCAGGCTGGACGTGGTGGCGTCCTTCTATCCCATGCAGTTCCTGGCCGAGCGCATAGGCGGCGACCACGTCTCGGTCACCACGCTCACCAAGCCCGGCGTGGAACCCCACGACCTGGAGCTCAGCCCCCGGCAGACCGGCAGGCTCAGCGACGCGGACTTCATCCTCTATCTCAAGGGCCTCCAGCCCGCCGTCGACGAGGCGATCAAGCAGTCCGGCGCCTCCCACACCCTCGACGCCGCGACGCTGACCACGCTGGAGGACCACGGCACCGAGACCGGCGGCGAGGAGCACGGCCACGAGCACGACCACGAGGGCGACGAGGCCGGCGCCGACCCGCACATCTGGCTGGACCCGGTGAAGTACACCGAGGTCGCCAAGGGCGTCGGCACCTCGCTGGCGAAGACCGACCCGGACCACGCGGCGGACTACCGGAAGAACACCGACGCCCTGGTCAAGGAGCTCGGCGCGCTCGACACCGCGTACCGGACCGGGCTGAAGAACACCGCGACGAAGACGTTCATCACCACGCACTCCGCCTTCGGCTACCTCGCCGAGCGCTACGGCCTCGTCCAGGAGGGCATCGCCGGCATCGACCCCGAGGCCGAGCCCAGCCCCGCCCGCATCAGCGCCCTGCACTCCATCGCCGAGGAGAAGAAGGTCACCACCGTCTTCTTCGAGACGCTCGCCAGCGACAAGACCGCGAAGACGGTCGCCCGCGACGCCGGCCTGAAGACCGGCGTCCTGGACCCGCTGGAGGGAATCACCGACAGCTCCAAGGGCGATGACTACATCGGGGTCATGAAGTCCAACCTCGCCGCCCTGCGCACGGCGCTCGGCGCGAAGTGAACGACGGCCCCACCGCACCTATCGGCCCGAACCGCGCAGCAGCACCGGAGGCGCTCATGCCCGAGCCCCAGCACCCCGCCAGCGAACCCGTGATCACCGTACGCGACGCCACCGCCGTCCTGGGCGCGCGCCCCGTGCTGCGCGGCGTCGACCTGACCGTGCGCCGGGGCGAGGTCGTCGCCCTGCTCGGCGCCAACGGATCCGGCAAGTCCACCGCCGTCCGCTCCGTCATCGGCCAGGTCCCCCTGACCGGCGGCACCGTCGAGCTGTTCGGCACCCCGCTGCGCCGCTTCCGCGACTGGGCCCGGGTCGGCTACGTACCGCAGCGCACCACGGCGGCGGGCGGCGTACCCGCCACGATCCGCGAGGTCGTCTCCGCCGGACGCCTCTCCCGCACCCGGCTGGGCATCCCCCGCAAGGCGGACCGCGCCGCCGTCGACCGCGCCATCGAGCTCGTCGGCCTCGCCGACCGCGCGAAGGACTCGGTGAACGCCCTCTCCGGCGGCCAGCACCAGCGGGTGCTCATCGCCCGCGCGCTCGCCGCCGAACCGGAGCTCCTGATCATGGACGAGCCGATGGCGGGCGTGGACCTGGCCAGCCAGGAGATCCTGGCCGCCACCCTGCGCGAGCAGGTCGCCGCCGGAACCACCGTGCTCCTCGTCCTGCACGAGCTGGGTCCGCTGGAGCCCCTGATCGACCGGGCGGTCGTCCTGCGCGACGGCTGCGTCCTGCACGACGGGCCGCCCCCGAAGGCCGTCGGACAGCACGCGCTGCCCGGCCACGACCACGTACACCCCCACGCGGCTTCCGAGCCCGTCCGGACGGGACTGCTGAGCTGACCATGGAATTCCTCGACCCCCCCTTCATGCAGCGGGCCCTGCTCGCCGCCGTACTGGTCGGCGTCATCGCGCCCGCCGTCGGCATCTACCTCGTGCAGCGCCGACAGGCCCTGATGGGCGACGGCATCGGCCACATCGCGATGACCGGCGTCGGTCTCGGCTTCCTGCTCTCCACCAGCCCGGTCTGGATGGCCACCGCCGTCGCCGTCGCGGGCGCGGTCGTCATGGAGCTGATCCGCTGGTACGGGCGCACCCGGGGCGACATCGCGCTGGCCATGCTGTTCTACGGCGGCATGGCGGGCGGTGTCCTGCTGATCAACCTCTCCGACACGGGCTCGAACGCCAACCTGACCTCGTACCTCTTCGGTTCGTTGTCCACGGTCTCCTCCGAGGACATCACCGCGATCTCGCTGCTCGCCGCCTTCGTGCTGCTGGTGACGGTGGGGCTGCGGCGGCAGCTGTTCGCCGTCAGCCAGGACGAGGAGTTCGCCCGGGTGACCGGCCTGCCGGTGCGGATGCTGAACCTGCTCGTCGCGGTCACCGCCGCCGTGACCGTCACGGTCGCGATGCGGGTCGTGGGGCTGCTGCTGGTCAGCGCCCTGATGGTGGTCCCGGTCGCCGCCGCGCAGCAGATCACCCGGTCCTTCAAGGTGACGTTCGTGCTCTCCGTCGTCATCGGCGTCGGCGTCACCCTGTCCGGCACCATCACCTCGTACTACCAGGACGTCCCGCCCGGCGCGACGATCGTGCTGCTGGCCATCGGGGTCTTCGTCGCCCTGACGCTGCTCGCCGCCCCGCTCGCCCGCGTCCGCGCCCGGCGAGGCGAGACCGAGACAAAGGGGTGCACCCTGGAAGTACCGGGGGCCCGCCCGGCACCGGACGACGTCCGAGTCTGATCCCGCGGAAGGGGCGGGCTGGCACAATGGCCCGACAGATGTACGGGCGACACGAGGAGGCTCCTGTGGCGACGGCGCCGATCAGTGGGACGAACGCGGCTCCGGTACGCGGCCGCTCGACCCGGCAGCGGGCAGCCGTCGCGGCGGCGCTCGACGAGGTGGACGAGTTCCGCAGCGCGCAGGAGCTGCACGACGTCCTCAAGCACCGGGGGGACTCGGTCGGCCTGACGACCGTCTACCGCACCCTCCAGTCCCTCGCCGACGCCGGGGAGGTGGACGTCCTGCGCACCACGGAGGGCGAGTCCGTCTACCGGCGCTGCTCGACCGGCGAGCACCACCACCACCTGGTCTGCCGCATGTGCGGCAAGGCGGTCGAGGTCGAGGGGCCCGTGGTCGAGCAGTGGGCGGAGACCATCGCCTCCCAGCACGGCTTCGTCAACGTCGCGCACACGGTCGAGGTCTTCGGCACCTGCGCGGACTGCGCGGGCGGCGAGAACTGAGGGCCTTTCGTCCGGATCAGGCCGGAGCAGGGAGCGGGGGGCTCTCCGGTCCAGCCGTTCAGATTCTCTTCAGGTTCCGGTCGAAGATCTCGCGTATGCGGTCCACATCGGACCCGCCCCGGGCGCCCCGCTTGGCTATCACGGTCGTCGCCGTTCGCCAGGGACAGCGAGGTGGCCACGACGCCGCATCCCGTCGCGACCACCCCCAGGAGCCGCTGCCGCCGGCCCGAGGCGCTGACCCGGTGACACGCGCGGAGTGCCGACGTGTAGTCCCGCGGCTCCGGGCGGTATCTCAGTTCGACCGCTCCGTGCACGGCACCCTGCTGTTCGTTCATGGCCCCCACCCGACGTGTGCGAAAGAGCCGTGATCGTACCGGCAGGGCTTCAGGCCCGGGGACCCGATTTCGCCGCGACCTCCTCGGCGCCCCCGAACCGGCGGTCGCGCTGGGCGAATTCCAGGCAGGCGCGCCACAGGTCCCGGCGGTCGAAGTCCGGCCACAGCACGTCCTGGAAGACCATCTCGGCGTACGCGCTCTGCCAGATCAGGTAGTTCGAGGTGCGCTGCTCGCCGCTGGGCCGCACGAACAGGTCCACGTCCGGCATGTCCGGGTAGTAGATGTACTTCGCGAACGTCTTCTCGTTGACCTTCGACGGGTCGAGCCGGCCGGCGGCCACGTCCTGCGCGATCCGCTGCGCGGCGTCCGCGATCTCGGCCCGGCCGCCGTAGTTGACGCAGAAGTACAGCGTCATCTTGTCGTTGTCCTTGGTCTGCTCCTGGGCGACCTGGAGCTCCTGCACGACGGACTTCCACAGCTTGGGCATGCGGCCCACCCAGCGGATGCGGATGCCGAGCTCGTCCATCTCGTCACGGCGGCGGCGGATGACGTCCCGGTTGAAGTTCATCAGGAACTTCACCTCCTCCGGGGACCGCTTCCAGTTCTCCGTCGAGAAGGCGTACAACGAGAGGTTCTTGACACCCATCTCGATGCAGCCCTTGAGCACGTCCATGACGACGCCCTCGCCGACCTTGTGCCCCTCGGTGCGCGGCAGGCCGCGCTCCTTCGCCCAGCGGCCGTTTCCGTCCATCACGATGGCGACGTGCTTGGGCACCAGCTCACCGGGGATCTTCGGGGGCACGGCACCGGACGGGTGCGGCTCCGGGGTCTTGTAGTCGCGCCGGTTACGGCCGCCGAGCATCCCGCGTACTGCCATGAGCTTCAGTCTCCCTGTGTCACTTCTCTACGTACCGCAGTGAACGCAGCCCGCGCTCCAGATGCCAGTGCAGATACGCGGACACCAGCCCGCTCCCCTCCCTGGCATGACGCGCCTCGCACGCGTCCGCCGTCTCCCAGTCACCGGTGAGCAGGGCGCTCAGCAGGGCGACGGCCTGAGCCGAGGGTACGACGCTGCCGGGCACCCGGCAGTCGCCGCATACGACCCCGCCCGCCGCCACCGAGAAGAAACGGTTCGGTCCCGGCAGTCCGCACCGGGCGCAGGCGTCGAAGCTGGGGGCGTAGCCGTTGACCGCGAGGGAGCGCAGCAGGAAGGCGTCCAGGATGAGATGCGGCGCGTGCTCGCCCCGGGCCAGCGTGCGCAGCCCGCCCACCAGCAGCAGGTACTGCTGGACGGCGGGTTCGCCCTCGTGGTCGGTGAAGCGCTCGGCGGTCTCCAGCATCGCGGTCCCGGCGGTGTAGCGCCCGTAGTCGGTGACGATCCCGCCGCCGTACGGCGCGATCGTCTCGCTCTGAGTGCACAGCGGCAGCCCGCGCCCGACCAGCTCGCTGCCGCGCGCGAAGAACTGCACGTCCACGTGGGAGAACGGTTCGAGACGGGCCCCGAACTTCGACTTGGTGCGCCGCACCCCGCGCGCGACGGCCCGCACCCGGCCGTGGCCCCGGGTCAGTATCGTGATGATCCGGTCGGCCTCGCCCAGTTTCTGCGTGCGCAGCACCACGCCGTCGTCCCGGAACAAGCTCATGCCTCCCATTGTCCGGTACGCCACCGACACCCGGGGCCCGGCCCCTGAGGCGGTGAGCGGGCCGAGGCCCGGGCTCTCGGTGATCCCGGCGCTGTCGAGGCCGCGCGCGACCGGGGCCAGGGCCCGGCGCTCCCGCTCGGAGAGCGTGCCCAGGCCCTCGGGGCCGGTCCCGGCGGGGGCGCCCGGGGCGCTGAGCACCCGGGCGACGAAGAGGGCTTCCCGGCCGGGCGAGAGGACGGAGCGACGCCAGGAGGGCGCACAGCACACCGACGACGGCGGTCGGGCCCATGCCCCGGCTGCCGGTGGGATCGGCCGCCGGCAGGCGCAGCAGGCCCGCCGCGACGGTCCCGGAGGGAACGAGGACAGCGGGTCCGCGGCCGCGCAGCGCCGCCGCCGTGGCGTCGCGGGGACGTTCGGCGCGGACCAGTCCCCCGCGGCAGCGGGAGACCGGCATCAGGAGGGCGTGCGCGCCGCCTCGGCGAGCAGCCGGGCGGTGTCCTCGGCACGCAGCCTCAGCGCCCCGCCGACGGTGGTCAGCACCTCGCGTTCGGCGGTGCTGTACGCGCCGTCCGCGAGGGCGATCCGGGCGCCCTGGAGCAGAATCGATTCGCGCCCGGTGGGGGCGAGGTGCGGGGCGAGCGGTTCCAGCGCCTCGTGCAGCTCGATGGCGAGGGCCGCGCCGCACGCCTCGGCCGCCGGGTCGAACGCGGAGCCCTGGCCGATGTCGGCGGACAGCACCTCGACGACGGTGGCGAGCTGTTCGGGCGTGCAGTCCTCGAACCCGGCGCCGCGCACGGTCTCGGCGGCGCTCTCCAGGACCGTACGGGAGGTGCTGCCGCCGGCCGCGAGGACGCCGAGGGCGACGGTGTGCACGGCGTCCCTGAGCATCGCGGAGAACCGGGTGGTGGTGGGGTGGCCGAGCGTTTCCGGGTCGAGGTGCTGGTGGCAGGCCGCGCACTCGACCACCGGGTCCGTGGTGCCGCGCCGCAGCAGGGGCACGCCCAGCACGGCGAAGCGGCGCCGGCCGGTGAGGAGGCGGTAGTTGCGGTCACCGCCGCAGCCGGGGCAGAAGAACTCCCCGTCGCCGGTGGTGTCCCACAGCGTACGGATGCCGCAGATACGCAGCTTCATGGCGCGTTGTCCCAGGGCTGACCGCACGTCGCACACCTCCGTAACACTCCGGCAACACTGCCGTGTCGACGTGATGTTAACCACATCACCGTTGTGCCGTCAGCACCCCGCCCGTCACAACCGCCCGGAGAATGGCCGAACCCCGCCCCCCGGAAGCGGGTGGGCGGGGTCCGCGGACCGTACGGCTTCGGGCCCTTCCGGGCGCCGGGTCAGCGGGTGGCGCGGTTGACGGCCGAGACGACCGCCTTCAGCGAGGCGCGGGTGGTGTTGGCGTCGATGCCGATGCCCCACAGCACCTTCCCGTCGATGGCGCACTCGATGTACGAGGCGGCCTGGGCGCTCGCGCCCTCGCTCATGGTGTGCTCGGTGTAGTCCAGCAGCCGGGCGTCGATACCGATGGCCTGCAGCGCTTCGAAGAACGCGGAGATCGGGCCGTTGCCGGTGCCGGTCAGCACGGTGTCCACGCCGTCCACGGTCGCCTCGACGGTGATCGTGTCACGGCCGTCGGAGCCGGTCGTGCTCTGGCCGGAGCGGATCTGGACGCGCCCCCAGGCGTTGTCCGGGTTGGGCAGGTACTCGTCCTGGAAGACGCTCCAGATCTGCGTCGGCGTGACCTCGCCGCCCTCGGCGTCGGTCTTGGCCTGAATGATCCGGGAGAACTCGATCTGCATCCGGCGGGGCAGGTCCAGCTTGTGGTCGTTCTTCAGGACGTACGCGATGCCGCCCTTGCCGGACTGCGAGTTGACGCGGATGACCGCCTCGTAGGAGCGACCGACGTCCTTCGGGTCGATCGGCAGGTAGGGCACGGCCCACTCGATGTCGTCCACGGTCTTGCCTGCGGCGGCCGCGTCGGCCTCCATGGCGTCGAAGCCCTTCTTGATGGCGTCCTGGTGGGAGCCGGAGAAGGCGGTGTAGACCAGGTCGCCCGCGTAGGGGTGGCGCGGGTGGACCTCCATCTGGTTGCAGTACTCGCTGGTGCGGCGGATCTCGTCGATCTGCGAGAAGTCGATCTGCGGGTCGACGCCCTGCGAGAACAGGTTCATGCCCAGCGTCACCAGGTCGACGTTGCCCGTGCGCTCGCCCTGGCCGAACAGGCAGCCCTCGATCCGGTCCGCCCCGGCCATCAGGGCCAGTTCGGCGGCGGCGACGGCGGTGCCGCGGTCGTTGTGCGGGTGGACGGACAGGCAGACGAACTCGCGCCGCGACAGGTTGCGCGACATCCACTCGAACCGGTCCGCGTGCGTGGACGGCGTCGAACGCTCCACGGTGGCGGGCAGGTTGAGGATGATCTCGCGGCCCTGCTCGGGCTGCCAGACGTCACAGACCGCCTCGCAGACCTCCAGGGCGAAGTCCAGCTCGGTGTCGGTGAAGATCTCGGGGCTGTACTGGTAGCCGAAAATCGTCTCGTCGCCCAGGATCTTGTCGGCGTACTCCATGACCAGCCGGGTGCCGTCCACCGCGATCTGCTTGACCTCCTCGCGGGACCCGCGGAAGACCACGCGGCGGAAGGTCGGGGCGGTCGCGTTGTACAGGTGGACGGTGGCGCGTCGGGCACCGACCAGCGATTCGACGGTTCGCTCGATCAGTTCCTCACGGGCCTGCGTCAGGACGGAGATCGTCACGTCCTCGGGGATCGCGCCCTCTTCGATGATGGAGCGGACGAAGGCGAAATCGGTCTCGCCGGAGGACGGGAAGCCGACCTCGATCTCCTTGTACCCCATGCGTACGAGCAGGTCGAACATCTCGCGCTTGCGGGCCGGCGACATCGGGTCGATCAGGGCCTGGTTGCCGTCGCGCAGGTCGGTGGAGAGCCAGCGGGGCGCCTTGGTGATCCGCTTCTCGGGCCAGGTGCGGTCGGGGATGTCGACGGCCTCGTAGCGGCCGTACTTGTGGACCGGCATCCCGGACGGCTTCTGCAGCACCGTGGCGTTGGTGATCGGTGTGGGGCGGCCGACGGCGTGCGCGGCGGGGGTCTGGGCGGGGTTCACTTCGGTCATGGCGCGGGGCTCCTCGGGTGTCCTTCTCCGGGACGGCCGACTGTGTTACTGCAACACCAGACTCCGCGGGGAGGGGGTCGGCCTCGACTACAGGCCCTCGCCGCGGCAGCTAAGAAGAAGCAGCCCGAAACGCATGATGCGTCGAGACTAGCCGAGAGGCGCCCGAGACGTGGGTGCCGTTTCAGTATGCGGGACCGGCAGCCGCCCTCACCCGTACGGGACGACCTAAACGCCCAACAGTGACCAATCACTCCATTTCATCAACCACGGTTGCAACCAGCGACTTGGCGCTCACGTAGTGCCACAGTCGTCTGTATGCAGCCTCGTTCACAGCAGGGGTTCCACCCCGTCTTCTGCACCATCGTCCCGCCCCACGTCCTCGACAAGCTCTCCCAGTCCGACGACCCCGTCCTCGCCGATCCGGCCCGCCGCACCCTGGAGTCCGACGCGGCCCGCCGCACCCGCCGCCAGGTGACGACCACCGCCCGGCCCGCCGCCCCCGCCGAACCGGACGACGAGGCCGCCGCCAAGCCCCGTCGCACGCTCTACGACTGCCGCCACGGCACGGACCTGCCGGGCACCAAGGTCCGCGGCGAGGGCGAGAAGCCCACGAAGGACGCCAGCGTCAACCGCGCGTACGCGGGCCTCGGCGCCACCTTCGACCTGCTGCTCACCGCCTACGGCCGGCGCTCCATCGACGGCCGCGGACTGCCGCTGATCGGGTCCGTCCACTACGACGAGAAGTACAACAACGCCTTCTGGGACGGCGAACAGATGGTCTTCGGAGACGGGGACGGGGAGATCTTCCTCGACTTCACCGTCGCCCTCGACGTGATCGCCCACGAACTGGCCCACGGACTCACGCAGTACACGGCCAACCTGAGCTACTACGGCCAGTCCGGCGCGCTCAACGAGTCCATCTCGGACGTCTTCGGCTCCCTCGTGAAGCAGTACTCGCTGGGCCAGACCGCCGACCAGGCGGACTGGCTGATCGGCGAGGGGCTGCTCGCGCCCCGGGTCCAGGGCGTGGCACTGCGCTCGATGAAGGCACCCGGCACGGCGTACGACGACGACGTGCTCGGCAAGGACCCGCAGCCGGCGTCCATGGACGACTACGTCCACACCGGCGACGACAACGGCGGCGTCCACCTCAACTCCGGCATCCCCAACCGCGCGTTCTATCTCCTGGCGACCGCGCTGGGCGGCAGCTCCTGGGAGCGGGCGGGCCAGCTCTGGTTCGATGTGCTCACAGGTGGTGAACTGGCGGTGGACGCGGACTTCGCGGACTTCGCCCGGCTGACCGTGGCGGCGGCGCGCAGCCGCTTCGGCGAGGGCGACGAGGTGGAGGCCGTCCTCAAGGCGTGGTCGGAGGTGGGCGTTCCGACCGATTAGGAGGGACGCACGCATGCGCATCCAGGTGAGCAGGACCGGCGGCTTCGCCGGCATCGCGCGCCACCGCGAGATCGACACCGCCGGACGGGCCGACGCCCAGGAGTGGGAGGCCCTGGCCGGCTCGGCGCTCGCCGACGGCCAGGGCGCCGCGCCCCGGGGCGTCCCGGACGGCTTCAGTTACCGGATAACGGTCGACGGCAGGACCGTGCACTGCGCGGACCCCCGCCTGACCGAGGCCCAGCGCGACCTGATCTCACGCGTCCTGAAGGAGGGCGCGTGAGACGGGGCGCGGTGTGAGGGAAGCGCGCCTCAGAAGCCGAGCTTCCGCAGCTGCTTGGGGTCGCGCTGCCAGTCCTTGGCGACCTTGACGTGCAGGTCGAGGTAGACGGGGGTGCCGAGCAGGGCCTCGATGTGCTTGCGGGACTTGGTGCCGACGTCCTTCAGCCGCTTGCCCTTCGGACCGATGATGATGCCCTTCTGGCTGGGGCGCTCGATGTAGACGTTGGCGTGGATGTCCAGCAGCGGCTTGTCCGCCGGCCGGTCCTCGCGCGGCAGCATCTCCTCCACGACGACCGCGATGGAGTGCGGCAGCTCGTCGCGTACGCCTTCGAGCGCGGCCTCGCGGATCAGCTCCGCGACCATCACCATCTCCGGCTCGTCGGTGAGGTCGCCCTCGGGGTAGAGCGGCGGGCTCTCGGGCAGGAGCGGGGCGATCAGGTCGGAGAGCAGGTCGACCTGCTGGTCCTTGACGGCCGAGACCGGGATGATCTCCGCCCACTCGAAGCCCAGCTCCTCGCCGAGCCGGGAGACGGCCAGCAGCTGTTCGGCGAGCTGCTTGGAGTCGACCAGGTCGGTCTTGGTGATGATCGCGATCTTGGGCGTCTTCCTGATGCCCGCGAGCTCCTTGACGATGTACTTGTCGCCGGGACCGAGCTTCTGGTCGGCGGGCAGGCAGAAGCCGATCACGTCGACCTCGGCCCAGGTGGTGCGCACGATGTCGTTCAGCCGCTCGCCCAGCAGGGTGCGCGGTTTGTGCAGCCCGGGGGTGTCGACCAGGATCAGCTGGGCGTCCGGCCGGTGCACGATGCCGCGCACGGTGTGCCGGGTCGTCTGCGGCCGGTTGGAGGTGATGGCCACCTTCCGCCCGACCAGAGCGTTCGTCAGGGTGGACTTGCCCGCGTTGGGGCGGCCCACGAAGCAGGCGAAGCCGGCCCGGTGGGGGGCGGGGTTCTCGGCCTGCCGCGCGGCGGCTTCAGGGTTAGGTCGAACGCTCATGGCGCCCATTGTCCCCGATCCCGGGGGCCGCGGGGCACCGAGGGCGCCCGCCGCGGCCTCCGGGCCCGGCACGGACGGCCCGGTCCCCCGCCCCGTACGGCGGTCAGCCGGCCGTGACGCTGAGCCGCAGCCGTCCGTCCGGCCCGGCGAGCAGCACCGGCGTGCCGGCCCCGCCCAGGTCCCTCACGGCGGCCCGGTCCTCGTCGGAGGGGGCGTCCGCCTCGGAGACGATCGCGGCGGCCTCCAGGGACTTCGCCCCGCTGGCCACCGCCATCGCGACGGCCGTCCGCAGCGCGCTGAGCTTCAGCGAATCCAGCTCCACGGTCCCCGCCACATAGGTGCGTCCGGTCTCGTCCCGGACGGCAGCGCCCTCGGGGACGCCGTTGCGGGCGCGGGCGCTGCGCGCCAGGGTGACGATCTTGCGGTCCTCGGCGCCGAGGTCGGTGGTCTCAGTCATGTGCCGAGCATACGAAGCCCGGCACGGACCGGGGCGGGCGGGAGCCCCGGCCGGTGCGGCCTACGGGCGGTCCAGCCGCAGCCGCTCCGCCTTCGGGAGGCCGGCCACCACCAGGTCGTAGCTGTCCTCGATCAGCTCGCGCAGCTTCGCGTCGGGGAGCCCGGAGACGGTGACGGTGTTCCAGTGGCGCTTGTTCATGTGCCAGCCGGGCGCCACCGCCACGTACTCCTCGCGCAGCCGCACCGCCTCGTCGGGGTCGCACTTGAGGTTCACCGTCAGGGGCCGGGCGTCCAGCGCGCTGAGCGCGAACATCTTGCCGAGCACCTTGAAGACGGACGCCTCCGGCCCGAACGGGAACTCCTCGACGCTCGCGTTGAAGCCTAGGCAGAAGGCCCTCAGCTGCTGCGGGGTCATTCCGGCGTCTCCTCCTCCTTCTCGGGAGCGACCGGCTCCACCAGCACCGTGACGATCTTGTTGCGCCGGCCCGCCGGGGACTCCGCGGTCAGCCGCAGCCGCCGCCCGTCGGGCAGTGCGACCTCGGAGGACGCGCCGGCGATCGGGACCCGGCCCAGCGCCTTCGCGAGGAGGCCGCCGACCGTCTCGACGTCCTCGTCGTCGTACTCGTCGAGACCGAAGAGCTCGCCGAGGTCGCCGATGTCGAGCCGGGCGGTCACCCGGAAGCAGCCGTTCTCCAGCTCCTGGACGGGCGGCAGCTCACGGTCGTACTCGTCGGTGATCTCGCCGACGATCTCCTCCAGGATGTCCTCGATGGTGACGATGCCCGCCGTGCCGCCGTACTCGTCGATGACGACGGCGACATGGCTGCGCTCCTGCTGCATCTCGCGCAGCAGGTCTCCGGCGTTCTTCGTGTCGGGCACGAACGCGGCCGGACGCATCGCCGTGGAGACCGGGTCGGCCTCCGAGTCCCGGTTGATGTGCGTCTTGCGGACCAGGTCCTTGAGGTAGACGATCCCGACGATGTCGTCCTCGTTCTCGCCGGTGACCGGGATCCGCGAGAAGCCGGAGCGCAGCGCGAGGGTGAGCGCCTGACGGATCGTCTTGTAGCGCTCGATGCAGACGAGGTCGGTGCGCGGGACCATCACCTCGCGCACGAGCGTGTCGCCGAGCTCGAAGACGGAGTGCACCATGCGGCGCTCCTCGTCCTCGATCAGCGACTCCTGCTCGGCGAGGTCCACCATGGCCCGCAGCTCGGCCTCGCTGGCGAACGGGCCCTTGCGGAACCCCTTGCCGGGGGTCAGCGCGTTGCCGAGGAGGATCAGCAGCTGCGGGACCGGCCCCATGACCCGGGCCAGCGGCAGCAGCACGTACGCCGACGCGGTCGCGGTGTTCAGCGGGTGCTGGCGGCCGATGGTGCGCGGGGAGACGCCGATCGCGACGTAGGAGACGAGGACCATGACGCCGATGGCGACGGCCAGCGCCTCCCAGGTCTCCGGGAACTCCTTCAGGCAGGCGTACGTGACGAGCACCCCGGCGGCCATCTCGCAGGCGACCCGCACCAGCAGGGCGACGTTGAGATAGCGCGTCGGGTCGGCCGCGACCTGTTCCAGCTTGGCGCTGCCGCGACGGCCCGAGCGGACCGCCTCGGCGGCCCGGAAGCTCGACGTGCGGGCGATGCCCGCCTCGGCGCAGGCGGCCAGCCAGCCGACGACGACCAGCAGGACGACGCCGGAGACCAGGGGGAGGCTCACGAGACGGTCGGGGCGGGCGACGGACCGGTCAGGCCGCGCTCACCACGCCAGCCGTCCACGATGGCCGCCTGGAGACCGAACATCTCGGCCTTCTCGTCCGGCTCCTCGTGGTCGTAGCCCAGCAGGTGCAGCACCCCGTGGACGGTGAGCAGCTGGAGCTCCTCGTCCATGGAGTGCTGGGTCTCGGCTTCCTCACCCTGCTTCTTGGCGACCTCGGGGCAGAGCACGATGTCACCGAGGAGCCCCTGCGGCGGCTCCTCGTCGTCCTTCGCCGGCGGACGCAGCTCGTCCATCGGGAAGGACATGACATCGGTCGGGCCCGGCAGGTCCATCCACTGGATGTGCAGCTGCTCCATGGCCGCGGCGTCCACCACGATCACCGAGAGCTCGGAGAGCGGGTGGATCCGCATGCGCGCGAGCGCGTAGCGGGCGATGTCGAGGATCGCCTGCTCGTCGACCTCGGTTCCGGACTCGTTGTTGACGTCGATCGACATGGTGCGCTGCTACTGCTTCCCGTTGTGACGGCCGCGGCCCCGAGGGCCCCCGCCGTCCTGCTCGCCCTTGCTGCTGTCGTACTTCTCGTACGCGTCGACAATACGGCCGACCAGCTTGTGCCGGACGACATCCTGCGAGGTGAGCCGGGAGAAGTGCACGTCGTCGATGCCCTCCAGGATGTCCTGCACCTGGCGCAGGCCGCTCTTGGTCCCGCTCGGCAGGTCGACCTGGGTGATGTCACCGGTGACCACGATCTTGGAGTCGAAGCCGAGCCGGGTCAGGAACATCTTCATCTGCTCGGCACTGGTGTTCTGCGCCTCGTCCAGGATGATGAAGGCGTCGTTCAGGGTGTTGTGTGTCAGCAGGTAGTCCTGCGTCACGTACAGCGAGTCCTCCGCCGCAACCTGAATGCACACCGCTTCCTCACGGCCCGCCGGTTCGATGCTGTCGATGAAGCGCATGGGCCGTCCGCCGCCACCGGCGGCCCGGTACTTCTCGGCCTTGCGGGGGAGACGGAAGGGCTCGATGCCCTCCGGCAGGCGGATGTCGACCACGTGGGCGTCGTAGCGGTGATGGACATCGCGGCCGCGAGCGCGTCCCGGCGTACGCCCTTCGGCAGCCCGGCGGCGTGTGTAAGCGACCCCGCCCAGCGACTGCACCAGGGCGATCATGTCGTCACGCAACATGATCGACGCCGTCGTGTACTGGACACGGCATGTGCGGTCCTTCTGGGTGACCGGGCCCCCATCGGCGTCGAGCAGCCCTTGAAGGACAGCGAGACGGACGTCGGCGGAGTTGAAGAGGTACGCGTCCGGAACGAACTTGGAGTGGGAACGCGTGCCCACCAGATCGAGTTCACGCAGCGCACGCGTGACCGGGTTCTCCAGCGTCACCACGTCGCCCGGAGCCTTCAGCCGGTTCAGGGTGTAGTCGGGCCCGCCCTTGTGGCGTACGGAAACGCCCGGCAGCGAGCCTTCCAGGGCCTCGGCCAACTCGGGGTCCTGGGTGGCAAACGACGGGGTCGTCGCCCCCGTCAGGCACCCGTCGCCCAGCAGCAGCCCCAGCGCATACGGGTCCATCGGAACCTCGCGCTCGGGAAAGCTGACCGGGGCGGTGAGCATCGGCAGTTCGTAACGACGCGCGCGGGCCGCGCGGAGGTTGCCGATCATCTCCTTGGTCTCCAGGACCCGCCACGGCTTGTCCCGCCGTTTGTCCGACGCGGTACGAACCGTCCACAGGTGGTCACCACAGCACAGGGTCCAGGAGCCGTCCTGGGCGCTGACTCGGTAGATGTCCTTCTCGCCCTGCGGGTACACACCGAGTACGGGCGTGGGGGCTCCATCGGAGCCGATGACGAGGTCACCGACCTCCAGAGTGCCGATGGGGCGCCAGCCGTCCGGCGTCAGCACGTTGGTGAAGACAGGTTGGGCGCGACCCCTCATATAAGCCAGGGGGGCGACCTCGATCGTGCCCGCCGCCATCAGGCGCGGGATCGAGTCGGGGTCGAGCATGTCGTGCAGGGCGTCGTAGAGCGGGCGCAGGTACGGGTCGATCTTGTCGAACAGCGTGCCGGGGAGGAAGCCCAGGCGCTCGCCCGCCTCGACGGCCGGGCGGGTCAGGATGATGCGGCTGACCTGCTTGGACTGGAGGGCCTGGACCGCCTTGGCCATGGCCAGGTAGGTCTTGCCCGTACCGGCGGGGCCGATGCCGAAGACGATCGTGTGCTTGTCGATCGCGTCGACGTACCGCTTCTGGTTGAGCGTCTTGGGGCGGATCGTGCGGCCCCGGCTGGACAGGATGTTCTGCGTCAGCACCTCGGCCGGGGTCTCCGTACCGTCCGCCTGGCCGTTGTCGGTGGCCTTGAGCATCGCGATCGACCGTTCCACGGCGTCCTCCGTCATCGGCTGCCCGGTGCGGAGCACGAGCACCATCTCGTCGAACAGGCGCTGGATCAGGGCGATGTCCGCCGCGTTGCCCGTCGCGCTTATGTCATTTCCCCGGACGTGGATGTCGGCCGCCGGGAACGCCGCTTCGATCACGCGCAGCAGCGAGTCGCCCGCTCCCAGGAGCATCACCATCGGGTGAGCGGCCGGGATGCTGATGTGGGCACGCGCCTGCGGCTGTGTGGGTGACTGAGTCATGGGCCGGCCCTCGGGCCTGCGCATACCTCCCGTTGCAGGGTTCTCGCTGCTCGAAAACCTCGTGTGCCTCAAGCCTACGACTCCACACCGACAACACCAGAGGTTTTACCGGGCGGTACGGGGCCGTGGAGGTTACGCGCGGAAACCGATCGTGGGCAGGGCCCGGCGCAGCGGCCAGGGCCGGGCGGCGGCCGGCAGCAGGTCGTCCAGGAAGGCGTAGCGCCGCAGCGCGGCCGGGTCCTGCCCGGCGCAGGTGCGCACCCGCTGCCACCAGGCGGCGACCTCCGCCCAGCCGGGAGCCGAGAGCGAGCCGCCGAACTCCTGGACGGAGAGGGCCGCGGTCAGCCCGGCGAAGGCGAGGCGGTCGGCGAGCGGCCAGCCGGCCAGCGTGCCGGTGACGAAGCCGGCCACGAAGACGTCGCCGGCGCCGGTCGGGTCCAGTGCCTCGACCTCGATGGCGGGGACCTCGGCGGCCGTGCCGGTGGCGGCGTCGACCGCGTAGGCGCCCTCGGAGCCCAGGGTGACGACGGCGAGCGGTACGCGTTCGGCGAGGGCGTGCGCGGCGGCCCGGGGGCAGTCGGTGCGGGTGTAGCGCATCGCCTCCTCGGCGTTGGGCAGGAAGGCGTGGCAGTGCTCCAGGCCGCTCAGGGCGTCCAGGTCCCAGCGCCCGGTCTCGTCCCAGCCGACGTCCCCGAAGATCAGGGCCCCCCGGCGGGCGGCCTCGGCGACCCAGGGTTCGGTGCGTCCGGGCACGAGCGAGGTGACGGCGGCCCGGGCCCTCGGCGGGCAGCGGGGGAAGGCGGGGGCCTCCGGCGAGGCGGTGGCGGGGAGCGACGGGGCCTCGTGGCCGTGCGAGACCATCGTCCGCTCGCCCTCGTACGCCATGGAGACGGTCACCGGGGAGTGCCAGCCGCGGACCGTGTGGGAGCGGGAGAGATCGATGCCCTCGCCCTGTTCGAGCGCGTCCCAGCAGTACTCGCCGTAGTGGTCGTCGCCGAACGCGGCGGCCAGGGAGGTGCGCAGGCCGAGGCGGGCCAGCGCGGTGGCCATGTTGGCGACGCCGCCGGGGCTGGAGCCCATGCCGCGCGCCCAGGACTCGGTGCCCCGCACGGGGGCGCTGTCCAGGCCGGTGAAGATGATGTCCAGGAAGACCGTGCCGGTGAGGAAGACGTCGCAGTCGGGGTCCTGCGGGGCGCGCAGTCCGTCCAGCGGGTCGATCTGCGGAACGTCAGCACTCACTCGCACTCCCCGGTCGTGGCGGTTGCGCCCAGTGTGCCCGATACGCGGCGGTGATGGACGAGTGCGCGCCGCGCGTGTGTTCACGGTCGCTGACCTGCGTAAACGCGCCTAACTACCCATCCGGGAAGCACGTAAACACAAAAGTGGCCCAGATCACATAACACCGGCTTTCGGTGGGCCGGGAGCACTTGATACAAATTGGCCCGCGAGCACCGTTGGAGACGTACCCGACGGAAGCGCCGATTTCTCGTATCTCCCCCCTCCCTTCTGCCTCTTCTTGGCATGTCCTCAGGAACGCCCATGTCCTCGCGCCCTCGCGCCGCGTGGCCTCTGGTCGCCGTGTTCACCGCCGGCTACCTCGCCGCCTATCTCCTCCCCACCATCGTGGGACGGCTCTCCGTCTATCTGGGCCTCAGCACGGCTCAGGCCGGGCTCGTCGGCAGTGCGCTGCTGCTGAGCTCGGCCTCCGCCGGCTTCTCCCTGGCGGGACGCGTGGAGACCTACGGGCCGTGCAGACCGGCGCGCGTGGGACTGGTCCTGTGCGTGGTGGGGTACGGCTGTGCGGCGCTGGCCGGCACCGTGCCGCTGGTGGTCGCGGGCGCGGTGGTCGGCGGCTTCGGCTCCGGTACGGCGACCGCCGTCGCGGCGGCGGGCATCGCCGCCCAGAGCGACCCGCACCGCACCTCGTCCCTGGGCCTGCTGAGTGTGTCGGCGACCGCGGGCGCCCTGTATCTGACGGTCCCGCACCTGGGCGGCGGCCACCGGCTGCCGTTCGCCTCGATCGCCCTGGTCGCGCTGCTGGTGTGGCCGGCCACCTCCCGGCTCGGCGGGTCGGCCCCCGGGGACCAGGGCGGGCCCGCCGTCCCCGCCAAGGGCCGGCTGCCGCACCGCCGCTCCGGGCTGGTCCTCGCGGGCGGCATGCTCGTCTGGTCGATGGCGCAGAACGCGCTGTGGGGCGTCAGCAGCAGGATCGGCGTGGACCAGGTCGGGCTGTCCGAGGTGACGATAGGCGCCGTGTTCGCCGCCGCGCTCGGCGCCGGGCTGCTCGGCGTGATGGGTGCCGGGGTGCTGGGCTCGAAGCTGGGGCGCGCGGTCCCGATCGGTGTGGGCACCGCCGTCATCGCGGGGAGCATCGTGCTCAGCTCGTCCGCCGGGAGCCTCGGCTCCTTCGCGACCGGCGAGATCCTGTGGAACACCGTCTACCCGGTGGTCCTGTCGTATCTGATCGGTCTGGCCGCCTCCCTCGACGTACGCGGCCGCTGGGCGGTCCTCGCCGGCTCCGCCTCGTCCGTGGGCGTCGCCTGCGGACCGGTGCTCGGCAGTGTGCTGTCGGAGGAGGCCGGGTTCCCGGGGATGGGTCTGGTCCTGGGTGCGGTGACCCTGCTGATAGCGCTTCCGGTGACCGCGGTCGCCCTGCACACCGGCGGCCGTCCGCTGGTGCCGGGTTCGGTACGCCGCCGGGGCGGGGCGCCCGCGGCCCTGCTCGCCGTCACCACGGGTGCGGTGCCCGGCGCGGTGCCCAAGGTGGGCGCGCCCGAGCAGGCCGTCACGGAGATCAGCATCCCGGCCCTGCGCCGCAGGCGCCTCGGCAGGAACGCGTTCCGCACGGCCGGCCCGGACGGCGGTCAGTCGAACACGTACGCCTCGACCTCGGACAGGTAGCGCGTCCTGCGTTCCTCGTCGTGGTCGAGGAAGGCCGCCTGGAAGGAGTTGCGGGCCAGGGTGCGCAGCTGCTCGCGGTCCAGGCCGAGCGCTTCGTGGACGGCGTGGAAGGTGCCTCCGACGTACCCGCCGAAGTAGGCGGGGTCGTCGGAGTTGACCGTGCAGAGCAGCCCGGCCTCCAGCATCGCGGGCAGCGGGTGCTGCTCCAGGGTGTCGACCGCGCGCAGCCGTACGTTGGACAGCGGGCACAGCGTGAGCGGGACGCGCTCGGCGACCAGCCGCTTCACCAGGTCCGGGTCCTCCAAGCAGCGCAGCCCGTGGTCGATCCGCTCCACGCCCAGCACGTCGAGCGCCTCGCGGATGTACGAGGGCGGCCCCTCCTCGCCCGCGTGGGCGACCTTGCGCAGGCCGAGCTCGCCGGCCCGTTCGTACACCTCGCGGAACTTCACGGGCGGGTGGCCGACCTCGGCGGAGTCCAGGCCGACGGCGCTGATCCGGTGCAGGTGCGGCCGGGCCGCCTCCAGGGTCTCCAGGGCCGATGCGGCGGACTGGTCGCGCAGGAAGCACATGATCAGCTGGGTGGAGATGCCGTGCTTCTCCTCGCTGCGCTCCAGGGACCGCCCCAGGCCCTCGATCACGGTGCCGATGGGCACGCCGCGCGCGGTGTGGGCCTGCGGGTCGAAGAAGATCTCGGCGTGCCGGACGCCCTGGGCGGCGGCGCGGGTGAGGTAGGCGTCGGCGAGTTCGGCGAAGTCGTCCTCGGTCCACAGCACGGCCATCAGCGCGTAGTAGAGGTTCAGGAAGCTCTGGAGGTCCTCGAAGAGGTACGCGGTCCGCAGGGCCTCGGTGTCCGGGTACGGCAGGGTCACGCCGTTGCGCGCGGCGAGCGCGAAGGCCAGTTCCGGTTCGAGGGTCCCCTCGATGTGGAGGTGGAGCTCGGCTTTGGGGAGGTGCACGGTGTTCTCAATCGTGTGGGGGTGGTGCGTGGTGCTACGCGTGCCGGCTGGGCACCGGTACGCGCGTCAGGTCCTGGGCGACGGTCAGCTCGCCCTCGTAACCGGCCGCCCTGGCTTCGGCCTCGAACGCCTCCGGTTCCGGATAGCGCTGCGAGAAGTGCGTCAGGACGAGGTGCCGTACGTCCGCCTCCCGGGCGACCCGGGCCGCCTGGTAGGCGGTCAGGTGGCCGTGGTCGGCGGCCAGCTTCCGGTCCGCGTCGAGGAACGTCGACTCGATGACCATCATGTCGCAGCCCTCGGCGAGGGCGTACACGCCGTCACAGAGCCTGGTGTCCATGATGAACGCGAACCGCTGTCCGCGCCTGTGCTCGGACACGTCGGCGAGCGTGACCCCGCCGAGGGCGCCCTCGCGCTGGAGGCGTCCGACGTCCGGCCCCTCGATGCCGTGCTCGGCGAGCTTCGCGGGCAGCATCCGCCGCCCGTCGGGCTCGGTGAGCCGGTAGCCGTACGACTCGACGGGGTGCGAGAGCCGGTGGCCGTCGAGCGTGTACGCGGCGGTGGTGGCCAGCGGCCCGTCGGCGGCGACCGGGGCCTCGGTCAGCCGCACGGTCTCGCGGTAGGCGGTGGCGTACCGCAGCCGGTCGAAGAAGCGCTGCCCGCTCGCCGGGTAGTGGGCGGTCACCGGGTGCGGGACCTGGTCCAGGTTGATCCGCTGGATCACCCCGGCCAGGCCCAGCGAGTGGTCGCCGTGGAAGTGCGTGACGCAGATCCGGTTGATGTCGTGCGCGGCGACCCCGGCCCGCAGCATCTGGCGCTGGGTTCCCTCGCCGGGGTCGAAGAGGATGCCCTCGCCGTCCCAGCGCAGCAGATAGCCGTTGTGGTTCCGGTGCCGTGTCGGGACCTGGCTGGCGGTCCCGAGCACGACGAGTTCACGGGCGGACATTATCCCGGCGGCCATTCCAGACCCCGGCCGCCCAGGACGTGCGCGTGGGCGTGGAACACGGTCTGGCCGGCGCCGGCGCCGGTGTTGAACACGACCCGGTAGCCGGTCGCGTCGATCTTCTCGTCGGCGGCGACGTTGCCCGCCTCGCACAGCACGTCGGCGAGCACCTGCGGTTCGGCGGCGCCGAGCGACGCGGCGTCCGGGTGGTGCAGGCGCGGGATGACGAGTACGTGGGTCGGGGCCTGGGGGTTGATGTCGCGGAACGCGACGGTGGTGTCGGTCTCGCGGACGATGGTGGCCGGGATCTCCCCCGAGACGATCTTGCAGAACAGGCAGTCGGGCTGCGGTTCTCCTGCCATTCGCTTACGCGCTCCCTTGGGCTCGGGTGATCCGTCGCGGCCCAGCCTATCCGGGGGCGCCGCCCCCGTACCCCCGCTCCCAGCTGTCAGCCTCGCCGGCGTTTGGGGCGCGGGGTCCGGGGCAGCGCCCCGGGTTCGGGAAGGGGCGGGGTGGGGAACAGGCCCGCCGCAGGCGCACCGCTCCCCACCCCGCTCGGCTCACCCTGGGAGCCCCGGCAGCTCCGGCGCCGCCTTCGCCGGCACGTGCTCCAGCGACTCGAGCGCGATCCGGATCGCCTCGTCCAGCTGAGGGTCACGCCCCTCGGCGTGGTCCCGCGGCGTCATCACGACCTCCACGTCGGGGTCGACGCCATGGTTCTCGACGCCCCACCCGTATCCCTCCAGCCAGAACGCGTACTTCGGCTGCGTGACCAGCGTCCCGTCGACCAGCCGGTACCGGCTGTCGATGCCGACGACGCCGCCCCACGTCCGGACCCCGACCACCGGCCCGATCTTCAGCGCCTTGATCGCCGCGTTCACGATGTCGCCGTCCGACCCGGAGAACTCGTTCGCCACGGCCACCACCG
The DNA here is from genome assembly GCF_010550605.1 of Streptomyces sp. SID9727. GTDB lineage: Bacteria > Actinomycetota > Actinomycetes > Streptomycetales > Streptomycetaceae > Streptomyces. Next base: position 28,357 of record NZ_JAAGNI010000386.1, read on the forward strand.
GCCCCCGCGGCGCGTCGCCCGGGTAGCTCGTGGGTCGCATGCCGCGCGGCAGGTCCCAGCCGACGATGCGGCGGGCCAGCTTCTCCACGACGAGCTGCGAGGTGTGGCCGCCCCGGTTCTCCCGGACGTCCACGACCAGGCCCTCGCGCGCCATCTCGGTGCGCAGGTCGCGGTGGATCTGGGCCCAGCCGCCGCCGACCATGTCGGGGACGTGGAGGTAGCCGAGACGCCCCCCGGACCGCTCGTGCACGTACGCCCGCCGGTCGGCGACCCAGGCGTGGTAGCGCAGGGCCTCCTCGTCGGCGACGGGCACCACGACGACGTGGCGCCGGTCGCCCCCGTCGGCCGGGGAGACCGTCAGCTCGACGGGCCTTCCGGCCGAGCCGGTGAGCAGCGGCGCGGGCCCGGTGAGCGGGTCGACGGGGTGTCCGTCGACGGCCACGATCGCGTCCCCGGCCCGGACCGCGACGCCCGGCGCGGCGAGCGGCGAGCGGGCAGCCGGGTCCGACGTCTCGGAGGGCAGCACGCGGTCGACGCGCCAGCTGCCGTCCTCCGCACGCGAGAGGTCCGCCCCGAGCAGCCCCTGCCGGGCCGCGTCGTCGCGCCACCCGCCGGGCGGGGTGACGTAGGCGTGCGAGGTGCCCAGCTCGCCCTGGACCTCCCAGAGCAGGTCCATGAGGTCGTCGTGGGTCGCGACGCGCTCCAGGACCGGCCGGTAGCGGTCGAGGACCCCGGCCCAGTCGACGCCGCCCATGTCGGGGCGCCAGAAGTTGTCCCGCATGACGCGGCCGGCCTCGTCGTACATCTGGCGCCACTCGGCGGCCGGGTCGAGGGTGCGGCGGATGCGGGAGAGGTCGACGGTCACGGCGTCGTCGTGGTCGTCGTCGCCCGCGGGCACCCGGCTGTCGGAGGGGACGACGGACAGCTTGCCGTGGCTGACGATCGCCAGCCGCTTCCCGTCACCGCTGACCGCGAAACGGCCGACGTCCGAGGACAGCTCCTCGCAGCGCAGCTTCTCCAGGTCGTACCGCTCCAGCACGGTGTCCGGGCGGCGGGCGTCCGGGCCGGCCCCGCTGGTGCCGAGGACGCCGGTGAGCGGGTGGCGCAGCCAGAGCAGCCCGTCACGCGCGGTGCGCAGCGAGGAGTAGACGGCGGCCTCGACGGGAAGGGGCACGATCCGGTCGGCGAGGCCGTCCAGGTCGATGCGGGTGATGGGCAGCGCGGTGGGGTTGTCCTCGCCGTCGCCGCCCTTCTCCTTCTCCGTGGGACGGCCGTGCAGCTGCGGCCCGAACGGGGAAGGCGTGGTCGCCGCGAGGGTGAGCAGATGCGGCCGGCAGGAGCCGATGAACGCCATGTCGAAGACGTGGGCGTCGTAGACGGGGTCGAAGGCGCGCTCGGAGAGGAAGGCCAGGTGCTTGCCGTCGGCGGTGAAGGCGGGCGCGAAGTCCCGGAACCGCAGCGGGGTCGCCTCGGAGACCGAGAGGTCGGCGACATGGGCCAGCTTGAGCTGGCTGAGCGGCTCGGGGCCGGGGTGCGACCAGGCCAGCCAGGCGGAGTCGGGCGACCAGGCGAGGCCGGAGGCGTCGCCGTTCTCGCTGCGGTCGACCTCGTGGATCTCACCGCTCTCCCGCTCGACGATCAGCACCCGCCCGTCGTGCGCGGCGACCGCGAACCGGCTGCCGTCGGGGGCGGGGGCGAGGTCCAGGACGCGGCCCAGCCGGCCGGCCGCGAGGCGGCGG
>NZ_JAAGNI010000402.1 GCF_010550605.1 Streptomyces sp. SID9727
CGAAGGCCGCCGTCAGGACCGCCTGCGGGAGCCGGGTCGCGGCGAGACCGGCCACCGCCGCCGGGACGACGCCCGCCGCGGCGAACGCGGCCCCGGCCTTCCAGCGGACGTGTCCGGCGCGGGCGTGGGCGTACAGCGCGGTCGCGGAGGTGGCGGTGACGATGAACAGGCTCGCGGTGGTCGCCGCGGCCGGGCTGAGGCCGAGCAGGTAGATGAGCGCGGGTATCGCCAGGACGCTGCCGCCCCCGCCCAGCGCGCCCAGCGCGAGACCGACCACGGCCCCGGCGGCCAGGGCGAGGATGAGCACGCTCACGCGGCGGAACCGGTGGTGACCGTCAGCCCCGCCTGCCGCGCCGCGTCGAAGCCGTCGTCCACGGCGACGACCGCACGGCCCTCCGCGTCGAGCAGGGACGCGGCGATCGCCGCGCGCATCCCGCCCGCGCAGTGCACCCACACCTCGCCGTCCGGCACCTCACCGGATCGCTCGTGGAGTTCGTGCACGGGGATGTGGACGGAGTCCCGTACGTACCCCTCGGCCCGCTCCGAGTCGCGGCGCACATCGAGCACCACGACCCGCTCACCGCGTTCGCGGGCCCGCTTCAGGGCCGCGAAGTCGGTCCGGGGGAAGGACCGGGGCTCGTCGCCCGCGCGCAGCCAGGCGTCCGGTCCGCCCGTGGCGGCGGCGGCCGGGCGGTCGATGCCGACCCGGACCAGCTCCCGCTGGGCGTCCGCGAGCTGCTCGGCGGTGGCGGCGAGCAGGGTCACCGGCTTGCCCCACGGGATCAGCCACGCCAGGTACGTGGCGAGCTTGCCCTCGCCCTCGAAGTTGAAGGTCCCCGCCACGTGCCCCTCGGCGAACGCGGTACGGCTGCGGAGGTCCACGACCCACTCCCCGGCGGCCAGGCGCTGTGCGATCTCCTCCGCGCCGGCGGTCCTCGGCGGGGTCAGGTCCACGGGGGCCGGTCCGCCGGCATTGAGGGGCGCCATGTGCGCGTAGTACGCGGGGACGTCCTCGAGACCGGCGAGCATCCCGGCCACGAAGGTGTCGACGTCCTGGGTCAGGGCGTCGTTGCCCGTCCGCTCCGCGCCGATGGTCGTGGAGTCGCCCTCGGCCTGCGCGGACGAGCAGAAGCTGCCGAAGCCGTGCGTGGGGAGGACCCGGACGTCGTCGGGGAGCTCCCCGGCGAGCCGGTGGGCGGAGGCGTGCTGGGCCCGGGCCAGCTGCACGGTCAGCCTGGGCTCCACGAGGTCGGGGCGCCCGACCGTACCGATGAGCAGCGAGCCCCCGGTGAACGCGGCGGTCTCCCGGCCGCTCTCGGCGAGCACGTACGAGGTGTGGTGCGGGGTGTGCCCGGGGGTGGCGAGGGCCCTCAGTTCGAGGCCCGCGTCCACGGTGAACCGGTCGCCGTCCGCGACGGGGACCCGCGCGAAGGAGACCCGGGCCGCGGCCGGGACCAGGTACCGGGCGCCGGTCAGCCGGGCCAGCTCCGGGCCGCCGGTGACGTAGTCGTTGTGCACATGGGTCTCCGCCACGTACGCGATCCGCACGCCGCGCGCGGCGGCGGCCGCGAGGACCCGCTCCACGTCACGCGGGGGATCCACGACGACGGCCGTCGCCTCCCCGCCGGCCAGGTAGCTGCGGTTGCCCAGACCTTCGGTCTCCAGGGTGTCCACGAAGAACACGGTCGACTCCCTCCATCACCCATCACAGTCGGTACGGTTACCCCGGGGGGTATCCGTTTTCCACTGTAACAGGGATACCCCCCAGGGTATTTCCCGGGCCGTGGGCGCCCCGGGGAGCGGGCGCCGCCCCGCGCTACGCCTTGCGCGCGAGCAGGTGCACTTCCTGGAACTGGCGCCGGTCGTCCGGCCGGGGCTCGCGGACCATCCGGGCCGTCTCGGTCAGCCCGTGAGCCCGCAGCAGACCGGCGAGGTGGTCGGGCGACCACCGGTAGGCCGTCGCGACGGCGTGGTCGAAGGACTGCGTGGGGTGGCCGGGTCCGTCGGTGGCGGAGAAGCCGATGAGAAGGTGGCCGCCGGGTGCGAGCACGCGCCCGAACTCGGCGAGGACGGGCGGAAGCTCCGCCGGCGGGGTGTGGATCACGGACCACCGCGAGAGCACACCGGCCAGGGAACCGTCGGCGATGTCGAGCGCGGCCATCGACCCGACGTCGAACCGCAGCCCCGGGCAGGCCGACCGGGCCAGCTCGACCATGGCGGGCGAGGCGTCGACACCGAACGGGTCGAGCCCCAGCCCGGCCAGGTGGGCGGTGACGTACCCGGGCCCGCAGCCGAGGTCCGCCACCCGGCCGCCCGCGCCGACGGCCTCGGCGAAGACGTCCAGCATCGCGCGGTCCAGCGGGCTGTCGCGCAACGAGTCGCTGAACAACCGCGCGTACAGCTCGGCGGCGTCGTCGTAGGCGGCCCGGGTGACGGAGAGGGCTTCGTGTTCGACCATGGCGGCGAGGGTAGTGCCTCAGGGGACAGGGCCGGTCGCGAGCCCGGCGTGGGTCTCGACGTCGTAGCGGACACCGTCGTACGCCGGCTTCCTGCCGCTGCCGCGTTCTTCGGCGGGGCCCGGGAGGCGAGGGCTGGGCGGCGGGACTGGATGAGCACGACGGCGGCTGGTGGCCGCGCTTCGACCGGGACGTCATGACCGGCTCGCTCACGGAGAACGCCCGGCGCTCCTTCCACGAGGAGGGGGACCGGGTCGCGTGTCCCGCCCAGCTCGTCCGGTCCGCAAGGGCCTCGTCCCGGCGGACGAGGTGGACGAGGTGGACGAGTGAAAGCGCCCGGTGTTCGGGACGGTCGCCGCGTTCGCCGGGGCGGGCGGCAGCCCGGGCGCTACCCCTCAGCCGCCGTGAACGGGTGAGGGACGCCCTGCCGGTGGCCCGGCACTCCCGAGCGGTGGTGCGACGGCCGCGGGCGGACCGCTGAGAAGCTACGGGGGTACGGGCTTCGTACCCGTACCGCCGGCCCTCCCCCCAGGAGCAGCACTCGATGGACGCGACCACCGCAGATGCCCCCGCCCCCCTCAGCGAGGCGTTCCTCGCCGCCCTGCGCGGGGAGCTGGGCGATCTCGTCGACGCCTCGGCCACGACCCGGGCGGTCTACTCGTCCGACGCGTCGAACTACCGGATCGTCCCCGGGGCCGTGCTCACGCCCCGGACGAAGGAGGACGTGGTCACCGGGGTCGGGATCGCGCGTGAACACCGGGTTCCGGTCACCGTGAGGGGCGGCGGGACCTCGTGCGCCGGGAACGCGGTGGGGCCGGGGCTGGTGATCGACTTCTCGCGCTCGATGAACCGCGTGCTGTCCGTCGACCCCGCCACCTCGACGGCCGTGGTCGAGCCGGGCGCGGTCCTGAGCACGCTGCAGGCGGAGGCCCTGCCGCACGGGCTGCGGTTCGGGCCCGACCCCTCGACGGCCACGCGCTGCACGATCGGCGGGATGATCGGCAACAACGCGTGCGGGCCGCACGGCCTCTCGTACGGGCGTACCGCCGACAACGTGGTGTCGATGACCTGGCTGACGGGCGGCGGCGCGGTGATCACGGCGGGCTCGGGGCCGGACGCGCTCGCGGAGGTGCCGGGGCTGGACGCGTTCGTCGCGGAGCACCTGGCGGTCCTGCGTACCGAGTTCGGGCGGTTCGGACGGCAGATCTCCGGCTACTCACTGGAACACCTGCTGCCGGAGAACGGGCGCAACCTCGCGGCCGCGCTGACCGGCACGGAGGGCAGTTGCGGAATCCTGCTCGAAGCCGTGGTCCGGCTGGTCCCGCAGGCGCCCGCTCCGGCGCTCGCGGTCCTGGGGTACGCGGACATGGCGACGGCCGCGGACGACGTGCCGCGCCTGCTGCCGTTCCGCCCGCTCGCGCTGGAGGGCCTGGACGCGCAGCTCGTGGAGGTGGTCCGCCGGGCACACGGCCCCGGCTCCGTCCCCACGCTGCCCGCGGGCGGCGGCTGGCTGATCGCCGAGGTGGGCGGGGCGACCTCGCGGGAGGCGGTCGAGGCGGCGCGCGTGCTCGTCGCGGCCTCGACGGCAGCCGACAGCGTCGTCCTGCCCGCCGGCCCCGAGGCGGTCCGGCTCTGGCAGATCCGGGCCGACGGGGCCGGTCTGGCCGGACGCACCGCCGACGGCAAGCAGGCGTGGCCGGGCTGGGAGGACTCCGCCGTGCCGCCGGAACGGCTCGGGGACTATCTGCGCGGGCTCCAGGCACTGATGGCCGAGAAGGGGCTCTCCGGCCTGGCCTACGGCCACTTCGGCGACGGGTGCGTCCACGCCCGTATCGATTTCCCGCTCGACGCCGGGGGCGCGCCGATGCGCGACTTCCTCGAACGCGCCGCCGCCCTGGCCGCCGGGCACGGCGGATCGCTTTCCGGCGAACACGGCGACGGCCGCGCCCGCTCCGAGCTGCTGCCGACGATGTACGGCCCCGGGGCGCTGCGCGCGATGGAGGCGTTCAAGGCGCTCCTGGACCCGGACGACGTCATGAACCCCGGTGTCGTCGTCCGCCCCGCGCCGCTGGACGCGGACCTCCGGCGGCCCGGGGCGCGCCGGCTGCGGGCGACCGACGGTTTCGCCTTCGCGCATGACGGCGGGGACGTCACGGACGCCGTGCACCGGTGCGTCGGGGTGGGCACGTGCCGGGCGGACCTGCGCGGCCAGGGCGGCTTCATGTGCCCCTCGTACACGGCCACCCGTGACGAGAAGGACTCCACGCGGGGGCGGGCGAGGGCGCTCCAGGAGATGCTGAACGGCGGGTTCGTCGCGGAGGGCTGGAGCTCGCCGGAGGTCCACGAGGCGCTGGACCTGTGTCTGAGCTGCAAGGCGTGTGCCACCGACTGCCCGACGGGGATCGACATGGCCGCGTTCAAGTCGGAGGCCCTGCACCAGACGTACAAGGGCCGTCGCCGCCCGCTGAGCCACTACACCCTGGGCCGGCTCCCACGGTGGCTGCGCCTGCTCGCGCCGCTGGCCCCGCTGGCCAACCTGGCCGGCCGGGTGCCGGTGGTGCGGCGGATGACGATGAGCCTGATCGGCGCGGACGCGCGCCGCTCACTGCCGCCGCTGCCGGCGAGGCCGTTCCGGTGGAGCGGGGCTTCCCGGACACGGCTCGGGGCGGACGGCCCCAAGGTGCTGCTCTGGGTCGACTCCTTCTCGGACGCGCTCGCACCGGACATCCCCCGGGACGCCCTGGAGGTGCTGACGGCGGCCGGCTGCGACGTGGCGGTCGCGGCGCCGGGCGCGTGCTGCGGCCTGACCCTGATCTCCACGGGCCAGCTGACCGCCGCCAAAGCGAAGCTCCGCTCCACGGTGGACCTGCTGCTCCCCCACGTCCGGGCCGGCCGCACGGTGATCGGCATCGAGCCGAGCTGCACGGCGACGCTCCGCTCGGACCTGGTGGAGCTCCTGCCGGACGACCCCGGGGCGGCGGAACTCGCGGGCGCGGTCAGGACGTTCGCCGAATTCCTCACCTCGATCGACTGGACGCCCCCGCGGACGGCGGAACGCCTCCTGGTCCAGCCCCACTGCCACCACTACGCGGTGATGGGCTACGAGGCGGACCGCTCGCTGCTCCGGTCGATGGGCTGCGACATCGAGATCTCCCCGGGGTGCTGCGGCCTGGCCGGAAACTTCGGCATGGAGAAGGGCCACTACGAGGTCTCCGCGCGGATCGCCCGGGAGGGCATCCTCACCCGGGCGACCGCCGCCCCGGACCGCCGCATCCTCGCGGACGGCTACTCCTGCCGCACCCAGGTCCGGGACCTGGCGGGCCTGGACAGCCGCCATCTGGTGCAGGTGATCGCGGAGGCGTTGCGGGGGTGAGGGGCAAACGCGCTGGAATGCCGACGGCCCCGTTGGCGGATCACCGGCCAACGGGGCCGCGCCTCACGCGGTGGGGCGACTCAGACGCCCAGGGTCCCGTCCTTCACGGCCGACACGAAGGACGACCAGTCGTTCACGGGGAAGGTGAGGGCGGGGCCACCCAGGTCCTTGCTGTCACGGACCGGGACGACATCGGCGAAGCTGTGGGAAACCTCCACGCACGCCCCACCGTCCTGGTTGCTGTGGCTGCTCTTGCGCCAGGTCGCGACGCTCAGGTCGAGGTCGATGGATCGCACGACAGTTCCTCCAACATACGCAAGATGAATTTTCGCGACTCGGCCGGGGAAAGTGCCAGGTCGCGCATCGCATCGTACGCACGTTGCATACGCTCGACCGTAACGCTTTCCTCATGCAGCTCCCCGCCGTACCCATGCTCCGTGTACGCGACCGTACGAGTGTCCTGCAACCGGAGAAACCAGACGTCGGTGCTCGACAAGCCGTGGAGTCCGGCCTCTTGAGGCAGGATCTGCAGCGTCAGGTTCGGCCGCTCCCCCGCCTCGGCCAAGTACTCAAGCTGCGCTCGCCACTCCTGGGCGCTACGCAGAGTCGTCCGGAGCACTGTCTCCGAAAGGATGGTGCGGAAGGGCGGCGGGTCGTCCCCCGTGAGCAGGTGCCGCCTTCCCATCCGCGCCTCCACCTGTTGCTCCAGGGCGTCACCACGCAGCCCTCCAGCCACGAGCAACTCCCGTGCGTAACCCGGTGTCTGCAGCAAACCGGGCACGACGCTCACCGCGAAATGCCACAGGCTCGTCGCCTCCGCCTCCAGCGCCATATACCGCCGGTACCGCTCCTTGAACTGTGTCTGATCACTGATGGCCAGTTCCCACAGCGCCAGCAGCAGACCCGGTGTCCCGTAGTGCTGGTCCAGCGCCTCCACGACCTCCGGGCCGCCGACCGTCTCGCCCTTCTCCATCTTTCCGAACAACGACCAGTCCCAACCGAGCCGTTCACCGAGCTGCCGCAGGCTGTCACCGCGTGCGGTGCGCAAGTGCCGCAACTCCTCCGCGAACCGTGCCCGTGGTTCCCTGCTGCGGCCTGTGACCGCCCGCCTCGTCGGCATCGCGCCCTCCGTGGAACGTGTGGAACGTGGCTCACCCCCTGGGGAGGCACCCTCCACCCCCGGTGTGTCACGCCTCGGACGGGGTCATGCTCGTAACGAGCCCCTCACGCACCGTATGACCGGGCGTGGGGCCGGACAGAGGAACCGCGAAAAAATACACCCGAAGGAAGACCCCTCATGAAGCCGTCCCTCCCCCGCAGGACGCCCCAGGCGGAGAACACGTCAACGGCCAAGGTTCAGGAGGCCGTCGACGCCCGCGACGACCTGGCCGCCGCCCTGAAGGCCGCCGGCATCCAACTGCCCGCGATGGACGTACGCACCCCGTGGCGGGACGGGGAGGAGCGCGCCCGGCCGGCCGATTACGCGCTCGTCCACCTCGGCATCTGCTCCGCGCCCGTGGCGCACGCCCTCGCCGGAGTGATCCGGAAGGGAGCGGCCGGGTGACCGACGCCGGCGTCCCCCGCGTCGGAACGGCCGTGCACGATGCCGGGAGCGGCCGAGTGGGCCTGGTGACGGGCCGCGACGGCCCCCGCCTCCGGCTCCGCCCTCTCGGTGGTGGCCGCGAATGGCAGGCGGACCCCGCCCGCGTACGCCCGCTCGGCCCCGCCGAGTTGCTGAGCGCCCGCGTCGCCGAGGCCAACGCCCGCAGCCGCACCGGCCTCGGTGTCGGCCGCATACGGGGCTCCCCCCATGCCGGCCCGGCTGAAGAAGATGCCCGGTGAGGGCACGGACGGCGGTCAGGGCCCGCACGACGGCGCGGTAGTCGGCCGCGGTTCAGGGCCCAGGGAACCCGCCGCGTCAGGGCGGCGGGGGACGGCTGGCCCTGAAGGCAGACCAGGGAGGCGCACCGGGTGCCGTACGTGTCGGCGGCTGCGGCGAGCGCCGACCGGTTCTGGCGGACACGGGCCATCGGCGGCACCGGGCCGGGCGTGGGCACGGCCCAGGAGCCGGGAGGAGAACGCGGGAAGCGACACCGACGGTTCGGCCGGGAGGGCTTTCACGGCGGTCGAGGGCCCGTCCACCGAAGTGGCCGATGCTGCCGGAGGGCGGCGCCTCCTCCGACGTCGAGGACCACGACGCCTACGACCTGGCCCGGGGAGCGCTGCTGCGCCTCGTGGACCGGATCGCGCCGGACTACAAGGACTGAGCGTCCCGGCCCGGCTCTTGCGCAGGGGCGTCGAGGCTGGCCACACTGGCCCGCCCGTACGCCGTGCTGCCCGAGACCTGGAGCCCCGTTGAACACGTCACCGGTGAACCCCGAGGCCGATCGGCCGCACCGCCCGGACCCGGCCGGGGGCTGCCCGCACGCGGCCAACGCCCGGCTGCTGGCCCGGGGGGCGGTCGCTCCGGTGGTCCTTCCCGGCGAGGTACGGGGGATGGCGGTGCTGGGCCACGAGGCGTTGAAGGAGTTCCTCGCGCATCCCGACGTCGCCAAGAGCGCCCAGCACTTCACGGCGCTCCAGGCCGGGGGGATCCCCGACGGCTGGCCGCTGAAGACGTTCGCCACGGTGCAGGGGATGACCACCGCGGACGGCGCCGACCACCGGCGGCTGCGGTCGCTGATGGGCAAGGCGTTCACGGCCCGGCGGGTGGAGGAACTGCGTGCGTACGTGGAGGAGCTGACGTCCCGTCTGCTGGACGGCCTGGCGGCGGCCGCCGACGGCGACGGCACCGTCGATCTGCGCGCCCACTTCGCGCTGCCGCTGCCCATGGGCGTCATCTGCGAACTGCTGGGCGTGGACGAGGCCCACCACGACCGGCTCCACCGCCTCTCCAACCAGCTCGTGGCCACGGACATCGGCCCGGCCGAGGTGATGGCGGCCAACCGGGAGACGGCGGAGACCCTGAGTGCGGTCGTAGCCGCCAAGGCCGCCGCTCCGGGGGACGACCTCACCAGCGCGATGATCGCGGCCCGTGCGGAGGACGGCGACCGGTTCAGCCCTCAGGAGCTGATCGGCACGCTGATGCTGACCATCGTCGCGGGGCACGAGACGACGCTGAATCTGATCACCAACGCCGTACGCGCCCTGTGCGCCCACCGGGACCAGCTCGACCTGGTGCTCTCCGGCGCGGCGAGCTGGGCCGACGTCGTGGAGGAGACCCTGCGCTGGGACAGCCCGGTCAGCTACTTCCCCTTCCGCTACCCGACCCGCGACCTCACCCTGGACGGCACCGTGATCCCCCGGGGCACCCCGGTCCTCGCGGGCTACTCCGCCGCCGGCCGCGACACGAGGGCCCACGGCCCGGACGCGGCCCACTTCGACATCACCCGCACCGGCACGTCCCGCCACCTCTCCCTGGGCCACGGCGCCCACTACTGCATGGGCGCGCCCCTGGCCCGCCTGGAGGCCACCACGGCCCTGGAACAGCTCTTCACCCGCTTCCCGGGCCTGGACCTCGCGGTTCCGGAGGCGGAGCTGCCGCGCCACCGCTCGTTCGTGGGGAACAGCGTGCGGAGACTGCCGGTGCGGCTGCGGGGGTGACGCGTCCGGCCCCGCGGGGCCGGACGCGTCGGGTCTAGCGGCGTTGCAGTGACTTGACGTTGTCGCCGAAGGACCAGCCCTTCGAGCCGTCCCAGTTGAGGGACCACGTCATCAGGCCCTTGAGCGAGCCGTTGAACGTGTTCCACGCCTGGCTGACCTGACCGGGCGTCATGTAGCCGCCGCCCGCGCCGGGCTGGGCCGGCAGGCCGGGCACCTGCTTGTCGTACGGGACCTTGATGGTGGTGCCCTGGATGGTCAGGCCGTTGTTGAGGCAGGTGGTCTGAGCGGCGAAGCCCTCCACGGTGCCGGCCTGGTACGAGTCGCCCGAGCAGCCGTACATGCTGCCGTTGTAGTACTGCATGTTGAGCCACCACAGCCGGCCGTTGTCGACGTACTTCTTGATGATCGGCAGGTACGCGCCCCAGATGGACCCGTAGGTGACGCTGCCGCCGGTGACGTACGCGGTCTCGGGCGCCATCGTCAGGCCGAAGCCCGCCGGCATCCTGGCCAGCACGCCGTCGATGATGCGGATCAGGTTGGACTGGGAGGCGGACAGCGTGTTGATGTTCCCGCTGCCGGACAGACCGGTCTCGATGTCGATGTCGATCCCGTCGAAGTTGTACTTCTTGAGGATCGGCACGACCGTCTCCACGAAGCGGTCGGCGACCTTGCTCGACGACAGGTCGATGCCCGCGGCCGCGCCGCCGATGGACATCAGGAGCGTGGCGCCGTTCGCCTTGGCCTGGCACATCTCCGCAGGCGTCGACACCTTCACGCCCGCGTCCATGCCGTCCTCCCACAGGACGGTTCCGTCCGAGAGGATCACCGGGAAGGCGGCGTTGATGACGTTGTAGCCGTGCTGGGCGATCCGGCTGTCGGTGATGGGGACCCAGCCCATGCCGGGGTGCACGCCGTTCGAGGCGCCGTCCCAGTTCTCCCAGTACCCCTGGAGCACCTTGCCGGCCGGCTTGGGCTTCGTGGCGCAGGTGGCGTCGCCCGGGGGGTCGGTGGGCGGGGGCGTGGTCGGCGGGTCGGTGGGCGGCGGGGTGGTCGGCGGGTCGGTGGGCGGAGGCGTGGTCGGCGGGGGCGTCGACCCGCCGGGACCGGTGAGCGACACGTCGTCCGCGAAGTACGCGGGTGTCCCGTACCAGCCGTGCAGGTAGACCGTCACCGACGTGGTGTTCGCACCGGTGGTGAAGTCGACGCTCAGTTTGCTGTACGACGAGGAGCTGGGCGTCCAGGTCTGCGGTTCGCTGGTGGCACCGGTGCCGCCGGCGCCGAGGTAGACGTAGCTGCCCTGGACGAAGGCGCTCAGCGTGTACTTGGAGTTGGGCTGCACGCTGACCGTCTGGCTGCACTGGGCGTTGCCCAGGCCGGACGGCGTGGCCTTCAGCGCGGACGAACCGGAGTGCGCCGGGCTGCTGACGGCCTGGCCGGAACCGTTGGCGCAGGTCCAGCCGGAAAGGCCGTTCTCGAAACCGGAGTTGGTCACCAGGTTGGCGGCATCGGCAGCGCCGGCCGAACCGGAACCGACCAGGGCGACGCAGGCGCCGAGAACGGTGGCGGCGCTCAGCCCCGCGATCGTACGGGTCAGAACGGTCGAGCCGCGCCGAGTCCGGACGGCGGCCGAAGGCCCGTCATCCGTCCCAGGCGAAGCAGTACGAATCCTCCGATGGAACATGTCGTGCTCCATTCTCGCCACGTGCCGTGGCGCGGGCGTGCGCAAGGGGTGGACGCACGGCCCCGGATGAACTGGAGAGATGCGGTCCGGCGATCGACGGAATCGTAGGAAGGGGGCCTGGGCCCGTCAATAGGTCTGGACCAAAGGTGCCCGACTGTCGGGGGCCCCGCTTGACGGAACTTGACGGACCGGGCCCCGCCCGGCGCATCGCTTGCGCGCGAGCCCGGTCCGGTGCGAGAGTGCCGGACCCCAGCCCGTGGTCGCGACCTGAAGCCGCGTGCCGGCGAGCGCGAGCCGGCCCGGGACCGGAGCGGCGTGCCGAGGGCCGGCGGAGGTGTGCGCGGGACGTCAGCCCGAACGCCGGTACCGCATGGCGTTGACCCGCCGCCCGGCGGCGAAGAGCGGCAGCCCGGCCGCCAGCGTGACCTGAAGGGCGCAGCCGGTCACCAGAAGCTCCTCGGCTCCCCCAGGTTGGTGGCCCAGGCGGCCAGGCATCCGTTGTTGACCGCCGCCCACGCGATGGCGGCGACCGCTGGCTTACCCGCCTCCCGCCGTGCCCGGTGCGGCGGACGCGGCGGCCCCGCCGGGGCGCAGGCGAAGCCCGGCTGGCATTTTTATGCCGCTGCCGACTTCATACGGCACGTTCATGCCGAACTCCTTACCTTGTGTGCGCAAGTCGGCATCACTAACGTTCGGATTCCAAAGTCCGACTATTCAGGTGTCACTATCTCCTGCACAAAGCAAAGGATCTGACGTGACCTCTGCCCTGCACTCGCCTGTTGGCATTGATGACCCGTGGCTCAACATCGGGAAGCATCATCTCGTATCGAGGCTGCTGCTGGGAATCGAGCAGTACACCGACCCCGCGCTTGTGGCAAAGGTGCTGGAGGCGTCCGGGACGGACGTCTTCATCACCACCTATGACCTTGAGCAGACGCGGGGAAGCCTCCTGCTGGACGACCTGGATCAGAAGATCGAGCTGTCCCGCTACGCGTGGATCGGCACGACCTCGTTCGCGTACTCGGCCGATGTCGCCGTCCGCACGGCGCACCACCTGCGTGCGACCCTCGGCCTGGACGTGATCAAGCTCGACGTCCGTGACGCCGGCAACGGCCCCGACGGTCCCGCCACGATCACCGCCGCGCGCCAGTTGCTCGCCGACGGCTTCAGCATCATGCCGTTCGTGCACCCCGACATTCACGTGGCCCTGGAGCTTCAGGACATGGGGTGCTCCGCGATTCGCCTCATGGCATCGCCTGTCGGCAGCTACCGCGGAATATCCGATCCCGAAACAATGCGCAGGTGTATCGACGCGCTGAGTGTGCCCGCCGTCGTGGAAGGCGGAATAGGCTCTCCCGCGCATGTCACCGAAGCCATGGAATTGGGCGCTGCGGCAGTTCTGGTGAATACGCTGGTCGCGCAGGCGGAGGATCCGGTTGCCATGGCAGCCGCGGTCCGGCAGGCCGTCTCGGCGGGAATTCCGGCAGTTCAGGGTTCCTGACGTGCCATTCACGCTGGGCCCGATGGAGGCCGTTCTCTTCGACTTGGACGGCGTACTGATCGACACCGACGCCGCCGTCGCGGCACTCTGGCGCAGGGCCGCCGAGTCGGTCGGGCGCGACCTGAGCCCCGAGGACATGCGGACGAACGTCCTCGGCTGCTCGCCCGAGCGCACCATCGAGCGCGTCTTCGGTGACTGCCCGGAGGCTGACCGTCTCCGCGTACTCGAAGAGGTCCGTGCCGGAGAGCCCGAACTGGGTTGGGAAGCACTGCCGGGGGGCCGGAACCTCGTCCGCGCCCTGGCCGCAGCGGGCGTACCGCTGGCCCTGGTGACCAGCGCGTCGGCTGCTCGCGCCACGGCGGTCACGCGAGGGCTGGGGCTCACGGGCCACTTCGCGGCGATGGTCACCTGGGAGGACGCGGCGCGCGGCAAGCCCGACCCCCAGCCGTACATGATCGCGGCCGACCGGCTCGGGGTCCCCGTCGGCGGGTGCGTGGTGTTCGAGGACTCCGAAAGCGGCGTCCAGTCCGCTGTGGCCGCCGGGGCGACCTGCGTCGCCGTGAGCGTCCGCGGCTACCGGAGCGAGCTGTCGGCGCTCGGGGCGGCCCACGTCATCACGTCGCTGGACCACGTCCGGCCCACATCAGCCGGTCCCCACGCGGAACTGTGTCTTCTCGCGGACCCCCATGGCTGAGCGCACCCGTCCGGCGGAACGCATCCGCCGCCGCAGGACCGCGGCGGGACAGCTCCTGACCCTCGCCAGGTCCGCCGGCACGCCCGTCGTCCTGGGCACCTGCGTGCTCCACCTGGTGGCCGGGGCACTGCCCGTCGTGTTCGTGGTGTGCGTCGGTCTGGCCCTGCAGCGGCTCTCCGGCGGTGGCGGCGTCTCCACGCCGCTCGCCGTCGCGGTCGGCGCCTTCTTCGTCCAGCAGATCCTGATCCCCGTCCAGGGAGTCGCGTCGCAGAGCATCGCCCGCCGGGTCGACGCGTACTGCACGGCACGGCTCATGCGCTCGGCCGGTACGGGGATCAGCCTGCGTGCCCTGGAACGGCCCGAAACGGCCGACGCGGCGCGGGACGCGGGCGAGGCGCTGAGCAACCGGACCCTGACACCCGGCGCGGCCGTCGAGGGCGCGCTGGCGCTCATCGCGAGGTACACGCAACTGGCCGGCGCTGTGCTCGTGGCGGCGATCGCGACGGGGCCGTTGGTCGCCGTCGCGGGGCTGGCGGTCGCGCTGATCTGCCGGTTGGGGCAGACGGCCGCGTTCGTGCGCTGGGGACAGCACGTCAGGAGCTTCTCGCGCGCCCGTCGCCGCCTCGCGTACCTGCGGGACCTCGCCGTGGGGACGCGGGCGGCCAAGGAGATCCGGCTGCTCGGCCTCGTCGACTGGCTGGACCGGCGCTACGCCGCCGAGAGCGTCGGCCTGCTCGGCCCGCTGTGGGCTTGGCGGCGGCGGGTCTACGGACGCCCGTTCGTGCTGTACACGCTCCTCGGCCTGGTCTGTGCCGTCGGCGGTCTGCTCGCGCTGGCCATGGACCCGGGGCTGCGGGTCGGGGCCCTCTCCATGGGTTTGCAGGTCCTCGTGATGTGCGTCCGGTTCGGCGTCGTCTTCCCCGAATCCGACGTCAAGATGATCTACGGCCGCAGCGCCTGGGAGTCGCTTCTCACGTTCGAGCGGCTCGGTGCCGCTTCGGACACCGCGCTTCCGACGGCCCCCCGCGGGACGGGCGTCGGCTGCCCGGAAGGGGACATCGTCTTCCACGACGTGCGTTTCGGTTACGAGCCCGGCCGGCCGGTCCTGAACGGGCTGGACCTGACCATAGCCGCAGGGGCGTCGACGGCGGTCGTGGGCGTGAACGGTGCCGGGAAGAGCACGCTGGTCAAGCTTCTCACCGGCCTCTACGAGCCCGGCGGGGGAAGAATCACCTGCGGCGGCGTCGACCTGGCCGAGATCGACCGGCGGCAGTGGCAGCGTTCGCTGTCCGTCATGTTCCAGGACTTCACCCGGTACGAGCTCTCCCTGCGGGACAACGTGGCGATGGGGGCGATCGGCCGGCGCGACGACGACGCCGGTATCGCCGCCGAACTGGACCGGGTCGGGCTCGGTGGCCTCGCGGATGCACTGCCGGCCGGACTGGACACCCCGCTCGGCCAGTCCGTGACGGGAGGAGTGGACCTGTCCGGCGGCCAGTGGCAGCGCGTCGCCCTGGCCAGGTCGCTGTTCGCCGTTCGCCATGGCGCCCGCGTCCTGGTCCTCGACGAACCCACCGCCCAGCTCGACGCGCGCGGGGAGGCGGACTTCTACGAGACGTTTCTGGAACTCACCAAGGGAACGACCAGCATCGTGATCTCGCATCGGTTCTCCACCGTGCGCCTGGCCGA
Source organism: Streptomyces sp. SID9727 (assembly GCF_010550605.1). Taxonomy (GTDB): domain Bacteria; phylum Actinomycetota; class Actinomycetes; order Streptomycetales; family Streptomycetaceae; genus Streptomyces. Next base: position 14,998 of record NZ_JAAGNI010000402.1, read on the forward strand.
CCGGATCGTCACCATCGGTGACGGCAGGGTGCGCGAAGGCGGAACCCACGACGAGCTGGTCGCCGCGGGAAACGAGTACGCCGCCATGTTCGAGGTGCAGGCACGCCGCTTCGCGCCCGTGGGTGGCGCGGAATGAAGGACTTCCTGTTCTGCTTCAGGTTTCTGCTCGGCCTGTCCTGGCGCTCCAGCCGGCGGCGTCTCGTCCTGGGCGGCCTGCTGCTCCTACTGGGCTACCTGGCCTCCCCGCTGGTCAGTGTGGAACTCCGGCTGATCATCGACGCCCTGGTGGCAGACCGGCACTCTTCCGCCATCGGATGGTGCCTGGCCGGCGCGGCCACCCTCATGGCCGAGCTGATGCTCGGTCACTTCGCCCATCTCTTCTACTTCGAACTCGGGGAGCAGCACGAGGAGATGCTGGGCCGCCGGCTGCTGCGGACCATCAACGAGTCCCGGGGCCTGGCGCAGTGCGAGGACCCGGCCTTCGCGGACGATGTGGACCTGGCCCGGCAGGACCTGGTCAAGATGCGCGGTACGGTCGAGTCGGTGCTCCAACTCGCCTGCCTGGTCGTCCAGACGCTGGTGACGGCGAGCATTCTCGTCTCCGTGGACGCGTGGCTCCTGCTGCTGCCCCCGGTGGCCCTCGTACCCGTGCTGCTCGGCCGCCGGGGAGAAGAGATCCTGGACCGCGCACGCGGCCGGGTGTCCGCCGCTCAGCGCTCGGTGCGCCACCTGCGCGACATCGCGTCATCCCCTGACACACAGAAGGAGATCCGCCTCTCCGACAGCCACGAGTACCTGATCGGGCTCACCGGGGACCTCGAACGGGACATCGACCGCGTGCTGGGCGAGGCCGAACGCAAGCAGGCCCTCCTCCGCGCGCTGGGCCTCGGCGTCTTCGCCGCCGCGTACGCCGCGTCGATCGTCTTCGCGTTCCACCAGGCCCACGGCGCGGCGTCCATCGGCGCCACGGTCATGGTCATCACCCTGGCCACCCAGGTCAGCAGGCAGATGGCGAGCGGCTTCGACCTCCTCAGCGCGGCCGGCGCTGCCGCTCTGTGGCTGCGGAGGCTCACCAGCCTGCGTGAGCGGGCCGGCCTGACGGCCGACGCCGCACCGGGCATGGAGCCGCCCGCGGCCATCACGGCCGGAATCGCCCTCGACCAGGTCTCCTTCACGTACCCGGGGGCCGCCGCGCCGGCGCTGCGGAGTGTGAGTCTCCACCTGCCCGCAGGGAAGTCGGTGGCGTTGGTCGGCGGCAACGGGGCCGGCAAGAGCACGCTGATCAAACTGCTGAACGGCCTCTACGAGCCCACGTCGGGCCGCGTCCTGATCGACGGCTCCGATCTTGCCGGTATCGGCGCCGACGGCTGGCGGTCCCGCGTGGCGGCACTCTTCCAGGACTTCGCCCGGCTCCACTTCTCCCTGCAGGACAGCGTGGGGGTCGGGCAGGTCTCCGACGTCGGATCGGCGGACGCCGTGCGACGGGCGATCACGCGGGCCCGGGCCGAGCCGCTCCTGGAACGCCTCGACGACGGGCTGAGCACCGTCCTCGGCAACGGCTACGACGACGGCGTCGACCTGTCGGGCGGTCAGTGGCAGAACGTCGGGCTGGCCCGCACGATGATGCGCGACCGCCCCCTGCTGCTCTGCCTGGACGAGCCCGGACACGCCCTCGACGCTCTCGCCGAGCAGTGGATGTGCGAAACGTACGAACGAACGGCCGGCGAGATCGCCGCGGCTGTGGGAGGGGTCACCATCTTCGTCACCCACCGCCTGTCCACCGTCCAGCTCGCCGACCTGATCGTGGTCCTCGACGGCGGAGCCGTGGTCGAGACGGGCTCCCACCGCGAACTCATGGAGCGCGCCGGCCACTACGCCGAGCTGTACGACCTGCAATCCCACGCCTACACCTCATAGCGCCCGGCCCCGCGCACAGGCACCCCTGATCATCCCGAGGAGACACATGAATTCCACTGACGCGCTTCGCCGTACCCTGATCTGGGCGGCAGGCGGCCCGGGAGCACCGGAGCTCTCCCGGCTCACCGAGGACGACCTCCTGTTCGCGCTGAACAAGCACCGGCTGGAATCGCGATTCCTGCACCAGGCGCGTGAGGACGGGGTGTCCCTGCCGGCCGGCCTGGCGGACCGGCTGGCCAAGCGGCAGAGCGAGTGCCTCGACCTCATCGAGAGGAAGGCGGAGCTGTACGCGCGGCTCCGCGACGCGATGCGGGAGATCGACCCCGACGGCGGCGTGGCGCCCGTGAAGGGGTTCGGCCTCTACGCGCTCACGGGTGAGGAACGGCACATCCGGTTCAGCGTGGACCTCGACGTCCTGGGGAGCGACCCGGCCGAGGTCGCCCGGGCCGCGATGTCCGTCAACGACGTGGGGTACCACCACCACGGTGAGGACCACCCCTACGTCTTCGCGCACATGCGGGAGATCGAGGTGCATACCCGCTACCTCGTCACCGGCTTCCGGAAGGGCGAGCAGGCCGGCACGTACGACGTGTCCGCCGGCGCGCCGGTCATGCAGATCGAGAATCCGTTCTCGGTGTCCGCCATCGACTACCCCGCCCTGGCCGCCAACCTCGTGGACAGCCCGCTGGGGCCCGTGCCCAGGGCCGAGTTCGCGCTGCTCATCAGGTGTGCGCACATCTATGTCGGGTTCGCGATGGACCCCCACCCGCTCCCGGTCGCCACCGTCCGGCTCGACGAGCTCGCCCAGGTGCGGGACCTGATCGCGCTCGATGCCTTCAGCGCTGCGGAGTTCCAGAAGCTGGCCGACGACTTCGACGCCGACCTGGTGGTGTCGTTCGCCCGGACTCTCTGCCGCGAGCTGCTCGGGGCCGACCCGTTCGAGGAGGCGGGCAAGGACGCGGACGTCCGCCCGGTCGCCCATGACTGGTTCCCGCAGAACCTGTGGTGGGACGGGTCCGGGGCCGGCTTCCCGGTGCTGCTCAACTGGTCGCCGATGGACCTGGTGGCGCGGGACGAGGACCAGCCGGACTTCATCCACGCGCTCGGTCCCGCCCCGGTCGCCACGGGGCCGGACGGGGCGGCGCGGGTGACGTTCCTCGCCGCCGGGCCGGACGAGTCGTCCCGGTACTTCTGGCACGAGTTCCATGGCGGCATCGGGCAGATCACAGCCGAGATCACGCTCTCCGACACGGGCATCCGCACCGCGGTCACCCTGCCGGCCACACCGGAGGACCAGATGTCGATGGTCGGCGTCGCCTCCAGGGACTCGCGGGTGGAGCTGTTCTTCAAGCCGCGGGAGGGCGAATCGGAGTTCTCCGACTACTCCTTCACCAAGCTGCCCGCCGGTTCGGCCGGCGGCGAGGGCCGTGTCTCGGGCGAGACCCACGTACTGACCGTGGACCTGCCGTGGGCCGCGTTCGGTCTGGAACAGCGCCCCGCCCCCGGCACGAAGGTCCAGCTCCTGCTGCGCGCCCGGCAGCAGCGCCGCCCCTGGAACGAGATCCCGGGCGGGATCGTCGCCCCGCTGCTGGTCTCCTGCTCGTAGGAATGAGGACACCGACCATGACCGGAAACCCATCGGACGCGCCGCTCCGGATCCTGCCGTCCCGGACCGACATCACCGCGATGGTGATCAGCAGCATCGCCCTCGTCCAGGACGAGTTCGCGCAGACCGCTGCCCTCGACTACTGGGACATGTCCGCCGCCGAGCACCATCAGGTGGTGTCCTGTCTGAGAGCCGCGGCACAGGCCGACGGGGCCGGCGAGCTCCTCGGTGCCCTGGACGCGGCGCTCGGCGGGCCTCTTCGGCCGGGCCCGGCCCGGAGACTCGCCGAACTGACCGAGCCGGGCATCGCGCTCGGCTGCGACACCCGAAGCACCGACGGCCCCCCGGAACGGCGGCAGGCGTGGCGCGCCCTCGCCCTGCAGGCGGTCCGTGCCGACGCGGCCAGCCGGCTCTACACGCACCTCGGCGAAAGCCCGGCCCAGGTGGCACCGGTCGCGGCGGCCGACGTGCCCGCACCCGGGCCCGTCGCGTCCGGAGCCGGCCGGCCGACCGTCACGGTCGTCATCCCCTTCCGTGACAGGTCGGCGGACCGGAGCCGCCTCCGGAACCTGCTGGCCTGCCTGTCCGCCTTGGGCGACCAGTCCCTGCCGCGGGAGGAATACCGCGTCGTCGTCGTGGAAGCCGACTCCGAACCACGGCACGCGGAGCTGATCCGGCCACGCGCCGACCACTACCTGCACCTGCCGTGCGACGGCCACTTCAACAAGTCCTGGGCCGTGAACGCCGGAGTGGTCCAGGCCGGTGGCGACGCCGAGATCATCTGCGTCCACGATGCCGACATCCTGGTCGGCCACGACTTCCTGGAGCGGAACGTCACCAGGTTCCGCTCCCCCGGCCACCAGGCGCACTGGCCGTTCCGTGACCCGCTGTGCATGGACCCGGCATCCACGGACCTGGCGATCACTCGGCGCTGCGTCGAGGGAGCCCGGGACATCCCGTTGGGCATCATCGGCGGCGTCCGTCTCAGGCAGCCCCCCGGGCACTGCGTCTGGGTGCGGAGCAGCACCTTCCACCGTGTGGGCGGGCTGGACGAGCGGTTCGAGGGCTGGGGCGGGGAGGATCTGGACTTCGCGTTCCGCCTCAACGTCGTCGTACCGGTCGACCGGTTCGACGACGTGCTGCTCCACATGTTCCACCCCCGCCCGCAGATCACGCAGAACGGTCAGCGGTTCTACGCCGGACGCACCTTGCTGACCTGGAGCCCGTCCGGCCCGATCGGGCAGCTGGGCGGGCCTGCGGGCTCCGTCGACGACGACCTCGCCGGAATCATGCAACTGCCGGTGGGCGGCGCCTGAACGCGCCGGGCCACCGCCCGCCGGGCCGGTGCTGCAGCGGGTGACGACGGGGTGCGGCGGCCTCTGCTCCGCACCCCGTCCCCTGCTCCCTGCCCCCGCTCAAGCGCGTGGGCTGAGCAGGCGGTCCCGGTCCGCGGTCACGAGGCCGTGCACAGCCGTGGCGACCACCCGGTGCCGGAAGCGCAGGGCGGCGAACGGGGTGTTACGGGAGAGGCTCTCGCCCTTGGACGCGTCGACCTGCCAGTCGGCGTGCGGGTCGACCAGGGTGAAGGTGGCGGGTTCGCCCGCGCGCAGCGGGCGGCCCGCGGTGGCTTCGATGCCGCCGATGACGGCGGGCCGGTGCGCCATGAGGGCGGCGACCAGCGCCCAGTCGGGCTCGCCGCCGTCCCCCAGGACCTCGGCGACCACGGCGAGCGCGGTCTCCAGCCCGATCATGCCGAACGGGGCGTGGCACCAGTCGGCGGCCTTGCGATGGGCGGGGTGCGGGGCGTGGTCCGTCGCGATCGCGTCGATCGTTCCGTCGCGAAGGCCCTGGTGGAGGGCGGCGACGTCCCGCGCGGTGCGCAGTGGGGGGTTCACCTTGTAGACGGTGTCGCCGCCGGCGGCGCGGGTGTCGTCGAGCAGCAGGTGATGGGGCGTGACCTCGGCGGTGACCGGCCAGCCGCGCTGCTTCGCCCACCGGACGATCTCGACCGTCCCGGCGGTCGACACGTGGCAGACGTGCAGCCGGGCGCCGGTCTCACCGGCAAGGACCGCGTCGCGGGCCACGATGGTCTCCTCCGCCACGCCCGGCCAGGGTGGCAGGCCGGTGCGCTCGGCGGCGGGGCCGGCGTTGATCTGTCCCTCGCGGGCGAGGTCGCCGCACTGCGCGTGCTGGGCGACGACCGTGCCGGCGCGGGCGCTCTCGACGAGGGCGGCGCGCAGCAGGGCGGCGTCGTCCACGCAGCGGCCGTCGTCGGAGAACATCCGGGCACCGGCGAGGGCCATGGCGGTGAGGGGTGCCGGGACCCGGCCCGCCAGGTCCAGGGTGATGGCTCCCACCGGGTGGACCCGGCAGGAACCGACGCGCTCCCCGGTGCCGGCGATGTGCGCGACGCGCTCGGGCGCATCGGTGACCGGTCGGCAGTTGGCCATCGCGAAGACGTCGGAGTAGCCCCCGGCCGCCGCGGCGCGGGTGCCCGAGGCGATGGTCTCGCTGTCCTCGCCGCCGGGTTCCCTGAGGTGGGTGTGCAGGTCGACGAAGGCGGGCAGCATCACCAGCCCGGTGGCGTCGATCCGACGGGCGGCCTCACCGCTCCGTCCGGTGGCGCCGATGCCCGCGATGCGGCCCTCGCGTACGAGGACCTCGGTGGGCTCGCCGCCCAGGACGCGTACGCCGTGCAGGAGCGCCGTGCCGAGCGCGCCGCGGTGCCGGGCCACGGCGGGGACGTTCACGGTGGTCATCGGCGGCCCTCCGAGCGGTCGAGCCGGAAGACGGGGCCGTCCTTGCAGATCAGAGGGGACTCCTCCGGCCCGCCGCGGGTGCCGGTGGCGCAGCCGTGGCAGTAGCCGAGGCCGCAGGCCATGTGGGCTTCGAGCGACACCTGGACGTCGGCGTTCCACCTGGTGCCGAGGTCCCGGCACAGGTGGGCCAGGCGCTCGGATCCGCAGGTCATGATCTGCTGCGGCGGCTCGGCGTCCAGGTCGGTGGTCAGGCGCTCGCGCAGGGCTTCGACGGCGCTGGTGCCGGCGACGTCGGTGACCTCGTAGAGCGCCGCGGCGCCGCATTCGCGGTACAGCTGCCCGCCGATCACCGTCTGCTCGTCCCGGCCGCTGGCGACCGCGACGACGTCGGTGCCGGTCCCTGACAGCTCCTGGGCGACGGTGGTCAGCGAGCAGGTGCCGATGCCACGGCCGACCAGCAGCACCTTCCCCGCGTCCGGCGCGAGCTGGAAGCCCTGGCCCAGCGGGCCGACGACGAGCATGCGCTCGCCCGGCCGGAAGGCGCGCAGCGCGCGGGTGCCGGCGCCCACGACGCCGTAGATGATCTCGATGGTGCCGGCCTCGGTGTCCCGGCGGTAGACGGCCATCGGCCGCGGCAGCGCCGGGCCGGGTTCGCCTTCGCGGACGGCCGTGAGCATGACGAACTGTCCGGCCCGGGTCAGCCGCGCGATGCTCGGCGCCTCAAGGCGCAGATAGTGGTAGCGGTCCGAGAGCAACCGGTGCTCCAGCACCTTCGCCCGGTGCCAGGTGGGCCTCGGCCGGGTACTGCGCTCCGGGCGGATCGGCGTGAGGACCTCACGGACCGTCCCCGTCCCGGCCGTCGTGGCCGCCTTGCGTACCGGCGCTGCGGTGCTCACGCCCGGTCCTCCTTCTCGTCGCGGCGGTCGAACTGCCGGTCGAGCGCGAGCAGGCTCGCGGCCAGCACCTCGGTTCCGACCGCCAGTTCGTCGGTGCTGGTCCACTCCACGGGGCTGTGGCTGATGCCGTCCCGGCTCGGCACGAAGATCATGCCGGTGGGGACCACGTGGTTGACCATCTGTGAGTCGTGGCTGGCGCCGCTGGGCAGGACGCGGTAGTCGACGCCCAGCCCGGCGCAGGTACGGGCGATCGTGTCGCGCAGCCAGCCGGGCAGGATGACGGGTGAGGCGTCGGCGAGGGTGCGCGCGGCGAACTTCACGCCGCGGTGCGTACAGGCCGCCTGCGCCCGTTCGACGATCTCCGCGGCCGCGAAGCGCTGGCGGTCGCTGTCCACGTCGCGGACGTCGACGTACAACTGGACCCGGCCGGCGATGGTCGTGATCGATCCGGGCAACGCCTCCATGCGGCCGACGGTCGCCCGAGTGCCCCGGTGCCGGGTGTCGTTGGCGATCGACTCGATGAGCAGCACGATCTCCGCGGCAGCGGTCATCGCGTCGGCCCGCAGGTGCATCGGCGTGCCGCCGGTGTGCGAGGCGCGGCCGGTGATGTCCAGCAGCAGCCGGGTGCTGCCGGAGATCAGGTCGACCACCCCGACCGGGATGCCGGTCGATTCCAGGACGCCCCCCTGCTCGATGTGGAGTTCGAGGAAGGCCGCCCAGTCCTCGGGCCTCCACCGCGCTTCGGCCACCTGCTCGGGTGGGAAGCCGACCGACCGCATGGCCTCGGCCAGGGTGGTGCCGTGGGCGTCGCGCTTGGCGTCCAGGTCCTCGGGCTCGGTGAGCCCGGCGATGATCCTGCTGCCGGTGCACGCCTGGCCGAAGCGCGCGCCCTCCTCGGCGGCGAACGCCACGAACCGGATCGGGTGGGCGTGCCGGGTGTCCCGCTCCGCGTACATCCGGGCGGTCTCCATCGCGGCGACCACGCCGGCGATGCCGTCGAATCCTCCGGCGTTCGGCACGCTGTCCAGGTGCGATCCGGTTCCCAGGGCGGGGAGTCCGGCCGTGTCGCCGGCCCGCTCGGCGATGGTGTTGCCGGCCGCGTCGGTCCACACCGTCAGGCCGAGAGCGCGCATCTCGCGGGCGAACACCTCGTGGGCCCGCCGCTCCAGCGGGGTGTAGGCGAGCCGGGTGACACCCGGCCCCGCTCCCGGCTCGGACAGCTCGGCGAAACCGTCGAGCAGGGTCTGCAGGCGCTGCGGGTCCGCGCTGAGCGGGGCGGCGTCGATGGTGGGCGTACTCATGCCTCTCCCCCTGTGATGACGTGGGTGGCGAGAACCGCGCCGTCGTCCGCCTGGAACAGCGCGTGCAACTCGTGGCCCGCGCCGGCGAGTGCGGCACCGGCGCCCCGGCACCCGTCGATGACGGTGAAGACCCCGGCGGTACGGGCGCCGCGGGCGTGCACCAGCCGCGCGATGCGCGCGGCGCGTGTGCCGGTCGTGGTCACGGGGTCGAGGACGGCGATCTGTTCGCCGCTGTGGATCTCCCCGCGCAGCCTCGCCGGCCCGTCACCGGCCCCGGCCTCTGCCACGAGGGTGAAGGGCAGACCGGTGTGGAGTGCGACGGCGGTGGTCAGCGCTGTGCCGACGGGGTCGGCGGTGACCAGGCGGTCGGTGCGGACGGGCAGTTCCTCGGCCATCAGCGCGGCGACCCGGCGCAGGATCGTCGGCCGGATCTGGAACGCGAAGGGGTCGAGGGTGTCACCCGTCGGGCCGGCGGTTCCGGTGCCGGCCGTGCTCCCGCCCACGAGAGCGGCGGCCAGGATGTCGGCGCGGAGTTCGGCGCGGCGCCTGGCGGGATCGAGGAAGACCGCCGACACGTCGGTGGCCGCGGCGAGCTCTTGGTCCAGGGTCATCGAGGGCTCCTCGTGGCGGTGCGCGTCGTCCTGGTCCCGGTGGGAGCCGGCTCCTCGGGCGGGCCGCCCCCGGCCCCGTCCGCCTGGGCGGGGTCCCGATCGGCCGCCGCCGGGGGGCCGGCCGGCTCGGCCGCCGCGTCCCGCCACTCGCCGGTGAAGCCCAGCCCCTCGGAGAGGGCGCGGGCGGCCGTGAGTACGGTCTGTACGGCGGTCGCGCGGACGAGCGGGTCGCGCATCCGGCCACCGGCGGCGGCGAGGGTCACGCTGGCGGCCGTCGTGCCGGTGGAGGTGAACACCGGGGCGGCCACCGCCCAGACGCCGCGGTCGAGTTCGTCGTCGCAGACGTCGTATCCACGGGCCCGCACCAGCGCGAGGTGTTCGAGCACCGCCTCGACCGTGGTCGGGGTGTCCGCGGTGAACGCGGTCAGCGGGCGCTGCCCGACCAGGTCCTGCACGGCCCGTTCGGGCAGATGGGACAGGAGCGACCGGCCGGACGCCGCGGCGTGCAGGGGCATCTCCTGCCCGATGCGGACGAACAGCCGCAACGGGTGGCGGCCTTCGGACAGAGCGACGCACACCGCGCGGTCGCCGATGAGTTCGGTGAGGAAGACCGTCTCCCCGCTGGCCTCGGCCGCGGCGGAGATCGCCGGGTGCGGAGCGAACAGCAGGGCCGACCGGTCGGTGTTCTGATCCGCGAGCCGGCGGGCTTCCTGGCCGAGGAAGAAGCGCCGGTTGGCCGGAGAGCGGGTGACGAAGTCCTGCTCGGTCAGCGTGGCGAGCACCCGGTGCAGGCTGCCGACCGGGATGTCCAGCTCCTCGTGCAGCTCCTGCAGCGTGGCGCCCCTGGTCTTCGGCGCGAGGGCTCGCAGCACGTTCAGCGCGCGAATGACAACTTGCACGTTCTGTCTCCAGAGAGCGGTGGGGCGGGAGGATGTGGCCACCGCCGGGCTCATGCCAGCTCCTGTGCACGCTGCTCGGGTATGAGGAACATGGCAGCCATATCCAGGACGTAGATCACGGTGAGCAGGCCGATCGCCATGCTGAGCCCGACCTCGTCAGCGGCCATCGCCACCGCGACGGGGGCCAGACCGCCCACAGCGCGCCCGATGTTGAACAGGACGTTCTGCGCGGTGGAGCGCACCGAGGTGGGATACAGCTCGGCGATCAGCGCGCCGTACCCGCCGATCATGCCGTTGGCGAACGCGCCCATGACGGCGCCTCCGATGAGCAGCGCCCAGGGTGACACGAGCTGACTGTAGATCAACACCGAGGCAGCCGCGCCGAATTGGAATGCCCAGAAGGACCTTCGGCGGCCGATCCGGTCGGCGAGCTGCCCGAAGACGAAGATGCCCACCCCCATACCGACGACGGTGACCGCGGTCCAGGCGGACGACTTGGTGAGGCTGTAGTCGAACCGGTCGGCCAGGTACGTCGGCAGCCAGATCATGATGCCGTAGTAGCCGAAGTTCTGGACCGAGGTGAGGACCAGCACGCCGATGGTCGTGCGGGTGGTCCTGCCGTCGGCGACCAGCAGTCGCAGCGAGGCCTTGGGCTTGTTCTGCCGGCTCGCCTTGTAGGCGACGAACTTCTCCGGCTCGTGCAGGCGGGAGCGGAAGACGATGGCGATCACCGCGGGCAGCGCACCGAGGAGGAACAGCCCGCGCCAGCCCCAGAGCCCCAGCACGGGCGCCGAGACCAGTGCGGCGACCAGGACCCCGGCCTGCCAGCCCAGGCCGACCCAGGCGGTGGCCCTGGCCCGCTTCCTGGCCGGCCACGCCTCGGCGGCCAGCGTCATGCCGATACCGAACTCGCCGCCGATACCGATACCGGCGAGGAACCGGTAGACGGCGATCTCGGCGAAGCTGTGGGCCAGCGCGGTGAGGCCGGTGAACACCGCGAAGAAGACGACCGAGTAGGTCAGCATCTTCACACGGCCGATCCGGTCGGCCAGGATCCCGAAGACCACCCCGCCGAGCACCGCGCCGAACAGCGTGATCGTGGCCAGCGACCCGGCCTGGGTGTCGCCCAGGCTCAGGTCCGCGGATATGGCCGACAGCGAGAAGCCGAGGATCAGCAGGTCGAAGCCGTCCATCGCATAGCCGAGCGAGGAGGCGACGACCGCCTTCTTGGCATACGGGCTGACCTTTTCCTCTTGTGCCGCGGTATCCGGCCGACCGGAATCAGGCACCTTCACTGTCGCGTCGCCAACGTCGAACATGAATTCTCCCGCAGGGAATTAAGAGTGGAGTCCGCCGATGAGTTCGTTCGGGCGGGCGGCGCCGAGGTCGGCGCACAGGACGGGCAGATCGCGGACGATCTCGGCCATGGCGTAGGGGTGGGTGAAGGTCGCGGTGCCGACCTGCACTGCCGTCGCCCCGGCGAGCAGGAACTCCACGACGTCGCGGGCGGTGCCGATGCCTCCGCATCCGACAACGGGGATGTCGACCGCGGAGGCCGCCTGCCACACCAGCCGCAGAGCCAGCGGCTTGACCGCCGGGCCCGAGAGCCCGCCGATGCCGTTGCCGAGCACAGGACGGCGGGACCGGATGTCGATCGCCATGCCGGGGAAGGTGTTGCAGACGGTGACCGCGGTGGCGCCCGCGTACTCCGCGGCGCGCGCCACATCACCGATGGAGGTCACGTTCGGGGTCAGCTTGACCAGCAGGGGAAGGCTGGTCCGGGCGGCGATGCCCGCCACCACCCTCTCGACCGCCGCGGCGTCGGTGCCGATCGCCAGGCCGCCGTGTTCGAGGTTGGGGCAGGAAACGTTGACCTCGAACGCGTCGGCATCGGCGTCGGCCAGCTCATCGGCCACCCGCCAGTACTCGTCGACGGTCAGCCCGCCCACGCTCGCCACCACCGGCACACCGAAGGCCCGGTAGGCGGGCAGTACTTCCCGCTTGAACCCGGCGGTGCCGGGACTCGGGATGCCCACGCTGTTGAGCATGCCGTGCGCGCTCTCGGTCAGCCGGTGGGCGGGGTTCCCCGAGCGCTGGTCGGCGAACAGCGTCTTGGTCACCACGGCTCCGAGGCTGCCGACCGGCATCAGGCCGCCCAGCTCGGGGCCGAAGCACCCGGACGCCGGCATCACCGGGTTAGCCAGGGTGAGCCTGCCGATGTCGACCGTCAGGTCCATACCGGTGTCGGCGGTTGCGTCGAACAGACGGTCGCGATCGTCGAGGACCAGTGGGCCGTCACAATCATCCGTCATATGGAAAAAGCTCCTCCGCGTCGTGGATGAATTGAGGATGTGTTCGGCATCCGCCTCTGTCAAGAGATTCCGAAGAAATTGGTCTCCCGGGTCCCCAGAACACTGAAAGGGCAGCTCACGCCTCTTTGGCTAAACGATTCCACTTCACGGGGAAACTGGATTGCAAATCTCCGCCTCGCGGAAATAAAGACCTCATCGGGTGCCACGGGATGACAATGACGGGCTGCTTCCGGCGGGCGAGCACCGCGGCCTGGGCGCGGAAACAAGTGTCCGGCGCGTGCCACGTGGCACCGCCGGACAGGAGGGGACAGTTCATCACGGAACGCACAGTGGACGTCCCGTCCGGGGGCGGCAGCGACGCCGCACCGGGACCGAGGCGGAGCGCCCCGGTCCCGGTGCGATGCGCTCCCGTCCCCAGCAGCGGTCCCAGGGGGCTTCACCGTGCTCTGCGGCAGCCGCTCCGCCGAGGCCGGCAGCGCATCTCCGCCCGCTCTGCTCAGCCGTTCCGCATGTGGCGGAGGATCGACTCCGTGACCTCCTCGCGGGTGGCGGTGCCGTCGATGTGGACCAGCTCGGCCCCGAGTTCCTCATAGGTGCGGGTGATGGACTCGATGCGTTCGGCCGACCTCTCCTCGAACTGCAGCTTCCCGCCGTCGCGTTCGTGCAGGCGGCGCAGCAGCTGGTCGGTCGGGAGGCGAAGGTAGAACGCGTGGTCGGGTCGTGGGATCCCCTGGTTGATCGTCGCCAGGAAGCGGAAATCGACGCCGCGGTGCACGAGCACGCCGAGGGTGGCGTAGATGTAGCGGTCGCAGAGCACCACGGCCCCGCGCTCCAACGCCGGATCGATCACCTCCATCACATGCCGGCGCCGGTCGGCTGCAGCCAGCAGGGCGAGGATGTACGCGGCCTCCACCGAGCCGCCCTGGTCGTGGAAGACCCGGACCTGTGGCAGCTCCCGGTACCAGTCCGTGGGCTGGCGGGTCTCCACCACTTCGCGCCCCGTGGCGCGGATGGCCTCGGCGACCCGCTCGATCTGGGTGGTCTTGCCCGAGCCGTCGAATCCGACGATGGACACGAGCAGTCCCTTGTCGGTGCGCTCCGGCTTGAAGAGCTCGGCCATGGCCGCGTCGTCGACCCTGCGTTCTGGCATGTTCCGTCCCTGTGCTTGTTCTGCTTGTCCTGCTTGTCGCGGATGGCTGTGGGTCGTGGTCACGGCTGTGCGCTCTCGCGCAGCGTCCGCACCTCGGCCATGAAGGCGGCCACCCGTGATTCGTCCACCTGGTTTCCAGGTACTCCGTCCACCTTGAAGTAGCTGCCGACGATGAACCCGTCGGCGTGCGGGTACACGGCGGAGAGGTTCTGCGGGGTGGTGCCGGAGCCGACGTACACGGGGCTTCCGCTGGCCTTGCGCGCCGTCAGCAGGTCTTCCGGGCTGGTCTCGAGACCCGTGAGCTCGCCGGAGACGACGATGCCGTCCGCGCGCTGCGAGAGGTCCCTGACCTCGGTGGCGAGGCTGGGGTAGGCCCATGGCTGGGAGTGCTTGACCCGGGCGTCGGCGAGGATCGCGACATCGCTGCCCAGGGCCCGGCGCAGACGCAGGGTCTCGTGGCTGTTGCCCGTGACGATGCCCTGCTCGGACAGAACCGCGCCGACGTGCACGTTGACGCGGATGAACGCGGCACCCGTCGCCGTGGCGATGGCCAGGGCCGCCGACGCGTCGTTGCGCAGCACCGCGACACCCGTGGGCACGGACGACATCCTGACGACTTCGCGTGTGACGCCGGCGACGGTGGCGACGGTCTCCGGCGGGACGGTCTGCGGGTAGAACGGGGCGTCCCTGAAGTTCTCGACGATCAGGGCGTCCACCCCGTGTCGCAGGAAGACCGCGGCATCGGCGAGCGCCGACTCGTAGATGTGACCGACGCTGCCGCCGTACCCGGGGGCTCCGGGAGTCGGCGGAAGGTGCACGCAGGCGATGACAGCCTTGTCGGGAAGGCGAAGCATGCTCAGGCGGCTCCTTCGATCTCGCGCAGCACTTCGAGCGCGGCCCGGCGCCGGTCGCGTGCGTGATGGATACGGCGTCCCAGGACCAGCAGCGAAGAGCCGCCGGCCAGTGCCTCGGCATGGGTGCCGATCCGTTTGTGATCGTTACCGCTCTCGCCCGGAGACCGGGTGCCCGGCGTCACGTAGAAGAAGTCCTCCGGCAGACCGTGCCTGACCGCCTCGATGTCCGAGGGCGCGCAGACGATGCCGTCGAGACCCGCCTCGGCGGCCAGCAGGGCCCTGCGCCTGACCTCGTCCTCGACCGTGCCGGGCACATGGAGGTCGCCGTTGAGTGTCTGCTCGTCGACACTGGTGAGCAGGGTGACGCCCACCAGCTTCGGGCGCTCGACGCCCAGCTCGGCGGCCGTCCTGTCCGCCGCGGTCACCGCCGCGCGCATCATCTCGGTCCCGCCGCCCGTGTGCAGGGTGACGATGTGGGCCCCGAGGCTCGTCACGGCATGGCCGTAACCGGACAGGGTGTGGGGGATGTCATGGAGTTTGAGGTCCATGAAGACCTTGACGTCCCGCTCCAGGATCTCCCGGACGAGCTCGGGCCCGTGGAGCGTGAAGGCCGAGTTGAGTTTGAAGTACCCGATGAGGTCTTTCAGCTCGTCCACCAGGCGCAGGATCTCGCTTCGGTCGTGGAGGTCGAGGGCCAGGCACAGACGCTCGCGTGCGGTCTCGAACGGGCGGTCGGGGGATGCTGCTGTCACTTCGTGTTCCTGTCTTGATGGGGGTGCCGCCGTCCCGGCTGAGCGCCGAGCAGGATGCTGCGGTAGATCTCGGTGGCCGCGGTGAGTTGTCCGAGTTCGACGCCCTCGGTCTCAGCGTGTGAGCAGCGCGCGTCGCCGGGGCCGAAGACCAGGCTCGCCCGGCAGAACTCCGCCAGCACGCCCGCCTCACTGCCGTAGGCGAACGCCTCCGGTTCGCAGGCCCCCGCCACGTCTCGCACGACCGCGTAGAACTCGGCGACCAGCGGGTCCGCCGACGACGCCTCGTTGGGCGGTGAGACGAAGGACAAGGGCTGGAGGACGAAGTCCACGTGGGCCGGCAGCAGTGCGCGCAGCTCACTCTCCATGCTCGCGGCGAACTCCTCGCCGGTCGTCCCCGGCAGGAAGCGGGCGTCGAAGGCGACGGTCACTTCCGCCGCGCTGAGGTTCATCCCGCCGGAGCTGTCCAGCCGGGTGACCGTCACGGTGGGGGAACCCAGCGAGGAGTGGCCGGGACGGGCGCCCAGCTCCGTGTTCAGGCGACCGACCGCGCCGACCAGTTCGGCCGCGCAGGAGACGGCGGTGACGTCGGAGGGATAGGCCGCGTGGCAGGGGGGCCCGCTCACCAGGAACGTGCCGCGGACGATGCCCTTCTGCGCGGCGACGGGGGCCAGCAGGGTGGGCTCTCCGGTGATGCCCAGGGTGGGGCGCATGCCGTGCTCGGCCAGACCGCGAACGCCGCGCAGAAGGCACTCCTCGTCGACGGTGGCGGCCAGATACGCCTCGCGCCTGTCCGGCTCGGCCGCGGCCTGGAGGAAGGCCGTCATCATGGCCGCGAGGGACCCCTTGGCGTCCGCGCTGCCTCGCCCGTACAGCGTGCGGCCGTCGCCGACCGGCTCGTACGCCGCGCGCGGGCCGCCCGCCGGGTAGGTGTCCATGTGAGCGCTGAGCAGGACGACAGCGTCGTCGGCCTGTCCCGCGCGGGGCAGCCTGGCGATCACGTTGCACCGGCCGGCGGACACCTCCTGCGTGTGGACCTCGACGCCCGCGGCCCGCAGCCGTTCCGCGACGAAGGCGGCCACGTCCCGCTCGTCGGGGACGCCTTCGGAACCCGGCAGCAGCGGGTTGACGCTCGGGATCGCGATCAGCTCACGCAGCAGTTCCTCGGCATCGGTGGGACCACCGAACAGCCCGGGGTGGCTGCGCGCCGCCTGCTCGTAGGTCTGCTGGAAGGCGGTGAACACCTCGTTGCCGAGCTCGGTGAAGACCTTGTCCGCGTGCGGCTCGATCAAGCGCAGGTCGCGCTGGTGCCGGGCGGCCACAGAGCGCAGGTGCTCTTCGAAGGACGGGCGCTCGTCGGCGAGGTCCGGACCGTCGTCCAGGGCGCCGAGAACGATCTGGTACTCCATGTGCTCCGTGAACAGCCCGTGGAAGGCGTCGTACACGCTCCGCGGGTCCTCCCGCCCGATGATCTCCGAGAGAGGGGACTCGGGGTCCACCTGGAAGAAGTCACCGCGGTGCAGGGTCGCCTCGCTGAAGAGCACATGGCCGCCCTGGTGGACGAGTTCCTCGACGAAGTAGTCGGCGCTCGCTCCCTCGGGAACGTTGAGGAAGATCATTCCGTGCATGCCCAGAGCCGCGAACGACTCCGCTGTCGGGTGCCGGAAGAGCAGGACCGCCCGCAGGGACTCGACGAGGGCCTGGTGGTACACAGGGCTCACGGCCGCGATCACTTCGAGTGCGCGTCCGATCTGCGGCAGGTACGCGCTGCCATCGCTGACGACGGCCAGTTTCTCGGGTTCGTCGATATACATGTCGAGGAACGCCCGCAGAAGAGGGTCGAGCCGCTCGGCAAGCTCGATGCGGGTACCCGGAACGAAGCCGGCCGGCTCGAGCGCGTACGTCTCGTCGCCGCCCTCCAGTTCGAGCGCACGGGTCCCGGGCACTCGGCGTACGGAGCGTGCGACGGAGCGGTGCTCGGTCGCGTACCGCCCGAGACCGGGCAGATGGATCACGCCTTCGTCGTCCGTGAGGACGGAGAACGCGGTCTCTTCGTCCGGTGTGGCGGCGAGGAGGAGCTGGTCGGCCGTCATGGAGGGAAATCCGCCGAGTACCAGTTGGCTGTAGAGCCGTGGTTCGTAGAAGGCGTGCAGCGGTGCCATCGGGATGGCTTTGCTGTGCGGCTCCTGCTGCGTCGCCAGTGCTCGCACGGTCTCGGCGAGTTCCTCGCGCGCAGCGCGTCGCCTGACGCCGAGCAATCCTTCAAAGTCCATGTGTCCAGGTGCCGTCATCGACGCAGCCCCCTCAGGTCTCGTTCTCGCGCAAGGTCGTGGCGGCTGCCGTGCCGCCGGCTACCGGCTACCACAGCTCCCGCACGGCAGCCTGGGCGACTTCTTCATGAGCTGGCACATGCACGAAGGCTGGCCCTCCAGAATTTCCCGATCCGCCGCAGAAACCTCGCTCGTGACGTGTTTGCATGCCATCTGAAGTCCTTACGTGAGCAACGGCCTTCGAAGTGGGCTCCTGGCATTCGCCCCGCAGAAGCGTGCCGGACACGTCGGAGATGGGCCACCCCCGGAGGGTGACACAAAGTCTCCAGGCACTTTCGTGCCACACGAGTTCGCGGCAAGAACATGCCAGGCTTATTCGTGCCATGCGAATTGAGTGGCACTCGGGGATTCGGAGTGGGACGCTTCATCTCGGCGGTTCCAGAATATCCAGTCGGTTCGGAACCGTTTTCTGACCGCGTATGCCACCAGGCATACCAATCGATTCGGAGATTAATCATGAACGTGAACTCTGATGTCCTGCGCCAGCTGTCGACCGGTGCCGTGAAGCGCGGCTGCCAGAACTGCAAGTAGGCTCATCGGACGGCGGCGGCATCGCGTACAGCGCCGCCGCCGTCCACCTCGCATGGCGACATGCCGCGGGACTACAGCAGCCGGCGCTCGGCG
Source organism: Streptomyces sp. SID9727 (assembly GCF_010550605.1). Lineage (GTDB taxonomy): Bacteria > Actinomycetota > Actinomycetes > Streptomycetales > Streptomycetaceae > Streptomyces. The sequence continues at coordinate 33,006 of NZ_JAAGNI010000402.1, forward strand.
ACACGTTGCCCCAGCTGGAATCTGCTGTGCGCGTTGAGACACTGCGAGAGCTTGGTGAGCATCCGGCGCTCGGTCCGCAGCGAGATGCCCATCCTCCTCGCCGCGGCTTCATCCGTGAGCCCCTCCCCCAGCAGGTGCAGCAGTTCGATGTGCTGCGGGGAGAGCGCCTCGTCGCCACGCGTCGCGGCACTGAACGGGACGGCCGAGAACCAGACGGTCTCGAAGAACGAGACCAGGATGGCGACCATGGCGGGCTCCTCGATGACGAGTGCCTCCCGCGACGGGTCTTCGCTGTTCAGTTGGACCAGGGCCGTCCGGCGGTCCGCGATGCGGAGACAGATGGAGAGTTCCGGCACCGTTCGGTACTCCGCGGGGCGCTGCGCCGGCTCCGGCGACTGCCCCTCCAACTCCCGGGCTCGGCATACACGCTCGGGGAACACGGCCCGCACCTCGACCGGGCGGGACGACATCGTCTCCGTGAGCGGTTCGGACATCGGCCCGCTCCCCTCCCCCGGTGGCCCGTCCGGGGCGAGCACCATCAGCTCCCGTTCGGTGACCGACATCAGCTGCCGCGTGCGCATGCGCACGGTGGCGGCTCCGTGGATGCGCTCGACGCCCATGCCGCGAGCGGCCGCGAACTGCCCCATGTAGTGGTCGACCATCGAGCCCAGTTGCGCACGGGTCTCCTCCAGCGCCAGTTGCTGTCGGGCGATGTCGCCCTGCTTCCTGGCCAGCAGCGCCTGGAAGCCGAGTTGCGGACTGACCGGGTGTATCTCCCCGGCCCGCTCCCAGGAGTTGTGGATGAGCGCGAGATCGGAGAGTGTCCGCAGGGCTTGGCGGAACTCGCCCTGGCCGATCTGCAAACTGGCCTGGAGATCGTCGACACGCACTCCGGGACGTCGCAGGATCGCCCGGTAGACGGTGTCCGTGGCGCCTTCGAGCTCCCAGAGCTGCGGCATCATCTCTTCGGCGGGATCCGGCGTGGCGACAGCGCGGTGCATGAGGCCTCTTTCAGCGGAGAACGGATGACCGTGGTGTGGCGCCGCCTGGCGCAGGCGTCCAGCGCGGTCCGTGGTCACCATGCCTGGCGCGGGAGTGGCGCCTGGACGATGCCCGTGACCATCGTCCAGGCGCGCTGGGAGCGCTCCCATTACGTGGGGTTCGCTGAAACGGGTCATGCCTCGGCTTCCGAGGTCCTCGCCGGCCCTTCGGCACCCCGCCCGTCCGCGTCGAGCAGGCGGACCGCGGGCACCCCGAGGTCGCGCACTGCCGGGCTCTCGAACACCGAGGCGATGGCGACGACTTCGGCCGAGCGCTTCCGGACGATCGCCGTAAGCGCCTTCAGGTACTTCTCGTTGGTCCAGGCGGTCGCGAGCAGTACGACGCGCGCGCCGGCGCCGATCTCGTTGGAGAGCGCGGCGATACCCGCGAGTTCGTCCGCGCGGACCACTGAGGCACCGAGCTCCCGGGCGACGACGTGACCGAGCACGCTGTCGTCACTGGAGTTCCAGAACGCGAGTGTGGTGGGACAGTACGGACGCAGGGTCTCGCAGAGCGCTGTGCCGACGACCTCCACCGCGCTCAGGGAGACCGTCGTGTTCAGTGTCGGTCCGTAGACGTCGGATGCCGTGCCCAGCTCCCGGACGGCCTCGGAAACGGTGGTGGTCGGGCCGGATGCGTTACTCATGAGGAGTTCCTCTCTCCATTCAGTGCGGGGATCGAGTGAAGGCTCATCGAGACTCCTTCGCAGGGAGGTGGTCCACGGACATCGCCCCGGGTGGCTCCCAGGGATCCGCCCGAGGCGTGGCCGGGTGCTTCGACTCCTGGCGGAGCTGCGTCGACCGAGCGGGCACGCCCGCGGTGCCGGGCCTCCCCCCGCTGAAGCCCAGTTCGGCCGAAAGGTCGTGGGCGGCGGCCTGGATGGTCCGCAAAGCCTCGGCGCGGGCCCGCTCATCACGCATACGGCCGCCCGCCGCGGTGAGGGTCACGCTCGCGGCGACCGAACCCGTGGAGGTGAAGATCGGCGACGACACGGCCCACACACACCGGTCGAGCTCGTCGTCGCACACGTCGTACCCACGCGTCCTCACCAGCGCGAGGTGATCGAGCACCTCTTCGACGGTCCGTGGCGTCTCCTCCGTGAACGCCACGAGATCGTGCTTGCCCAGCAGCCTTCGCACCACGGGATCGGGGCAGTAGGCCAGGATCGACCGGCTGGACGCGGCGGCGTGCAGCGGCATCTCCTGACCGATGCGGACGAACAGGCGCAAAGGGTGGCGCCCTTCGGACAGGGCGACACACACTGCCCTGTCGCCGATGAGCTCCGTGAGGAAGACGGTCTCGCCACTCGCCTCCGCCGCTGCGACCACCGCGTGGTGCGGGGTGACCAGAAGCGCGGACCGGTGCTGGTTCCCCTCGGCGAGCTGGTGGGCGACGGGGCCGAGGAAGTAGCGGCGGTTCATTGCGGAGCGGGTGACGAACGCCTCTGCCGCCAGCGTGGCGAGCAGCCGGTGCAGGCTTCCCGTCGGGATACCCAGTTCATTGTGCAGCTCCTGCAGCGTGGCGCCCTTGGGCTTGGCCGCCACGGCCCGCAGCACTTCCAGCGCTCGAACCACAACTTGCATGGAGGTCTCCTTTGTGCGACTGCTATCGGCTGGGCTGCGCGACGCGGCCGGCGGCGCGGCGGTCGGGGGGTGTCAGCAGCCTCGTGACCGTGGCGGTCACGCAGCTGGCGGCAAGCGGAGTTCCCCACCGACCGCGGAGAGCGCCAAGGCCGGCATCGGCAGGGGTAAACCGCCTCTCGCGTGCCGACAGGACGGGGCGGAGACCGCGTTCCCTCCGGCCGAGCCGACGGACGCGGGACGCGGCGCACCCGCCTCGGCCGTCGCATCGGCCCCGTCGTTCACCGGGAAGGCGTCGGCCCCTCGCATACGGTCTCCTGTGGTGGTGGAGGCGATGGACGTCGGCGACGTGGACGACGCCGAGTCCGGCACGCCTCGTCGAGTGTGCGGACGGCCTCGACCATGGCTTACCGACGGTCACGGGTCGCGGTGCCCACCCGTACGGCAGTCGCACCGGCAAGGGGGAATGCGACGGCGTCGGCGGCCGAGTCGATCCCTCCGCGGTTCACTACGGGAATCCGATGGCCGCAGCGGCCTGCCAGGCAGGCCGGCGGCTTGATCGCGGGGCCCGGAAGAACCCCGACACCGCTACCGATGCCCAGGACGGTGCACGTTCTCCGGGCCGCGTGCAATGGCCGGATTTCGCCTCTGACCTCGGCGTCTCTCCGGCCATCCGGTCCCGGTCATCCACGTCGACTCCCACGCCCACACCTCCACCACACGAAGACTCCCCCTCCGCCTCGCGGACAAAGTGACTATGCGTCGTCGCCGTCTGCACCGTCAAGAGGCGTCGCGTTGACTCTTGTTGGTTTCTCAGGCATGGACAAATAGCAGGTCAGGGACCTTGCACCCAGAACCTCCACGGAGCGGAAGCAGGTGTTCGCCACTCCTCCGCGTAGCGGAAACCAGCGCACTGCGGAGCACACGGGAAGGTCCCGCTCACGCTCACCCGGCTTGAGTCGATTCATCGGCTATGACAGCGTTTCCGCTCGGTGACCGGCTCATCCGGATACACCCTGATGATGCTGGTTCGGGGTCGTCACGAGGCTCTGTGGTTGCGCCAGAATTCACGCGCCGGGGGTGGTGCCGGCCACACGAAAAAAGCGCGCTCACGGCGAGTTGACCGCGGTGCCGCGGGCATGTTGTCCGTCGCCGCTCACCGGATGGGGCCGCCTGGTCCGGCCGTTGGCCGGGTTGCGCGGCCCATCGGCCGGCCGATGCCTCGTATCCCATCCCCTGTCCCGGTGTCGCGTTGCCGCCCGGACCGGAGAACGGGCCGGGGGCCATCGCCAGTCGATCGGCGATGGCCCCCGGCCTCGTGTGTCAGCCCTCCGAGGGCTCGCCCGCCAACCGCTCGGCCACCGTGTCCCAGGCCGCGCGCAGCGACTCCGGCCTGGCCAGTTCGTGGTGCTGGCAGGGCAGGGCGGTCTGGACCACCTCTCCCATGACGTACGGCTTCCACCTGGCCCCGAGCGGCACGCCCTCCGGCTTGCCCAGCAGGGCCGCCACATGGATCAGGTCACCCTGGTACGTGCTGGGTACGTGCGCGGTCGCGAGGGCGATGTTGTTTGCCCGCACGCTCTCGGCCCTGGCCACTTGTTCGTCGGAGAGGTCGAGCCCGAAGCGCTCGCCGACCCGCAGGACGGCGTCCGTCCAGTCGACCTCCTCGTCCTGCTCGGCCCTCTCCCGGCCCGCCGACGGATAGGCGTCGAGCACGACCAGTGCGGCGACCTCCTCGCCGGCCTCCTGAAGCTGCACCGCCATCTCGTGTGCGACGACACCGCCCAGGGACCAGCCCAGCAGGTGGTACGGGCCCGACTGCTGGACCTCGCGAATCCGCGCGAGGTAGTCCGCTGCCATCTCCTTCACTGAGCCGGGCAGGGCGCCCTCCTCGCTGAGGCCGCGTGCCTGGAGGCCGTACAGCGGCCATGCCTCGGGCATGATCCCGGTCAGTGGCGCATAGCACCAGCTGAGGCCGCCGGCCGGGTGCACCGCGAAGAACGGCGGCCGGGTGCCTTCCGTGCGCAGCGGGAGCAGGACCTTGAGCCCGTCGGCTCCGGCCGGCCGGCTCAGCCCCCGCACGAGGGATTCGACCGTCGGGGTCTCGAACAGGTTCCGTATCCCCAGTGCGACTCCGAGCGTCGAGCGCAACTTCTCCACGAGCGTCACCGCGAGCAGCGAATGGCCGCCCAGCTCGAAGAAGTTGTCGTCGATACCCACCCGCTCCAGGCCGAGCACCTCGGCGAACACCCCGCAGACCAGCCGCTCGTCCCCGGTCCGCGGCTCCCGGTAGGACGCCGCCGGCACCGCGGTGCGGTCGGGAGCCGGCAGGGCACGGCGGTCCAGCTTGCCGTTGACCGTCAGCGGGATGGCGTCCAGGACGACGGTCGCCGAGGGGACCATGTACCCCGGCAGTACCGACGTCAGGTCGGCCCGGATCGCGGCGGTGTCCACCGCCGTGCCCGCGGTGGGCACGACGTAGGCGGTGAGCCGACGGTCTCCGGGTACGTCCTCCCGGACGATCACGACGCCCTGGGCGACGTCCGAGCGGCCGAGCAGGGCCGCTTCGATCTCGCCGAGCTCGATGCGGTGGCCGCGGATCTTGACCTGGTCGTCGGTGCGCCCCAGGTAGTCCAGCGTGCCGTCCGCACGCCACCGCGCCAGGTCGCCGGTACGGTACATGCGCTCGCCCGCGGCCCCGAACGGGCAGGCGACGAACCGTTCCGCCGTCAGCCCCGCACGCCCCAGGTATCCGCGGGCCAGGCCCGCACCGGCCACGTACATCTCACCGGCCACACCGACCGGGACCGGGGCCAGGAACTCGTCCAGCACGAACACCCGGGTGTTGAGCACGGGCGAGCCGATCGACACCTCTCCCGCCGACGGATCGCAGCGCCACAGCGTCGCGTCGACCGTGGTCTCGGTCGGGCCGAAGGAGTTGAACAAGCGGTGGCCACGAGCCCAGCGCGCCATCACGTCCGGCGGGCACGCCTCACCCGCGGTCACCAGGACCACGTCCTGGGCGATCGACCCTTCGTGGAGAGTGGCCAGAACTGCCGGCGGCAGCGTCACGTGCGTCACCCGCTGCTCTGTGAGGAAGTGCGGCAAGGCCTCGCCGAGACGTCGGTCCTGCGGGATCACCACGAGGGCCGCGCCGGTCAGCAGTGCCATGAACCACTCCCAGCCGAAGGTGTCGAAGCCCGCCGAGGCGAACTGCCCGACCCGCGACCCGGCACCGACTCCCAGGTAGCGCTCGTGACCCGCCACCAGGCTCGCCACACCCGCGTGGGAGACCAGCACGCCCTTGGGCCTGCCGGTGGAACCGGAGGTGTAGATCACGTACGCCGCATCGGCGGCCCGCACCGTGCGGCCGACCGGTGCGGCGGCGTCCAGAGCCGCCAGTTCCGCCACCGTCTCCGGCGCGTCCAGCACCAGGGCGGAGGGCGGCAGCACCGCTGCCGCGTCGGAAGCCGCGGCGGGGGCGGGCAGCAGCGGTGCCGTGTCCGAGGAGACCAGCACCATGACCGGCGCCGCGTCCTGCAGCATGTATCCGATGCGGTCGGCCGGGTACGCTGCGTCGATCGGCATGTACGCGCCGCCCGCCTTCGCTATCGCGAGCAGCGCCACCATCAGCTCGGCGCCTCGCTCCAGACACACGCCGACGAGCGTCTCCGCGCCCTCGCTCGTGCCCGCACCCACACCGCGTGCCCTGAGCAGCCGCGCGAGACGGTTGGCCCTCGCATCGAGCTCGGCGTACGTCATGTCGACCCCATCGGCGACCACGGCGAGAGCCTCCGGAGCCCGTGCGACGTGTGCCTCGAACAGTTCCGGAATCGTCGCAGCCGGTATCTCGGACACCGTGTCGTTCCACGTCGTCAGCAGCTGCTCGTGCTGCTGGGCGCCGAGAACCGGAATGCGGTCGAGCCGGGTGTCCCGCTGTTCCTCCAGGGCACCGACCACGTTCTCGACGGTGGTGTGCAGCAGCGCGCAGACGACCTCCGGGTCGATCGGCCGGCCCGCCTGTACGGAGAGCCGGAACCCGGTACCGGTGTCGTCGACCGAGGCGGTGAGCGGGTAGTTGGTGCGTTCCTGCCCGAAGAGGGGGGTCACCCCGGCGAGCCCGGTTCCGGTGTCGTCGGCTCCTCGGCTGTGTCGGTAGTTGAGGAGTGAGGTGAACAGGGGGCTCTGGGCGGGGAGGCTGGTGGCCTGCTGCGCGAGGGTGAGCGGTGCGTGCTCGTGGGCCAGGAGTTCGGACAGTTGCACCTGCACGGAGCTCAGGCCGTCGGCGAGGGTCTGGGTGGCGTCGATGCGGATGGGGAGGGTGTTGATGTAGAGGCCCGGGGTCCGGTTCGACGCGTCGCCGGCGTCCATGCGTCCGAGGAGGACGGTGCCGAAGACCGGGTGGGTCTGGCCGGTGGTCGCGGCGGCGACCCGTGCCCACGCCAAGTGGAAGAACGCCGCCGCACTCACCCCGTGACGCCGCGCCTGCACCCGGAGGCGCTCGGCGGCCTCCGCCGGCAACTCCACCACGGCCTCGCCGGTACCGCTGCCGTCGCCGTGGGTGTCGAGCACCCCGTAAGGCGCGGTCGGCTCCTCGACCTCGCCCAGCTCGCGGGCGAAGTAGGCCTGGTGCTGCTCGACCGAGACCGCCAGGCGTGCGTGTGCGACGAAGTCGCGGTACGGCGCAGGCTCCGGCAGCTGGGCCTCTTCCTGCTCCAGGTGCGCGCGCACCTCGGCGAAGAGGATCTCCAGCGCCTGGTGGTCGCGGATCAGGTGGTGGCTCTGCAACGCCAGCAGCCAGCGGTCCTGCTGGGGGTCCTGGGCGAGGGTGAGACGCATCAGCGGCGCGCGACGGATGTCCATCGACGCCGGACACGCCTCCAGCA
>NZ_JAAGNI010000040.1 GCF_010550605.1 Streptomyces sp. SID9727
CTGGACGCCGCCCGCCGCCGGCTCACCGGCTCCCTGGTCGAGCTGCGCGAGGCGGACGACACCGCGGCCGGCGAGTGGTGGCAGCCGGCCCTGCCCCGGGAGGCGGTGCTCGCCGCCGAGCAGGCCGGACACCGTACGCTCGCGGCGACAGCGAAACGGCGGGGACTGCTCGTCCCCGCCCAGGAGAACGGAGCGGTGTGACCGACGACATCGTCGCCTCGGTGGTCCGGCAGTGGCAGGCCGTGAACCCGGATCTGGACACCGGGCCCATGGAGCTCATCGGCCGGATCAACCGCTGCTCCGCGCTGCTCCAGCAGGCCGAGGACGCCCCGCTGCGGGCGGCCGGCCTGACCCGCGCGGAGTTCGACCTGCTCGGAGCCGTACGCCGTACCGACCGCGAGCTGACCCCCGGTGAACTGGCCCGGGAGACCTTCTCCTCCGGCGCCGCCGTCACCAAGCGGCTGCGGGTTCTCCAGGAACGCGGCCTGATCGCCCGGCGCGGCGACGAGCGCGACCGCAGGGTCGCCTACGTCCGCCTCACCGACGAGGGCCGTGACCTGGTCGACGGGCTGCTGCCCCGGCAGCTGGCGTACGAACGCGCGGTGCTCTCCGGTCTCGACGCCGAGCCCCGCGACCGGCTCAGCGCCCAGCTCAGCGAGCTCCTGGTGCAACTGGAGGGGCGTATCGGCGGCGCCCGCCGCTAGAAGATCTCCCCGGCACCACTCGTACGGGCACCCTCGTTCATATGTGCCCATCTCTCGCCCTGTGGGCCGATTCTTCCTTGTTCCTCCGCCTCGTTACTCCCCGCACACGCTCGAAGGCGGTGCGTAGGAAAACTCGTGAGCGTACTACCGCGGGAGCGCTCGCGCAGGGGGTTGGAGGAATGTGCGAAAGCGCTGATTCGATCTGACTAAGCTCACGCGCAGTGAAGCCGAGTTGAGGTGAATTCGCGCGCTTGTTCCCTTCGTTCAGACAAGCGCCGAATCTCCGGAATACCTACCGAATCAACCGCCAGAGGTTCAGATGGCCCGTGTTGAATCACCGCCGGCCGGCCGGGAAGCCCCCGTCGCCCGCGCCCTGTTGCTTCCCGTCGTCGTGATGGCGGGGGCGACCGCCGCCGCGGCGGCGCTGGTCGCCGAGCCCGCGCGGATACCAGTCGTCTGGTGCGGAGCGTTCGCCACCGTCGTGGTCGCCGCGCTCTCCGTGGAGATCGCCCGCCGCGGCCGGACGATCCGCCGCCGAAGCACCGAGTACCAACAGCGCGTCTCCGTCCTGGAACGGCGCATCGCCGAGCACGACGAAGAGACCGTCCGCATCGGCAAGGAGCTGCTGCCCTCCGCCATCCACCGCCTGCGCGTGGGCAATTCGCCCGACGAGGTGCTGCGCGACGTGGTGGACTCCGACCCGGTCTACCGCCACCTGCCCGATTCCCAGCGCTCCCTCGTCTACACGGTGCTCGACATCATCGACAACGAGGAGGCGACCCGGGACTCCGCGCAGCGCGCCTTCGTCAACGTCGCCCGCCGCGTCCAGGCGATCGTCCACCGCCAGGCCAGCGAGCTCCGGGAGATGGAGGAGCACCACGGGCGCAACCCCGACGTCTTCGACGACCTGCTCCGCATCGACCACGGCACCGCGCTGATCGGCCGCCTCGCCGACTCCATCGCGGTCCTCGGCGGCGCCCGCCCCAGCCGCCAGTGGCCCAAGCCCGTACCGCTGTTCAGCGTGTTGCGCGGCGCCATGTCGCGCATCCTGGAGTACCCGCGCGTCGACCTGCACTCGATCGCCAAGGTCGCCATCATCGGCACCGCGGTCGAACCGCTCATCCACGCCTGCGCCGAACTCCTCGACAACGCCACCCGCTACTCGCCCCCGCAGACCCGGGTGCACGTCACCGCGGTCGAGGTGCAGACCGGCATCGCCATCGAGATCGAGGACGGCGGAGTCAGCCTCAGCGAGGAGGCCCGTGCCCGCGCCGAGAGCATGCTCGCCCGGGCACAGGCCGGGTCCAGCATGAACGACCTCGGCGAGTCCCCGCGCCTCGGCATGGCCGTCGTCGGCCGCCTCGCCCGGATGTACGACCTCCAGATCTCGCTGCGCCAGTCCGCGTACGGCGGCGTACGCGCCGTGCTCATCGTGCCCCGCGCCATGATCACCACCGGCCCGGCCCCCGGCATCGCCCACGGCATCGGCGCCACCTCCCGGCCCACCAGCGACATCGACCTCGACGACATGAAGCACGTCGTGCCACCCCGCGGCAAGCGCCGCAAGCCCAGCCCCGTCGCCGCGCGCCCCGCGACCGGCCCGGTGGTCTCCGAGTTCCGCCCGGCCGCCCCTGCCATCCCGGCCGCCCCTGCCATCCCGGCCGCCGCCATGCAGGACGACGTGCCCATCGTGACGGAGTGGACCGCCGGCGGACTCCCGCAGCGCCGCAGCCGCGGCCGCGCCCCCCTCGGCTCGCACAACCTCCCCGCACAGGCCGCCGACCCCACCGCCGGCTACGGCCCCGGACAGGGCAGCGGCAAGGAACCGCCCCCCGGCATCTGGCTGGAGGCGTTCACCAAGGCCGCCAACGGCGTGCCCCAGGAGCCCAGGGCCGGCGAAGACTCTGACGACGCGTGGGACAAGGGAGATCAGCGGTGATCCAGCAGCGGGGCAACATGGACTGGATGCTCAGGGAACTCGCCGACGACGTCCCGGACATCCACCAGATCGTCGTGCTCTCGGCCGACGGACTGCGCATCGCCCAGCACGGCGGCGACCCCGACGTCGCCGACCGGCTCGCGGCGGCCTGCGCAGGCCTCCAGAGCCTGGCGGCGGCCGTCGCCTCCGAGATCCCGTACAGCGACGGCCGGATGAGGCTCGTCGTCATCGAGGTCACCGGCGGCTTCTTCTACCTGATGGCCGCGGGCACCGGGGCCTACCTCGCGGTGCTCGCCGGTGAGACGGTGGACGCCGGGCACGTCGGGGCGCGGATGCGCGACATGGTCGTCCGCATCGGCGGCCATCTCACGAGCCCGCCCCGCCACGACGGGCAGGCCGGATGAACTCTCCCCGACGAGAACGCCGCAAGGCCGACCCGGCGCTGAGCGATCCGGAGAGGCTCTACGTCATCACCGGCGATCCCGACGGCAGCGAGCGGGCAGCGCTCGACCTGGTCACGATGATTGTCTCGCAGTCGGAGCCGTCACCGACGGTCCAGCCCGAGCAGGCCGTGATCCTGCGGCTCTGCCAGGCACCGTTATCCGTCGCCGAACTCTCCGCCTACCTCAGCCTGCCGTTCAGCGTGGTGACCTCACTCCTCACCGAACTCCTCGCCACCGGTCTGATCGAATCGCGCGCCCCGATCGTCCGCGCGACCCTCCCGGACCGTTCCCTCCTCGAAGCGGTGATGCATGGACTTCAGAAACTCTGACACGATCACGGGCCCCCGCAGCGAGGACGTCCTGCCCACCACGGCCACCGCCGCGGTGAAGGTCGTGATCGTCGGAGGGTTCGGGGTCGGCAAGACGACCATGGTCGGCTCGGTCAGCGAGATCCGGCCGCTGACCACCGAGGAGACGATGACGCAGGCCGGCGTCGGCGTGGACGACAACTTCGGCGTGGAGAGCAAGACCGCCACCACCGTCGCCATGGACTTCGGCCGGATCAGCATCAGCGAGGAGCTGGTCCTCTACCTCTTCGGCACCCCCGGCCAGGAACGCTTCTGGTTCCTCTGGAACGGCCTCTTCGAGGGCGCCCTCGGCGCCGTGGTCCTCCTCGACACCCGCCGGCTCGAAACCAGCTTCGACGTCATCGGGCGCCTCGAGGAACGCGGGGTGCCGTTCGTCGTCGCCATCAACACCTTCCCCGACGCCCCGAAGTACCCCGTCGAGGCGCTGCGCGGCGCCCTGGACCTCTCGGAGGAGGTCCCGATAATCGACTGCGACGCCCGGCTGCGCGGCTCCAGCCGCGATGTGCTGATGACCCTGATGCGCTATCTGCACAGCATCACCCGCCCGCTCGGCTGACCCTCCCGCGCACCCGAACCCGTTCCGCGCGTCCCCACCGCGCCCCCGACCGTCCGGCCCCCGAGGCCCGACCCCTGGAGCGATCGTGACAACCCCCTTCCCCTACGAGCACGGCCAGGTCCCGCCCCCCGAGTGCCCGGCCCACGGCCTGGGCGTCGGCCCCGGCGGTCTGCGCCGGCTCTACGGCCCCGAGGCCGAACAGGACCCGCACGGCCTGTACGAGAAGCTGCGCGCCGAACACGGCACGGTGGCCCCCGTCCTGCTGCACGGCGACGTGCCCGCCTGGCTGGTCCTCGGCCACAGCGAGAACCTGCACATGACCCGTACGCCCTCGCAGTTCTCCCGCGACTCGCGCCGCTGGCGGGCCCTGCAGGACGGCAGCGTCGCCCCCGACCACCCGCTGGCACCGATCTTCACCTGGCAGCCGATCTGCGTCTTCGCCGACGGCGCCAGCCACGAACGCCAGCGCGGCGCGGTCACCGACTCCATGGCCCGCATCGACACGCGCGGCGTGCGGCGCCACGTCAACCGGTACAGCAACCGGCTGGTCAACGGCTTCTGCCAGGAGGGCCGCACCGACCTGGTCGCCGAGTTCGCCGAACGGCTGCCCATGATGGTCATGTGCGCCATCCTCGGCATGCCGGAGGAGTACAACGACCGCATGGTCGAGGCGGCCCGCGACATGATCAAGGGCACCGCGACCGCCGTCCAGAGCAACGCCTACGTGGTCGGAGCGCTCACCCGCCTGGTCGAGCGCCGCCGCCGCGAACCGGCCGACGACTTCGCGACCTGGCTGGTCGAGCACCCCGCGAACATGAACGACCAGGAGGTCGCCGAGCATCTGCGGCTCATCCTGATCGCGTCCTACGAGGCCACCGCCAACCTCATCGCCAACGTCCTGCGCATGGTCCTCACCGACCCGCGCTTCCGGGCCCGGCTCAGCGGCGGCCACATGACCGTCCCCGAGGCGGTCGAGCAGACCCTGTGGGACGAGCCGCCGTTCACCGCGGTCTTCGGCCGCTGGGCCGTCGGCGACACCGAACTGGGCGGGAAGCACATCAAGGCCGGCGACGCCCTGATCGTCGGCATCGCACCGGCCAACACCGACCCCGTGGTCCGCCCCGACCTGGCCGCCAACATGGAGGGCAACCGCTCCCACCTGGCGTTCAGCGGCGGCCCCCACGAGTGCCCCGGACAGGACATCGGCCGCGCCATCGCGGACGTCGGCGTGGACGCCCTCCTGCTGCGGCTGCCCGACCTCGAACTCGCGGTGGCCGAGAACGAGCTGCGCTGGGTCGGCAACTTCATGAGCCGTCACCTGGTCGAGCTCCCCGCCGAATTCGCCCCCCGCTCCCCGCAGGACGACCGGGAACCGCCGTCCATGGGCCGGCCCGCCGCGGCCCGCCAGGACTGGGAGGTCCAGTCCGCCGTACGCCACACCGCCCCGACCCCCGTCCGCGCCCCCCTGGACGGGTCCCACGCGCCGTCGTCCGCCGCCCCGGCCGGGGCGACCGCGACGGCCGACGGATCGGCGGAGACGCTGTCCGGACGGGTCCCGCGCCAGCGCAAGCCCGGCGGACCCGCCCGACTCTGGCGCGTCGTGACCCGCTGGTGGGGCGGCGACTGAGGTTCGCGCGACGACAGGGCGGCCCGGTGGCGGGCGGGCGGACAGCGACGCCCCGCCACCGGGCCGCCCCGCGACGGCACCCGCCGGCCCGGAGTTCCACCGGACGCCCCGTGGGCGCCACGTACCATGCGGAAGCGTGAAGCTGACAATTCTGGGCGGCGGCGGATTCCGGGTACCCCTGGTGTACGGGGCGCTGCTCGCCGACCACGCCGAGGGCCGGGTCACGGCCGTCACCCTCTACGACACGGACAGCGACCGGCTCACCGCGGTGGCCCGGGTCCTCGCCGAGCAGGCCGAAGCCGTCCCGGACGCGCCCGCCGTGCACGCCACGACCGACCTGGACGAGGCCCTGCGCGGCGCCGGCTTCGTCTTCTCGGCGATCCGCGTCGGCGGTCTCGCGGGCCGGGCCGCCGACGAACGCGTCGCGCTCGACGAGGGCGTCCTCGGCCAGGAGACGGTCGGCGCGGGCGGCATCGCGTACGGACTGCGCACCGTACCGGTCGCCGTCGACCTGGCACGGCGCATCGCCCGGATCGCCCCGGACGCCTGGGTCATCAACTTCACCAACCCGGCCGGGCTCGTGACCGAGGCGATGTCCCGGCACCTCGGCGACCGCGTCATCGGCATCTGCGACTCGCCGGTGGGCCTCGGCCGCCGCGTCGCCCGCGTCCTCGGCGCCGACCCGGACCTGGCCCGGGTGGACTACGTCGGCCTCAACCACCTCGGCTGGGTGCGCGGGCTGTACGTCGACGGCCGCGACGAACTCCCGCGCCTGCTGGCCGACCCCGGGCTGCTGGGCTCCTTCGAGGAGGGCCGGCTGTTCGGCGCCGACTGGCTGCGCTCGCTGGGCGCGATCCCCAACGAGTACCTGCACTACTACTACTTCAACCGGGAAGCCGTCCGCGCCTACCAGGAGGCCGCGCAGACCCGGGGCGCCTTCCTCCGCGAGCAGCAGGAAGGCTTCTACGGCCGGATGAGGGACCCGCAGACCCCCGCCCTGGCCACCTGGGACCGCACCCGCGCGGAGCGGGAGGCGACCTACATGTCGGAGAACCGGGACGTCGCGGGAGCCGGCGAGCGCGAGGAGAGCGACCTGGAATCCGGCGGCTACGAGCAGGTCGCCCTCGCCCTCATGCGGGCGATCGCCCGCGACGAGCGGACCACGCTGATCCTCAACGTCCGCAACAGGTCCACCCTTTCGGTCCTGGACGCGGACGCCGTGATCGAGGTCCCCTGCCTGGTCGACGCCAACGGCGCCCGCCCCGTCTCCGTCGACCCCCTGCCGTACCACGCGGTCGGCCTGGTCACCTCGGTGAAGGCCGTCGAGCGCGCGGTCCTGGACGCCGCGGCGAGCGGATCGCGCGCGGACGCGGTCCGAGCCTTCGCCCTGCACCCCCTGGTCGACTCGGTCTCCGTGGCCCACCACCTGGTCGACGGCTATGTGAAGGCGCACCCGGGGCTGGCGTATCTGGGTGCCGTACGGTCATGACACCGCGTCCTCGGTGAGCGCGGTCAGGTCGGCCAGCAGCTCGGAGGCGGTCACCGCGTCCAGGCCGTCGAACCGCAGGTCGTGGGGGCGGTGGTGCCAGTAGTCGGACGGTTCGACGTCGAGCCAGACGGTCTCCAGGGTCTGCTCCGGGTACGTGTCGACCGCGCCGATCGCGATGCCCCCGTCCAGGGCGATCACCAGGTGGCAACCGTCTCCCAGCCGCTTGGAGATCCAGCGCTCCACACCGTTGTCCTCCGGGTTCCCGCGTTGCCAGCCGTACCGCTCCAGACCGAGGACCCTGCCCGTGGGCACCTTGAACCCCTCGAAGCGTCCCAGGCGGTGGCCGGCGGCCTCCTCCTCGGTCAGGGCGTACACCGGGCGCCCGAGCTGCGGGAACGGCTGCGCGATCCCGTGGTCCGCGAACACCTCCGACCAGACGGCCACCGCCTCGCCCAGCCGCAGTGGGTGGGGCAGCCGCACGGTCGCCCCCTCGGGCAGCGCGAACGCGTCGCCCCCGGAGCCGGCGAAGGTGCGGTCCTCCGCCACCCGGAACGCCGTGGTCACCCCGTCCGCCTCGCTCAGCCACACCAGCCGGCGCACCAGGTGCCACACCAGGGGATGGCCGACGAACAGCTCGGTGAACTCCCGCGCCGTCCACGAGCGGTCCGCCAGCATGGCCGCCTCCAGTCGGCGGACCTGGTCGGAGGCGAGCGTCCGGACCTCCTTCTTCAGGGCCATGAAGCGCTTGCGCTCGGCCGGGGCAAGTTCCGGGTCGTCCTTCGCCCCGGGCTTCGGCAGGTCCTTGCGGAGCTCGCCGTCGCCGTCCCGGACGCAGGGCCGCAACTGCTCGTCGAAGCCCACGGTGAACGTCCGGCCGCCGTAGTCCACGACCGTGGAGCCGTCCGCGTCGAGACCGAGGTCGGGGACCAGCCGGTCCGAGAGCTGCTCGCCCGTCAGACCGAGCCCCGCCGCCACCTCGGCGATCTTCTCCGTGGCCCGCGTCTTCAGGGCCTTGAACTTCACGCGCTGCGCGATGCCGTGCAGCTGGAGCAGCGCCACGTCGCTGCCGATCGCCGCCAGGGCGTCCAGCCCCTCCACCGCCCGGTGATGGGCGTTCTCACCGGGCCAGGCGCGGATCACCGGGGTCAGCCGGTGCACCGTTCCGTCGTCGCCCAGCAGACCCAGCGCGTGCAGCGCCCACGCCTCCTTGGCGGGCAGCAGCGCGGCGCGCCACTGCTCGAAGAGCGCCCAGGCGAACTCCGCCGCCGAGACCGCGTCTACGACCCCGAGCGCGTCGGCGAGCCCCGGATACGGCTCACCGGGCTTGGACAGGGCGAGCATGGTCAGCAGATGGCGGACGGACTCCTCCGGCAGCGCCCCGCCCGACGCGACCGAGATCTGCGGCAGCAGCACGGGGTCCGCCCACTGCGGCAGTTCCGGCATGACGGCGGGCAGCGACCGCTCCAGCGGATCGGCGGCCAGCAGTGCCGCCACCGCGTCCGCCGCCTTCTCGCCGTACCCCTCGGCGGCCTCCCGCACCACCGCGTCGCCGTGCAGCCCGGCGATCAGCAGCAGCGCCTGTTCGGCGGCGCGCCGGGCGGCCCCGGCCTTGCCGAGCGCGTCCGGCACGAGCAGCGGCGCCGCCCGCACGCCGTGCCGCTCGAACCACGCGTGGACGACGGCTGCCGTGGACTTGAGGCGCACCGCCCAGTCGGCCATGAGCCGGGCGACCCGCGCGTCGACGTACGGCATCAGCAGCGGGGCGAGTGAGCTGGGCCGGCGCGGCACGACGCGGAGGAGCAGGGGCAGGGCCCCGAGGCCGAAGCGGGCGGCGACCGGCTTCAGCGTGTCCACGGCCTCCCACACATCGGTCGGGTCCCAGGTCTCGAGCAGGGGCGCGACCCGCTCCTCGGGCCCGTGGACGTAGACCCAGGCGGGGCGCAGGTCCGACGAGTCGAGCCCGTAGCGCAGCGAGTCGAGCGTCCGGTCCCAGTCCTCCACCGCCTCGCGCCGGGTGTACCAGCTGCTGGTGGCCGCCCACTTCTCCCGCTCACCGGCCAGCCACAGCGCGGCCTTCCCCGTGTCCGCCGTCAGGCCGGTGACGGTCCTGGGCCGGGCCGTGGTCCGCTGCCGGGTCCACGGCGGCGCGGTGAGCACGGCCGGAAGGGCATCGGCGGGCGCGTCCGCGATCCGGCCGGCCGGATGCAGCAAGGGCTCCACGAAGGCCGCGAGGCCGCCGTCCAGCGTCGGCAGCAGCCGCTCCGCGAGGGTGCGGTGGCGGGCGAGGTGGGTGCGCAGCAGGACCGACGGGGAGGCCGCGGACTCCGCCCGGTCCCGGGCGTCCGCGGCGAGCAGCCGCAACGCACGGGCCGGATAGCGGTCCATCGCCTCCAGGAGGGCCGGGCGGACCTGCTTGTCGTCCGAGTGCGCGAGCAGGGCCCCGAAGGCGTCGTCGGTGGGGAACTCCACGAGCGCCTCGGCGAGCTTCTTCATCCCGTCCGCGTAGAAGTGCCCCCTCTCCAGCTCCTTCGTGAGTACGGGCACGATCGCCGTGCCGATGCCCTCGGCGGCCGTGGCGATCACGGCCGGATTCCGGGCGCATCCGAAGGCGTCGGGGTAGAGCGCGGCCTGCTCGGGCGAGTCGAGCGTGCACAAGATCAGGGAGAGGAGCCCGGGGCCGGGCTCTCCGGCCGGCCCGTGGACGGCGCCGAGCTCCGCGACCCAGTCGGACTCGCTCGGTGCCAGGTAGGCCGTGACGATCTTCCGGTGGGTGTCGGTGCGACAGGCGGACAGCGCCTCGACGGTGGCCCGGTAGGTCCCGTCGTCCGCGACGGCGAGCAGAGCCCGCACCCGGTCGGCGGCGATCCGGCTGTAGTGCCCGGAGAGGGTCTCCTGTGCCGTGGACGCCGGTTCCAGCCAGGCGTCGTAACGGTGCCTCCCGCTCTGCATGTAGTGCACCTTGGTCATGAACAGCTCCACCGCGGCGCGGGCCGCGAAGGGCAGTCCGTGCAGCCGCGTCCAGCTGTCCGCCCACGCGGCCGCCGGAGGCTCGTACGTCCCCACCATGAGCGCCACCGCCGCCGCCCCGGCGGGGGAGGGCTCCCCGTTCAGATGCCGCCGGACCTCGGCGACCAGGGCGGCGTCGCTGCGTGGCGCGTCCAGATACTCCTGGATCCAGGCGTGTTCCTCGGCCGTCCGTTCCGCGACCGCGTCGACCAGCTTGCTGTCCACCCGGGCCGGATTCGCCGCGATGCCGCCGCGCCGGGGATGGACCAGCCGCCGCCAGCCGTCCGGAAAGACGAACGTGTCCTCGTCCGTCCCGGTCTCCTCGAACCGCGACGTACCGCCCTCGACAGGCTCCACAGCACGCACCGGCCGCCCCCTTCACACCCGTTGACCCCGCGTTCCGCGGGATTTCGATCAGTGGTTCCACCGTAGGACCGGCCACTGACAACGCAGGGTGACCGAGGCGGGGAAGGCCGGGCGCGCGGCCCGGATCAGGGAGCGGAGACGGCCCGTGGCCCGTACGCCTGGGTCCACGAGGGCGTCACGCCCGTCACCTGGCAGACCATCAGGAACAGCGGGATGGGCGGGGTGTAGGGCGTGCGGCTGTCGGGCTGATGGATGAGCCGGGGCCGTACCGCGGGCACCCACGTCCCGCGCGCGTACGACACCTGCTCGGGCCAGTCGAGGTCGAGGTCGGAGCCGGCCGGGACGATCCACCACCAGCGCTCGGCGTCCGCGAAGACGCAGCCGGTACGCGGCAGATGGGACATCAGGCGGAAGCCGTGGCGCGCGGGCACCCCGACCGCGTCGCAGCCGAGGCTCGCCGAGAGGGTCGTGGGCAGCGGCAGCTGGACCCGGCCGGTGCCGGCGGGGGAGCCGACGGGCTCGCGGGACCGGCGGTGTGCGAGGAAGTGGTTCATGGCGTTCTTCAGCATGAGTGCTCCGAGCCGTGCGGCAGTTCTGCCCAGACGATGCGGCCCGAGCCGTCCCCGGCGTCGCGCGAGCCCCAGGCGCGGGCCAGTGAGTCGACGAGCAGCAGGCCGCGTCCGTGCTCGTCGTCCGCGCCTCTGCCGAGGCGTGGTCCGTCCGGCTGGTGCCCCTGGTCCTGCACGGAGAGGCGCAGCCGGCCGTCGAGGCACCGCAGTTCGCACAGCACCCGTGCGCTGCCGGTGTGCACCACCGCGTTGGTGACCAGTTCGGAGACGATCAGGACCGCGGCGTCGAGGGTGTCGCCGCCGGCTCGCCACTCGCCGAGCCGGGCCTTCGTCAGGCGCCGGGCGACGGCGACCGATTCGGGATGCGCGCGCAGCGCGAAGCAGTATCGGAGCGCTTCGGTCCCCGGGCCGGTCTCCACGAGCCGGGGGATGAGCGCACTGCCAGGTGCCACGACCGAATCCTCACAGTGGGGGCTGCGTCACGCTTCGCGATCTTCGAAAAAGCCGCGGGCGCGACAGGTCAACTGGTTTCGTCCCCCAACTCTCCCCCTGTCGTGAACACTTGGCAAGGGGCACTCTGAAAATTCCAGAGTGGCTGTGTCCATGGCGGCGACCGCATGGCACACTGCACGCATACAGCGCAGGGGGAGGTCTGAAGTGAGCGAACCGCGGTCCGCCCCGACCGTGGGCCAGGTCGTTCTCGGCAAGCGGCTGCAGGATCTGCGGGAGCGTGCCGGCATGGGCCGGGACCAGGCCGCCAAGGTGCTGCACGTCGCCCCGGCGACCGTACGCAGGATGGAGACCGCCGAGGTCGCCCTCAAGATCCCCTATGTGCAGCTGCTGCTGCGGGCGTACGGGATCTCGGAGGCGGAGACGGACGCCTTCGTGGAGCTGGCGGAGGAGGCCAACAGACCCGGCTGGTGGCAGCGGTTCCACGACGTCCTGCCGGACTGGTTCTCCATGTACGTCAGCCTGGAGGGCGCGGCGAGCCTGCTGCGCATCTACGAGCCCCACTTCGTGTCCGGACTCCTCCAGACCGAGGACTACGCGCGCACCGTGATGCGCACCGGGGCCGTGGGCAAGGTCAGGGCCGAGGACATCGAGCGCCATGTGGCGCTGCGGATGGAGCGGCAGGCCCTGCTGACCAAGCCGGACGCCCCGCGTCTGTGGGTGGTGATGGACGAGACCGTCCTGCGCCGCCCGGTCGGCAGCGCCGACATCATGCGCGCGCAGGTGGACAAGCTCCTCGAAGCGACGTCGATGCCGAACGTGACGTTGCAGATCGCGGAGTTCTCCACCGGTCACCACCCGGGGACGTACGGGCCGTTCGTGCTGTTCCGCTTCGCCGTGCCCGAACTGCCCGACATGGTCTACAGCGAGTATCTGACCGGGGCCGTCTACTTCGACGCGCGCCCGGAGGTGGCCTCCTATCTCGAGGTCATGGACCGCATGGCGGCCCAGGCCGCGACGGCACAACGCACGAAGGAACTCCTCCGGGACTTCCGCAAGGAGCTGTGATGACACCCATATACAACGGCATGCCGGCCGCTGACCTCGGCTCCGAAGGCTGGTACAAGCCGTGGAGCGGCGGCAACGGCGGTACCTGCGTCGAGGCCATGAAACTGGCCGACGGGAGAATCGCCATGCGCCAGTCCGCGGACCCCGACGGTCCGGCCCTCATCTACACCCCCCACGAGATCGCCGCCTTCATCCAGGGGGCCAAGGCCGGCCAGGCCGACTTCCTGCTGACCTGAGCCGCACGTCGGGGCCGCGTGCCCGCGCACGCCACAATGGACCCATGTCCCGACGCACCTCCCGCTCCCGGCGCCCGTCCGCCACGAGCCCTCGCACCGCCCCCGTCCCTGAGATCGGCGCGGCTTCGCCGTGCCCCTGCGGGCTGCCCGCCGCCTACGCCGAGTGCTGCGGCCGGCTGCACGCGGGGGCCCCGGCCGCCACCTGCGAGGCGCTGATGCGGTCGCGGTACGCCGCCTTCGTCGTCCGGGACGCGGGATATCTGCTGCGCACCTGGCACCCGGACCACCGCCCCGGCGTCCTCGACCTCGACCCCGGGCAGCGCTGGCAGGGCCTGGAGGTCCTGGAGACGACGGAGGGCAGCGCCTTCCACACCACCGGGACCGTCACCTTCCGCGCCCACTACACGGCGGGCGGACGCGCCGACTCCCTGCACGAGAAGAGCCGCTTCGTCCGGTACGAGGGCGCCTGGGTCTACGAGAGCGCCGTCTTCGCGCTCTGAGGGCCCGTCCTCAGACCGGCGCACCCGCGGGGGCGACCGGCGCCAGTTCCTGCGTCAGGTCCTCCGCGAGCAGCCGCTTGGCGATCACGTCGACGGCGGCGCGCAGCCGGGCGTCGTCCGGGCGACCGCCGTCCTCGCCCAGCTGGTCGTTGAGCCAGTGGGCCCAGGCGTCCGTGATGGTCCGCGCCTCGCGGGCGCCGGCCGCGGTGTGCTGGAACAGGTGGCCGTCGCCGGTGAGGAAGCCCTCCTCGATCATGCGGTCGAAGACCGGCACCAGGACCTCCGGCGGAATCCGGTGCCGGGCCGCGATCAGCCGGAGCCCCGCGTGGCCGACCATCCGCGTGAACAGCTCGACCTGCATCACCGCCCAGGCGCCCGCCATGTCGAGCCGGGTGTCCGATTCCGCGACGATCCGCCGCGCCGTCTCCGGATCCACCCGCCGCAGCACCTTGGCCACCGAGAATTCGAGCAGCTGGGCCGGGTCCTGGGTGTTCGGCGAGGCGAAGCCCTCACCCATGTCCGTCGAGCCCGCCCGCACGGTGTCGCGCAGTTTCACCTGCTTGAGGAACAGCGCGACGACGAACCCGAGCAGCGCCACGGGCACCGTCCACAGGAACACCGTGTGCAGCGTGTCCGCGTATGCCTGGGCCAGGGGCTCCGACTGGGCGGGGGGCAGCGCGTGCAGCCCTTCCGGGCTCTGGGACGCCCTCGCCAGCACGGCGGGATCGCCGCCCGCCCGCGCGGCCTCGGTGATCCCGTCCTCGAGGTGCGGGCCGAGGGCATTCGCGTAGATCGTCCCGAAGACGGCGGTGCCGAAGGAGCTGCCGAGCGTACGGAAGAAGGTGACGCCCGAGGTCGCCGTGCCCAGGTCCGCGTAGTCCACGGTGTTCTGCACGGCGATCGTCAGGACCTGCATGGAGAGCCCGATGCCGATGCCGAGCACCAGCATGTACAGCGACTCCAGCCAGACCCCGCTGTCCGGGCCCATCCGGGAGAGCAGGAACAGACCGACCGCCATGACCAGCGAACCGATGACGGGGAAGATCCGGTAGCGGCCGGTCTTGCTCACCACGTTGCCGCTGAAGATGGAGGCGGCGAGCAGGCCGACGACCATCGGCAGCGTGCGCACGCCCGACAGGGTCGCCGAGTCGCCGTCCACGTACTGGAGGTACGTCGGCAGGAAGATCATCGCGCCGAGCATCGCGAACCCGACGATGAAGCTGAGGATCGAGCAGACCGTGAAGACCGGGTTGCCGAAGAGCCGCATCGGCAGCATCGGCTCCTTCGCCCGGAACTCGACCAGGCAGAACAGCGCGAGTGCCACGATCCCGAGGGCGAACAGGCCGATGATGACGCCGGAGCCCCAGGCGTACTCGTTGCCGCCCCAGCTGGTGGCCAGGATCAGGGCGCTGGCCCCGACCGTGACCATCGCGATGCCCAGGTAGTCGATGACCGGGCGGCCGGCCGCCTTCACGGACGGGATCGTACGGGCAGCCGCGATGACCACCGCGATCGCGATCGGCACATTGACGTAGAACGCCCAGCGCCAGGTCAGATGGTCGGTGAACAGCCCACCGAGCAGCGGTCCGATCACCGTCGACACGCCGAAGACGGCACCGATCGCGCCCTGGTACTTGCCCCGGTCGCGCAACGGGATGACATCGGCGATGAGCGCCATCGAGGTGACCATCAGACCGCCGGCGCCGATGCCCTGGAGGCCGCGCCACACGATCAGCAGCGTCATGTTCGTCGCGAGCCCGCAGAGGAACGAACCGGTGATGAAGATGACGGCGGACAGCTGGAAGACGATCTTCCGCCCGAACAGGTCGCCGAACTTGCCGACCAGCACCGTCGCCACCGTCTCCGCGAGGAGGTAGGCGGTGACCACCCACGACATGTGCGCGGCGCCCCCGAGGTCCGAGACGATCGTCGGCAGCGCGGTACCCACGATCGTCTGGTCCAGGGCGGCCAGCAGGATGCCCAGCACGATCGTGGCGAAGACGATGTTGCGACGGCGCGGATCCAGCACGGGCGGCGCGGCGGCACTCTGCGCGGCGGGGGCGGTCTCGCTGGCAGTGGTCACCTTTGCACCCTCACATCGCCTCGTGTCACCCGCATGCGGGGAACGCCCGGACGTGTCAGGCGAGCAGATCCCGCAGCGACCGCGTCATGCGGGTGACGAATGCCTCCCGTACGGGGGCGGCTACCCGGTCCAGCGAGAGATACGGGTTGAGGTCTTCCAGTTCCACGAGGAGCAGGCCGCCGTCCGCGGTCCGGCAGGCGTCCACCCGCTGGATGCCGTGCTCCAGCGTGTTCCACTCCACGAACGACCGGGCGAAGGCCAGATCCGCGGTGCTCGGCTCGTACGGCTCGAGGACCCACCGGCGCTCCGGGTCCGGGGCGTGCAGCGCGTACTGGAAGTCGTGGTCGACGTAATAGAAGGACACCTCGTAGCGGAAGTCGATCCGGGGCTGGACGAGCAGGGTGCCGTCGGCGCCGGGGTCGAGCTCGGGCGTCGTCACGAAGCGCAGGCCCACCGAGTCCGCGCCCAGCTTCGGCTTGACGACATAGCCGTCGGCGTGCGGCAGCAGCCCGAGGTCCGCCGCCCGGTCCACGGTGGGTATGACCGGGTATCCGGCCCGGCTCAGGTCGACGAGGTACTGCTTGCCCGCCATGTCCCCGCGCCCGGTCAGCGGGTTGTACACCCGGGTGCCCAGCTCCGAGGCCCGCGCCCGGAACGCGTCGTACGCCTCCTGGTCATGCAGGACCGGACCGCTGTTGCGTACGACGACGGCGTCGAATCCGTCCAGCAGGGCGGCGGCGTCGCGCGGGTGGCAGAGCGCGAGGTCGAAGTCCTCGCGAAGGCGCGCCGTCAGCCCGATGTCCTCGTCGCAGTAGCGCCGGCCGCGCGCCTCGTAGGCGAGGTCGGTGACGAAGAGGACGGACGGACGCGGGACGGCGGGCATGGCGTTCCCCCGGGTGCGGCGGTGTGCGGACCCGCATATCCTCGCTGGCCCGCTCCCGCTCCCGCCCGCCGCCCCCGCCTTCAGCGGATGTGCCGGCCCGAGATCGCCCGCGCGATGACCAGGCGCTGGATCTCGCTGGTCCCCTCGAAGATCGTGTAGATCTTGGCGTCGCGGTACATCCGCTCCACCGGGTGCTCCCGGCTGTATCCGGCGCCGCCCAGGATCTGGACGGCCTTCTCCGTCGCGGCCACCGCGAGTTCGCCCGCGCGGAGCTTGGACATGGAGCCCTGTCCGGCGTCGAAGGCGCGGTCGTTGCGGGCCATCCACGCGGCCTGCCAGATCAGCAGCCGTACGGCCTCGATCTCGGTACGGATGTCGGCCAGGGCGAACGCGATCGACTGGTTCTCGATGATCGGCCGCCCGAACGCCTCGCGGTCACCCGCGTACTCCAGCGCGTATTCGTACGCGGCCCGCGCGATGCCCAGCGCCTGGGCGCCGACCGTGGGCCGGCTGACCTCGAAGGTGGCCATCGCGGCCTGCCCCTTGGCCGTGGAGCCCTCGCGGGCGCGGGCGAAGCGGGCGTCCAGCTTCTCCTTGCCGCCGAGCAGGCAGTGCCCCGGCACCCGCACGTCGTCCAGGAAGACGTCCGCGGTGTGCGAGGCGCGCAGCCCCAGCTTCTTGATGGTGCGGCTCGCCGCCAGGCCCTCCGTGCCCGGCGGCACGATGAACGCGGCCTGCCCGCGCGCGCCGAGCGCCGGGTCGACCGAGGCGACGACGACGTGGACCTCGGCGATGCCCCCGTTGGTGATCCACGCCTTCTGGCCGGAGATCACCCACTCGTCCTTCGCCTCGTCGTACCGGGCCTTGGTGGTCATCGCGGAGACGTCGGAGCCGGCCTGCGGTTCGGAGACGCAGAACGCCGCGACCTTCGGGTCGTCCTCGTCGCCGTAGCACTGGGGCACCCACTCGGCGAGCTGGTCCGGGGTCCCGGAGGCGAAGATCCCGGCGACGGCGAGCGAGGTGCCGAACAGGGCCATGCCGATGCCGGCGTCGCCCCAGAACAGCTCTTCGTTGGCTATCTGGAGGGAGAGCCCCGACGGGTCGCCGTACATGTCGGCCAGCGACTCGAACCCGTAGAGACCGATCCGGGCGGCCTCCTGGATGACCGGCCAGGGCGTCTCCTCGCGGGCGTCCCACTCGGCCGCCGCCGGGCGCACCACCTGGGCGGCGAAGCCGTGCACCCAGTCGCGCAGGTCCTGCTGCTCCTCGGTGAGCGCGAGGGAGAAGTAGCTCATCGGCTCACGCCTTCGGGATGTCGAAGTAGCGCGTGAGGCCCGAGGCCAGGCCGACGTCCCCGGCCACCTTCAGTTTGCGCATCATGAACATGGTGATCGGGTTGCCGTTGCCGGAGACGAGCTTCAGGAACTCCGCGTCCGCCATGACCAGCGTGGTACGCGGCTCCGCGTCCGAGCGGCCCTCGCTGACGGCGCAGGTGCCGTCAGCGATCGAGGTCTCGTAGACCACCTCCGTGTCACCGGTGATCTTCCAGCGGATCAGCGCCGTGAGCGCCCCGGCCGCCTCCGGGCGGAACTGCTGCCTCATCCGGCCGAAGACCTCGCCGAGCACCCGGGTCCGCAGCTCCCCGTGCATGATCTCGGCGAGCTGCTTGGCGGACAGCCCCTTCACGATCCGCGCGAACTCCTCGGGGGAGACGGCCGCGAAGTCGAGGGCGGCCAGTTCGTCGGTGACCTTGCCGCTGCTGTTGTCGGCCACGCCAGTTCCTTACTCTGGAGTAAACTTACTTTTGAGTAAGGTAAGGGCGCGGCGGCCTCTTCGCAAGGTGCGGGAGCGGGTCGTCCTACGGGGTCACCAGGCGGAACCGGGGCGCACCACCAGATGGGGGTGGTGCGCGGCGAGCACCTTGTTGGCGCGGGCCAGCTCCGACAGGGCCAGCTCGCGGTCGGCCTGGTCCTCGATGCCCAGCCGGGGTCCGCGGAACCTGCGGACCTCGCGCGCGGCGCAGTCGGCGTCGAACTCGGCCTGGAGGATGTGCGCGGGGGTGCAGGCGCCGATGAGCGCGGCGATGCGGTCCGGGATCGGGACGGGGACGAGCAGGTGCGGGGCGGTCATGGGGGGTTCCCTCTCGATGGTGGCCAGGAGGTCGGGTGTCGGACCGCCGGGTGGGCGGACCGACACCACTCCATATAACGAGACGCAGTTCCTGGTTTCTCGTTGAGTACGTCTCCGTGTGGCAACCGTTTGGGAATGACCGGCTATTTCCTCTTACCAGCAAGTAGGTTGACGTCGCGTGAAGTTCTCGTCGGGCCGAAGGTGCGTCGCGCGCTGTTCAGATGGGTGTGTCGTTGCTGCGGGCCCGCAGCCGCATGGCGCGGAGCACGGTCTCCGTCGAGAACCGCGCCTCCGGATCGACCAGTTGATCGCCGAAGATCGATTCCAGATTGCGCATCCGGTAGCGGACGGTCTGGGGGTGTACGTCGAGCAGCTCGCCCATCTGGGCTGCCGTGCCCCGGGTGTCGAGCCAGATCCGGAGCGTCTCGATGAGCCGTTCGCGCCGGTTGGCGCTGATGTTGGCCATCGGGGCGAGTTCGCGGCGCGCGAGCTGGTCGAGGAGGACCGGATCGGAGAGCAGCCACAGGGTGATGAGGTGGTCGTCGCAGAGGATGGCCGGCGCGTCGTCGATGACGCCCGCGTCCACGAGTTCCAGCACCCGCCGGGCCCAGCGGATCGAGTCCGACGCCAGCGACGAGGGGACGGTCAGGCCGATGGCGGCGCGGACGCCCGGCAGTGCGTGTTCCAGCATGCGTCTTCGCATGTCGTCGAAGGGGCCCGGGATCAGTAAGTGCGGCTGCGGGTCGGTGAAGTCGACCAGTACGTCGCGGTCGATCGCCAGCCGGTCCAGATCGGGGGACGGGCGCACGGCGACGAGCGTCACCTCGTCCGGCAGTGTCCAGCCGGTCTGCTCGCACAGCTCCGCGATGGCCACCCGCGGCACCGGCCGCCCGGCGAGGATCAGGTGGAGCAGCCGGCGCCGCAAGGTGTCCGTGTGGTCGTCCGAGGCCGACCTCACCTCCAAGTACCCCTCGCGCGACAGGGCTTCCAGCTCGTCCACGTAACTGAACAGCGCGTCGGCGAACGTCAGCATCATGGTGGGGGAGAGGTTGTAGCGCCTGCCGATCTTCTTGGCCCGGCGGAGAGCCACCCGGGCGCCCAGCCGGTACGCCCCCTGCAACTGGTCCAGGCTGCGCCCCTCGTACGCCTCGAACCGGCCGAACCTGCGGCACATCTCGTCGCGCAGCGCGGAGGGTGCGGCGGGCTCGGCCACCTGGTCCACGAACACGGAGATGCTCTGCTCGACGCCGACCCGGATGCCCTGGCCGTACGGGCCGTCGAGGAGTCGCGCGTACTCGGGGTAGGCGCGGGTGACCTCAAGGCCGATCTCCTTGATGAGGCTGGGCAGTTCGGGCCGCACGATCGTGGCGAACTCCTGCGGCAGCGGTCCCAGCGGCTCGCCCAGATCCGAGGGTTGCGCGACTCCCGGCATACCTTGACCCCTTCTTGCTCTTCGGCGCCCGATGGGGGGTGACGGACGGGAGAGCGCTCCCAGCCGTTCTCAGGTGCGTACCAACTTCGGCTGCCGAAGATAGTCCACGTGTGTGGCTCTGAACACAGGCAGGACAAGACGAAATGTATGGGCCATGTATCGGCTGTTTTCGGCCACCTCTATGGTGGGCCTCCGCACGCGCGACCGACTCGCGGATCACTCGTGCGGTGCTGACGCGGGGGCGCGGATTCCGGTAATGCGGCGATGGTTCCGGTGCGTGCTCCCGGCTCCCCGGAGATTCCCGCTCCCGCTTTTCGTGGTGAATTCCACTCGGCCGGCGAGGGGAAGTCAAGGGTGTGGCGGGGTGACCGGCGCGCTGGGCGGTGGTGGTGGAGGAGGCCGTACGGTAGGGCCGTGACGTGGGGTGTTGGGCCGGGCGGGGTGCCGTTCCGTCATCGGGTGAGCAGGGGTGGGCGCTCCGGCTCCGGGAGATCTGCTCACTTCTCGATAAAAAATCCGCGCGCCGTACTCGCCTCGCAAGCAATTTCTGAGAGAGAACGATCGTAGTGGAGATTCTTTGTTCCAGCGTGTTGCGGAGCGACATTACTCGCCCGTAGCGTCATCGCCGAACGCAAGAGGTCGAGCAGTCCGTCAGGCCGGACTGCCACATTCCTGTCTCGTGACCCCCCACTCCGGGAGCGCCGCTTACCCGGCCGGAAGTGGCCCCCCGGTGTAGGTCACACACCCTCGAAGGGAACCGGATTCCGTGAACACCCTTGCACGTAGAGCCGCCATCATCGCCACCGCCGCCGGCGCCGCCCTCGGTATGGCGGCCACCTCCGCCTCCGCCGGCGCCACCGCCTCGTGGTCGGCGACCCCGAACGGCGCGTACACCGCCAGCGCGACCAGCCCCACGCTGACCGTCCCCGCCGCGACCCTGTCGTGTGCCTCCTCCAGCGTGACCGCGGGCAACGTAGCCGCGACCAGCGCCACGGGGGCCAACATGGCGAGCATCGGCACGATCGGCTTCACCAGCTGCTCGGTCGGTGGCATCACCTTCACCGTCTCCATGACCGCGACGCCGTGGGCGATCAACGTCACCGGGGTGGACCCCTCCAACGCCAACCGGGTCAAGGGCAACGTCACCGGTATCTCGGCCCACATCAGCGGCTTCGGCTGCGCCGCCGACTTCAAGGGCAAGGCCTACGGGTACTACGACAACAGCACCGGCAGGCTGGTCATCGACGGCTCGGGCACGGACCTGAAGGCGTCCAACGCCAACTGCCTCGGCCTGATCAACAACGGCGACGTGGCCTCCTTCAAGGCCTCGTACCTCGTCAAGATCACCTCGACGGGCACCTCGCCGAAGATCACGACGCCGTAGGGACCTAGCAGCACACGGGTACGGGCCGGCCGCGGAGCCTCTTCGCGGCCGGCCCGGCCTTCTCGTTGAGGGCGCCGCGGACGCGGCGCCATGACCTTGAGGATGTGAGTTCGTGAACTTCCGCTCGCGACGTCTCGCCGTCGTGGCCGCCGCCCTGGCCTCCGCCCTCGGGACAGTGGTGTCCTCGGCCTCGGCCGCTACGACGGGCACGTGGACCGTGACGCCGGCAGGGGCGTTCACAGCCCCCCACGCCAACTATCCCACGTTCCGATTCCCGGCCCTGTTCTGGGCGTGTCGCTCCTTCGACGTGACGGCTGGGAAGCTCGAAGCGACCGGGACGACGGGAAGCGGGCTCGGCACGATCGACTCCGTCGTCGGCAGTTGCCCCATCGGTGGCATCGAGTACACCGTGACGAAGAGCGCTCCGGCGTGGGCCATCGACATCGTTGGGCAGAACCCCTCCCACACGAACTGGGTGGACGTCAGGATCAGCGGAGTTTCGACCCACTGGGCGGGTTTCGGGTGCGTCGCCGACGTGAAGGGCACCCTCTACGGGCACTACGAGAACGACACCGGCAACCTCGTCATCAGTGACACGTCCGGTGGCCTGATCGCCTCCAACGTGAACTGCATGGGGCTCATCAACGACGGCGACGTCGTCACGCTCAAGTCCTCGTGGCACATGGCCATGGCGTCGACGGGCAAGGCGCCGCTGATCAAGACCTCGTAGACCTCAAGGAACGGGCACGGGCCGGCCGCGCGCTCTCCCGGCCGGCCCGGTCTGCTTGATTCCGGCGCCCGGGGGCGGGCGCCACCGCAGCTGTACCACCGATCGCACCCCGTGGAGGACAGGCCCGATATGCACACTCAGATACCCGTGACCCGTGGGGGGCGTTCCGTGAGGGTCGCCTCCGTCGCCGGTCTCGCCCTGCTCGCCGGGCTGCTGTCCGGAGGGGGCTCGGCCGCCGACGAGAGCACCGGACCCGTCAGCCTCACCGCCGCCTGTGGAGCCGAGGACAGCGGCTCGGCGACCGTGGCGGCCACGGTCGCCGTGGCGGTGGATGTACCGGCGACCGGTGAAATCGGCCGCCCGGTGCAGCCGGGGCCCGCGACGCTCACTGTCACCCTCTCGCGGGCGGATCTCGCGGGGCTGGTGCCGGAGGGCACCGAGGCGTTCGTGAGCCGGGCGGCGCTCACGGTGAAGATCGCCCAGGACGGGGAGTCCACGGAGGCTCCGTGGGAGTTGTACGCGCCGAGCACCCCTCTTCCCGCCGACGGTGACGTAGCCCTCGTCCACTCCGGTGAGGTCCCCTACGTCACGCTGGGATCCCCGGGTGATGTCGTCTTCTCCGTCAAGGAGTTGACGATCGAGCTGCGGTCCGCCACAGCGGAGTCCGAGAAGACCGCACCGCCTCTGACCAAGGTGACGTGTCGGCTGAAGGAGGGCGAGAACGGACACCTCGCGACCACGCGGGTGACCGACGGCAGCGGCACCGGCGCCGAGCCGTCGGGGACCCCCGAGACGTCCACCCCTCCAGGGGGTGGCTCCGGCCGGGCGGAGGAGAAGGACATCGCGGTGGAACCGGCGGCCGCCGAGGACGACGAGGACCCCGACTACTGTCCTGTGGATCCGCCGGTGGGGGAGATGGACGGGAGCGAGGCACCGCAGCCTCCGCCGGGCGATGCGCCACGTGTCGTGGAGAACGCGAATCCGCAGTTCGCCTGTGCCAACGTGGTGGGCCTGGCCAATGTCCAGAAGCTGAACGGAGCCATGATCATCAATGATCCGGCCCATCCAGCCCATCCTGCCCTCATCAGTGTGAAGCCGGCGGCGCGCATCACCATCCGAGGGTTCGACGCGGTGGGCGGGTACTACATCCGCTTCGATTCCCTCGCGGACATCGACCTTCCGGATGCCGATTCCACCTTTCTCGCCTTCGGCTTCCAGCCGGTGACGGCGAAGGTGTCCTTCGAGACCGGGCCGATGACCATCTCCTTTGGAAACGTCGGTAGTACGGTATTTTCCACGGCCTACTTCAAGCAGTCTCTCCGCCTCCACGACGTCGAAATCAACGGCACGCCACTCGATGTAGGAAACGACTGCAGGACAGAGAAGGCGTTCAAGGTGGTACTGAACGGCGGGGCAGCGTATACGAACGTCGGCGTGGGCGGCCGCTTGGACGGCGAGGTCACCATCCCGCCCTTCACCGGATGCGGCACGGGCGGCGAGAACCTGAATCCGCTGTTCACCGCTGCGATCTCGGGTCCGGGGAACCGGATCGTCATGGAACAGGCTTCGACCTGTGTTCCCACCAACCCCGAGGCTTCCTACTGCCCACCTCCTCCGGCGGAACTGCCCGGCACGGGGCCCAAGCCGTAGCCCACCGCCCGCCCGACGCACCCGAAGGGGCCACCTCCACCCAGGAGGTGGCCCCTTCGGGCGCCGGACGCGAGGACGGCTACCGCGCCGCCGAGTGCCAGTACTGCGACATGACCTTGCCCGCGTTCGGGGCGATGTCACCCGGGGCTGCCATCGCCGCCACGTCGGTCTGCGCGTTGTTCAGTGTGACGCTGTTCTTGCCCGCGGCCGACGGCAGGCCCGTCTTGAGGTTGACCGCCCAGTTCAGCGAGCCGAGCAGGCCGCAGCCGTTGGTCCCGGGGACCGCGTACGTCGTGTCGGTCTGGGTGGCGCCCTGGAGGCTGAGCCGGCTCATCGGGCCGTTCGGGTCCGGGGTTCCGTCACCGGCGAAGTTCTCGCTGGTGACGGCCGGCTGGGTCAGGTTCTGCGGCTTCAGCAGGATCGGGTCCGAGGCGGAGCCGATGTAGCACTTGTCGCCGAGGAGCGGGTTCTCCAGGTGGATGCGGACCGGGAGGGTGATGATCGGCTTGCCGGTGGTCGCGCCCGCCAGGAGCTGGAAGCCGGTCGGGGTGTTGACCGACTCGATGGTCGCCGTCACCCGGTTCAGCTTCACATCGGTGAGCGTGTTGCAGATGCCCGTGATCACGGGGACGTCGCTGGGGCACATCAGGCCGAGCAGGCCGCCCGGGACCTTCGCGGAGTCCGCGACGAGTGCTCCGTCCTTCGGGGAGACCACGGTCGAGACGGCGCCCGGGTGGTTGACCACGCCGATCTGGAGGTCGCTGGCGCCGAAGGGCACCACGGTGTTGCCCAGCTTGATGGAGCCGCTCGCCGAGTGCGAGGAGACGCAGATGGCGATGTCCGTCGCCCCGTCGGCCGCCAGCATGGCCGGGTCGTCCACCGGGCAGCGGCTGAAGGGCGCCCAGTCGCCGTTCAACGTGGTGGCGGCAGTGGCCGACCCGATCGAGGCGACGGCGGCGAGCGCGGTGAAGGAGGCCAGCAGCCCCACACGAACCCGGTTCGAGCCAGTTCTCATGTCTTCCCCTTTTTCGGATGGGAGGCGGCCGCCGCCGTGGCGGCCGGCTGAGTCCGGAGATGAACGGTGCAGAGTGGAATTGAGCACGGAACGCAGAATGCGGGTGCCGGGACCGCCTCGAAACGAGCCGGTACGAAATCCCATTCACCGATCCGTGAGGTTACTGGCGGGAAACACCGGTACACAATCCCGGCGTATGAGAATCTATGGAAGGGGCGTGCATCTCCGTCAGGGATGAGTACGAGATCCGGCCTTCTTGTCACTTCGTGCGCAGCCTCTCGCCCCTGCCGCAGCGACTCCGGCCGACCGGATATGCGGAATCTTGGCTGCCGTTTGTGTATCCGAACCGGTCCCGAGCGCTCCTCGATGTCCCGTGCGGCGTGCGGACCCGGCCGGCCGGCCCCGGAACTTGTCACCAGGAGACAGTTCTTCCGGTCGCTCTGCTCAGTAGATGCGAAAGAATCGCCCCCTTCGCACTCTCGCGCGAAAACTTGATGACCTGGTATTGCGGCCCAGGTTACCCACCCGTAGCGTCGCCTCCGTCAGCAACTCCTCCGGCGCGTCCGGAGATTGCTCACCCGTCGGCGGGGAGCCCGGACGCATATCCGGCCCCCTGGGCCGCGGGGTTCCGGCCTGCACCGACGGACGGCAGTGCGCAGTACTTCACAAGATCGGAACCGGAATTTGTCATCCGATGACAAGCGGTCCGGATCTTTGCGAACGGGCTGCTCAAGGGCTTGTCCTGGCGGTGCCGGTGAACTTAACGTGCGCCCCTCAGCGCATTTCTGTCACTTCGTGAGCGCACGCAGGAGGTGGGATGGGAATCGAAGTAGTGGTCGAAGGACTCACCAAGTCTTTCGGCAAGCAGAACATCTGGCAGGATGTGTCGCTCACGCTTCCCGCAGGCGAGGTCAGTGTCATGCTCGGCCCGTCCGGGACGGGGAAGACGGTGTTCCTCAAATCCATCATCGGCCTCCTCAAACCTGAGCGCGGGCGGGTTCTCGTCAATGGCGTCGACATGGTGAACGGCTCCGAGCGGGACATCATGGAGACGCGCAAGCTCTTCGGCCTCATGTTCCAGGACGGCGCCCTTTTCGGGTCGATGTCGCTTTTCGACAACATCGCGTTCCCGCTCCGGGAGCACACCCGCAAGAAGGAATCCGAGATCCGCCGCATCGTCATGGAGCGGATCGACGTCGTGGGCCTCCTGGGCGCGGAGAACAAGCTCCCCGGCGAGATATCCGGCGGTATGCGCAAGCGGGCCGGCCTCGCCCGCGCCCTCGTCCTGGACCCGCAGATCATCCTCTGCGACGAACCGGACTCCGGCCTCGACCCGGTCCGCACCGCGTACATCTCCCAGCTCCTCGTCGACCTCAACGCGCAGATCGACGCGACGATGCTCATCGTCACCCACAACCTCGACATCGCCTCCACCGTGCCGGACAACATGGGGATGCTGTTCTGCCGCAACCTCGTCACCTTCGGGCCGCGCGAGGTGCTGCTCACCAGCGACCTGCCCGTGGTCAACCAGTTCCTCGCCGGCCGCTGCGAGGGGCCCATCGGCATGTCCGAGGAGAAGGACGCCGCCACCCTCGCCGCCGAGGAGCTCAACGGCTACGGCCAGGGCATCAGCTCGGCCAACGCCCCGCGCACCGTCGTCCCCCAGCTGGAGCCCACGCCCGGCCTGCCGGTGCGCCAGGGCGCCCTGCGCCGCCGGGAGCGCGTCATGTCGATGCTCGGCGAGCTGCCGGAGGCCGCCCGCACCGCGATCCTCAACAGCTACAGCCCCGCCGTGGGCGGTGGACGCCGATGACCGCCCCCATGCCCGTACGGCCCCCCGGCGGACCGGAGCCGGTGGTGGACCGCGCCCCGGAGCCCGCGAAGGCGCCCGAGGCCCCGCGTCCCAGCAGGCTCGCCGCGCCGCTGCGCGAGACCGGGCGGCTGTTCGCGCTGGCCGGGACCGTGACCCGGGAGACCTTCCGACGGCCGTTCCAGGTGCGGGAGTTCATCGAGCAGTTCTGGTTCGTCGCCAGCGTGACCATCCTGCCCGCCGCCCTTGTGTCCATCCCGTTCGGCGCGGTCATCGCCCTCCAGGTCGGCTCCCTGACCCAGCAGCTCGGCGCCCAGTCCTTCACCGGCGGCGCCAGCGTCCTCGCCGTCATCCAGCAGGCCAGCCCCATCATCGTGGCGCTGCTGGTCTCCGGGGCCGCCGGGTCCGCGATCTGCGCCGACCTCGGCTCCCGCAAGATCCGCGAGGAGCTGGACGCCATGGAGGTCATGGGCGTCTCGCCCGTGCAGCGCCTGGTCGTCCCGCGCGTGCTCGCCACCATGCTCGTCGCCGTCCTGCTCAACGGCCTCGTGTCCGTCGTCGGCACCCTCGGCGGCTACTTCTTCAACGTGATCATGCAGCACGGCACCCCGGGCGCGTACCTCTCCAGCTTCTCCGCCCTCGCCCAGCTGCCCGACCTCTACGTCAGCGAGGTCAAGGCGCTGATCTTCGGCTTCATCGCGGGCCTCGTCGCCGCCTACCGCGGCCTCAACCCGCGCGGCGGCCCGAAGGGCGTGGGCGACGCGGTCAACCAGTCCGTCGTCATCACCTTCATGCTGCTGTTCTTCGTGAACATGGTCCTCACGGCGATCTACCTCCAGATCGTCCCCGCGAAGGGGAGCTGACCCATGTCAATGCTCGGTTGGCTCGACAGATCCGGTGACCAGCTCGCCTTCTACATCAGGGCACTGATCTGGATTCCGCGCACCCTGCGCCGCTACCTCAAGGAGGTGCAGCGCCTCCTGGCCGAGGTCGCCTTCGGCAGCGGCGGCCTCGGCGTCGTCGGCGGCACCATCGGCGTGATGATCGCGATGACCCTGGCCACCGGCACGGTCGTCGGACTCCAGGGGTACGCGGCCCTCAACCAGATCGGCACCGCCGCGTTCACCGGCTTCGTCTCCGCGTACTTCAACACCCGCGAGATCGCCCCGCTCGTCGCCGGACTCGCCCTCTCCGCGACCGTCGGCGCCGGCTTCACCGCGCAGCTCGGCGCCATGCGGATCAACGAGGAGGTCGACGGCCTCGAATCGATGGGCGTGCGCTCGATGCCCTATCTCGTCACCACGCGCATCATCGCCGGGGTCGTCGCGATCATCCCGCTGTACGCGATCGGGCTGCTCTCCTCGTACGTCGCGTCCCGCTACGTCACCGTCCTGTTCAACGGACAGTCGGCGGGCACGTACGACCACTACTTCAATCTCTTCCTGTCCCCGGCGGACGTGCTCCTGTCGGTGCTCAAGGTGCTGATCTTCAGCGTGATGGTGATCCTCGCCCACTGCTACTACGGCTTCCACGCCACCGGCGGACCCGCCGGGGTCGGGGTGGCCGTCGGCCGGTCCGTGCGGAACGCGATCGTGCTGATCAGCGTCACCGACTTCTTCCTCTCCCTCGCCATCTGGGGCGCCACGACGACGGTGAAGGTGGCCGGCTGATGACCTCACGCGCCGCCCGGGCCACCGCCCGGAGAACCGCCGGAGTCGCCCTCTTCCTCGTGCCCGCCGTCCTCATCTGGGTCTCGGTGTCGGTGTACGAGAAGGACTTCACGCACGACGCGACCGTCACCGTGCGCACGTCGAGCGTCGGCAACGAGATGCACGAGAACGCCGACGTGAAGCTGCGCGGCGTGGTCGTCGGCCAGGTCCGGAACATCTCGGCCGACGGCGACGGGGCCCGGCTCACCCTCGCGATCAAGCCCGACAAGCTGGACCGCATCCCGGCCGACGTGTCCGCCCAGATGCTGCCCACCACGCTCTTCGGGGAACGGTTCGTCGCCCTCGTACCGCCCCCCGTGCCCTCGACGAAGACCCTCGGCGCGGGCGACGTCATCCCGCAGGACCGGTCCAGCAACGCCATCGAGCTGGAAGAGGTCCTCGACAACGTCCTGCCGCTGCTCACCGCCGTGAAACCGGAGAAGCTGTCCGCCACCCTGAACGCGGTCTCCACCGCACTGGAGGGCCGGGGCGAGAAACTGGGCGACACGCTGGTGAAGCTCGACTCCCACCTCCAGCGGTTCAACCCGCAACTCCCCACGCTCAACGAGGACATCAAGGAACTCGTCAAGGTGAGCCGGCTCTACGCGGACTCCGCCCCCGACGTCCTCGACGCCCTCACCGACTTCACCACCACCAGCGGCACCCTCGCCGAACAGCAGGCGAACCTCGCGAACGTGTACGGGTCCACCACCGCGTCGGCCCGCGACGTCACCGCCTTCCTCCAGCGGAACAAGGACAACCTCATCCGGCTCGCCGCCAGCGGCAGGCCCACCCTGGAGACCCTGGCGAAGTACTCCTCGGAGTTCCCCTGCACCCTGCGCACCGTGGCCAACTTCGTCCCGGCCATGGACAAGGCGCTCGGCAAGGGCACCGACCAGCCCGGGCTGCACGTGACCCTCAAGACCGTGCCGTCCAAGGGGAAGTACGTCGCGGGCACGGACACCCCGGTCTACAACGCCACCGGCGGACCGCACTGCTACTCCATCCCCTACGTCGGCCAGACCGTGCCCACCGCCGACGCCAGGACCGCCGCCGACACCGACCGGGCGGACCCGGACCCGGCCACGCCGGTCGAGGTCCCCGCGGCCGACCCGTCGCTCGGCATGCCCAACTCGCCGCAGGAGAGCCGCCTCGTCAACGAGCTGGTCGCTCCCTCACTGAAAGTCCGGCCGCAGGCCCTGCCCGAGTGGAGCAGTGTGCTCATCGGCCCGGCCTTCCGCGGTGTGGAGGTGAAGCTCAAGTGAAGCGCCGCTCCCTCGCGGGACCGCTCGCGAAATCGATCGTGTTCATCGTGGTGACGAGCCTGGCCACCACGGTCCTGGCCCTCTCCATCGCCAACACCGGTGTGGGCGAGACCCGTTCGTACAAGGCCCGGTTCACCGACGCCACCGGACTCGTCGTCGGGGACAGCGTCCGCGTCGCCGGAGTCAAGGTCGGCCAGGTCGAGTCGGTCGAGGTCGCCGACCGCCGGGTCGCCGAGGTCCGCTTCAGCGTCCGCAGGAGCAAGAAGCTCCCGGCCTCCGTCACCGCGTCGATCAAGTACCTCAACATGGTCGGCCAGCGCTACATCGACCTGGACCAGGGCGCGGGCCCCGTCGGCGAGAGCTTCGCCCCGGGCGCCACCATCCCGCTGTCGCGCACCACCCCGGCGCTCGACCTCACCCAGCTCTTCAACGGCTTCCAGCCCCTCTTCGAAGGGCTCTCACCGCCCGACGTCAACGAGCTGGCCGGCTCCATCGTCCAGGTGCTCCAGGGCGAGGGCGGCACCGTCGACTCCATCCTCCAGCACGTCGGCTCGCTGACCGGCACGGTCGCCGCCAAGGACAAGGTGATCGGTGAGGTGATCAAGAACCTCAACTCGGTCCTGAAGACCGTCAACGACCGGGAAGCCGGCTTCAACGACCTGGTCGACACCCTCCAGGCCCTCGTCACCGGCTTCGCGGGCGACCGCAAACCCCTCGGCGAGGCCGTCACCGCGATGGGCGCCCTCACCACGGTCACCGCGGACCTCTTCGAGGACGGTCGCAAGCCCCTCAAGGACGACATCAAGCAGCTCGGCCGCCTCTCCGGGAACCTGGCCGACAACACCCCGAAGATCGAGAACTTCCTCCAGAAGACCCCGGCCAAGATGGAGGCCATCAGCCGCCTCACCTCGTACGGCTCCTGGCTCAACCTCTACCTCTGCGAGGCCAAGGTCAGCGGCGTGACGACGAGCGACGGCAGCACCCCGCCGACCGGCATCGAGATCACCCAGCCGAGGTGCCTGTCATGATCAAGCCGATACGCCACCGCAACCCCGTCGCCGTCGGAGTCGTGGGCCTGCTTCTCCTCGCCCTCCTCGGATTCGGGGCCTACCGGGCCGACTCGCTCCCCTTCATCGGCGGCGGCACCGCCTACAGCGCCGACTTCACCGAGTCCGCCGGGCTCGGCGAGGGCGACGAGGTCCGCATCGCCGGCGTCAAGGTCGGCAAGGTCACCGGTGTCTCCCTGGACGGCGCCAAGGTGAAGGTCACCTTCAAGGTCGAGGACGCCTGGATCGGCAACGCCAGCACCGTCGGCATCGCCATCAAGACGCTCCTCGGCGAGAAGTACCTCGCCGTCGACCCGCTCGGTGACTCCCCGCAGGACCCGGACGAGCGCATCACGGCCTCCCGCACCACATCCCCGTACGACGTCACGCAGGCGTTCAACGGACTGGGCGAGACCATCGGCGAGATCGACACCGAACAGCTCGCCAAGAGCTTCGAGACGATCTCCGCCACCTTCAAGGACTCCCCGCCCGACGTGAAGAGCGCCGCGAACGGGCTCTCCGCGCTCTCGAAGACCGTCTCCGAACGAGACGCCCAGCTGGCCACCCTGCTCAAGGGCAGCAAGCAGCTCACCAAGACCCTCGCCAACAAGAAGAGCGGCTTCGAGACCCTCCTGGACGACGGCAACCTGCTCCTCGGCGAGATCCAGGCCCGCCGCGACTCCATCCACCTGCTGCTCACCGGCACCCGCGACCTGGGCACCCAGCTCACCGGTCTCGTCTCCGACAACAACAAGCAGCTGAAGCCCACCCTCAAGGCGCTCGGCCGGGTCACCGCGGTGCTCAGGAAGAACCGCAAGAGCCTCGACCAGGTGCTCGCGCTCGCCGGCTCCTACAACCGGCTCGTCGGCAACACCCTCGGCAACGGCCGCTGGTTCGACAACTACGTCTGCGGGGTCGTTCCGAAGAACTACCTGCCCGCCAACACACCCCCGAAGACCGGCTGCATGCCGCCGAAGCAGGAAGGCGGGCACTGAGATGAGACTCACCCGCGTCATCGGCATCGGCGCCGGCCTCGTCGTCGTGGCCGTCGCCGCCACCTCCGGGGTCTCGGCCCTGGAGGAGCAGGGCGGCACCACCGTCACCGCCTACTTCGACCAGGTCACCGGCGTCTACGCCGGATCCGACCTGCGCATACTCGGCGTACGCGTCGGCCGCGTCGAATCCGTCGAACCGCGCGGCAAGGACGTCAAGGTCGTCCTGCGCATCGACAAGGGCGTCCGAGTCCCCGAGGACGCGCACGCCGTGGTCGTCGCCCCCAGCCTGGTGGCCGACCGGTACGTCCAGCTGGCCCCCGCCTACACCGGGGGAGCGGTCATGGAGGACGGCGCGCAACTGCTCGCCGCCAACAACGCCGTCCCGGTGGAGGTCGACCAGCTCTACGCGTCCATCACCGAACTGTCCACCGCGCTCGGCCCCGACGGGGCGAACGCCGAAGGGGCCTTCGCCGGGCTCCTGGACACCGGGGCCAAGAACCTCAAGGGCAACGGAAAGGACATCGGCGACTCCATCGAGCAGTTCGGCAAGGCGACCAAGACCCTGGACAAGTCGAGCGGCAACCTCTTCGACACGCTGTCCTACCTCCAGACCTTCACCACCATGCTGAAGGACAACGACGGAAACGTCCGGGCCGCCGAGGAACAGCTGAACTCCGTCACCGGCTTCCTCGCCGACGACAAGAAGAACCTCGGTGCCGCACTCAAGGAACTCGGCACCGCGCTCGGCCAGGTGAAGAGCTTCATCAAGGACAACCGGGGCGAGCTCAAGAAGAACGTGGACGCGCTCGTGCCGATCACCCAGGCTCTCGTCGACCAACGCGCCTCACTGGCCGAGTCGATGGACGTCCTGCCGCTCTCCGCGGGCAACGTCCTCAACGCCTATGACCCCGAGCACCGCACCCTCAACGGCCGGACCAACCTCAACGAACTCAGCATGGGCGGCCCGCTCCTCGAATCGAGCCTCGCCCTCCAAGGGCTCGCCCCGGTGGACGCCGAACAGCGGAAGGCCCTGCCCGCGCTGCCGCTCCCGGCCGTGGGCACGGTCTACGGCACGCCGGCGGACGCCGGGGGCGCCAAGGACGCCAAGGACACGAAGGACGCGAAGGGGGCGAACCGATGAACCGGAGACCGCGCAGACCCGCGGCCCTCGGCACCACGGGCGGGCCGGCACTCGTCGCGCTCGGCCTGTGCTGCACCCTCTTCGTCACCGGATGCGGAGCCCCGCACTTCTCCGGCATCGAGGACCTGCCGCTGCCGGGCGGGGCCGACCTCGGCGACCACCCGTACGAGATCACCGCGGACTTCGGTGACGTGCTCAGCCTCTCCCCGCAGTCCTCGGTCAAGGTCAACGACGTCGCCGTCGGCCGGGTCACCAAGATCTCGCTGGCGCCCGACGGCTGGCAGGCCCGGGTCACCATGGAGGTCAACGGGAAGATCGACCTGCCCGGCAACGCCTACGCCCACCTGGAGCAGTCCAGCCTGCTCGGCGAGAAGTACATCCAGCTCACGCCGCCCGCCAAGGGCAAGGAGCAGGGCACCCTCGCCGACGGCGACCGCATCCCGCTCACCCGTACCAACCGCAACCCCGAGGTCGAAGAGGTCTTCGGCGCCCTGTCCATGCTCCTCAACGGCGGCGGCGTCCAGCAGCTCAAGACCATCACCACCGAACTCAACAAGGCCCTGAGCGGGCAGGAACCCCAGGTCAAGTCCATGCTCCACCGGGTCGACAAGCTCGTCACCAACCTGGACGACCACCGCGGCGACATCACCGCCGCGCTCGACGGCGTCAACCGGCTGTCCAGCACCCTCGCCGGCCGCAAACAGCAGGTCGGTACCGTCCTCACCAAACTCAGCCCCGGCATGAAGGTCCTGGAGAAGCAGCGCGGCTCGCTCATGACGATGCTCCGCTCCCTGGACACCCTCTCCGGCGTCGCCGTCACCACCATCAACCGGAGCAAGGCGGACACCATCGCCGACCTCAAGGCCCTCGCCCCCACCCTGCGCGCCCTCGCCGACTCCGGGAACGATCTGCCCGACTCCCTCCAGGTGCTGCTCACCTACCCGTTCACCGACGAGGTGCTGCGCGGTGTGAAGGGCGACTACCTCAACGTGTACCTGGACCTGACGGCCGAGCCCGGCACCCAGATCATCCCCGCGTACGACCCCGACGCACAGACCCCGCCCGCTCCGGCCCAGGCGGTCGCCGGCGCCGGGCTGCCGCTGCCCCTCCCCGCCACCTCGGCACCGACGACGAGCCGGCCCACGGAATCGAAGGGGAGCAACTGATGATCACCCTCGCCACCCGGCTCAAGAACGTCGCCTTCCTCGTCATCTCCGTGCTGGTACTCGGCTACCTCGGGGTGCGCTACGCCGACCTCGGCCATTACGTCGGCATGCGCGACTACTACACCGTCAAGATGCAACTCCCGCGCACCGGGGGCCTCTTCACGCACTCCAACATCACCTACCGGGGGGTGTCGGTCGGCCGGGTCGGGGCCATCGAACTCACCGACGACGGCGTCGAGGCCGAGCTGCGGATCAACAAGTCCGCCCCGCGCATCCCCGACGGCCTCAAGGCGGTCGTGGCCAACCTCTCCGCCGTCGGCGAGCAGTACGTCGATCTGCGGCCGACCCGCACCGAGGGCCCCTACCTCGCGAACGGCTCGGTCATCGACGAGGCCGAGACCACCGTCCCGGCGCCCGTGACGAACGTGCTCACCAGCGTGAACGACCTCACCTCCTCGGTCGACCTGGAGTCCCTGCGCACCGTCGTGGACGAGTTCGGCACCGCGTTCAGCGGGCGCGGCGACGACCTCCAGGTCCTCCTGGACACCGGCAGCGAGTTCGTGGACGCCGCTGACGACGCCCTGCCCGTCAACACCAGGCTGATGAAGGACGGCAGGACCGTGCTGCGCACCCAGGTCGAACAGGGCGAGGCACTCAAGGGGTTCGCCTCCGGCGCGAAGGAACTGGCCGCCCAGCTCAAGGGGTCCGACACCGACCTGCGCAAGCTGATCGCCGCCGCCCCCGACGCGACGAACCAGATCAGCGGGCTCCTCCGGGACGTCGAACCCAGTTTCGGCGTCGTCGTCGCCAACCTCCTCACCACCTCCGACGTCGCCGTCACCCGCCAGCGCGGCCTGGAGGAACTGCTCGTGAAACTGCCCGCCGTCGCGGCGGCCGGGGCCAGCGCGGTGGACGAGGACGGCGCCCGGTTCGGCATGTCGGTCACCTTCTTCGAACCGCTGCCCTGTACCGCCGGGTACGAGGGCACGACCTACCGCAACGGCCTCGACCTCTCACCCGCCCCCGCCGTCAACACCAGAGCCCGCTGCGCCGCCTCGCCCGGCACCGGCATCGACGTCCGGGGCAGCGCCAACGCCCCGACGGGCGGCCCGCTGCCCGAACCGGCGAAGGCCGGCGCGCTGCTCGTCGGGGACGCCCGGCAGGACCGGCTGCCCGGTGCGCTCGGCGCGGCGACCGACACGGCACCGGGGGCCCAGGGCATGGCCGGGCTGCTCGGCCTGGGACAGGAGGACGGCGAGTGAACCCCCGTACGCGCAGCCTCGGCGGCTGGGCCGCCCTGCTGATCGCGGCCCTCGTCTGCGCCCTGGGCGGCTGGTCGTACGCCCAGGCGCGCGGCGACGACGACCTGGCCTACGCCAAGAGCCGGGACGCCGCCCTCTCGGACGGCCGGCAGGCGCTGGCCCGGCTCAACACGCTGGACGGCAAGGACGCGACGAGCGTGGACGCGGGCCTGGCCGACTGGCTGGAGTCCGCCACCGGCCCGTTGTACGACCAGCTGAAGCGGACCCGTAAGAAGGACGCCGCCGACCTCAAGGCGTCCGGCGCCACCGCGCGCGGCAAGGTCACCGACGCCGCGCTCACGGAGCTGGACGAGCGGACCGGCACCGCGCTGATGATCGCGACCGTCGACGTCGAGGTCACCCCGCGCGCGGGCAAGGCGGGCACCGAGCGCAAACGCTTCGAGGCCACGCTCGCCCGGACCGGGGACGGCTGGAAGATCAAGGCGCTCACGGCGCTCGGCATAGGGAGCGGCGCATGAACACGGACGTCGAGGAGAAGCCGGAGGCAGCCGTCGAGCCGCCGCAGGACACCGAGGACGCCGGCACCCGCCCGGCCCGCCGCTGGCCGCGTGTCCTCGCCGCGGTCCTCGTCGTCGCCCTGCTCGCCGCCGGCGCCGTGATGTACGTGGCGGGCAGGCAGCTGCGGGACACGCCCGCCACCGCCAACCTGGCGCTGACCGACAGCGCGGCGACCGCCCAGGTGGCCGGCGAGGTCACCCACGCCCTCGGCGCGGTCTTCTCGTACAGCCCCGAGGGCACCGCCGCCACCAAGGCGTCCGCGCAGAAGCTGCTCGCGGGCAAGGCGCTCCAGCAGTACGCGGCGCTGTTCGGCCAGGTCGAGAAGCAGTCCGCCGACCAGAAGCTCACCCTCACCACCCATGTCGTGCGCGCCGGGGTGACCAGGCTGACGCCCGACAGCGCCCATCTGCTCGTCTTCCTCGACCAGGTCTACGAGCGCAAGGGCAAGGCGGCGAGCAAGGCGGCCGCACAGCTCTCCGTCACGGCCCGACTGCGCGAAGGGCACTGGACGATCGTGGAGATCACCTCCCGGTAGCTCCGAGACGGCACCACCGCACCACCGAGCACGGACAGCACAGCACGGCGGGACCGCCGGCAGGGAGAGGCAGCGATGGCACGGGTAGCGATGACGAGGAATCCGCTGGTCGCGGCGGCGATCGTGCTGACGGTCGCGGCGGCCGGCGCCGCGGGCTGGGGCGGGGTGTCCCGGTACCAGGCG
Organism: Streptomyces sp. SID9727; assembly: GCF_010550605.1. Taxonomy (GTDB): domain Bacteria; phylum Actinomycetota; class Actinomycetes; order Streptomycetales; family Streptomycetaceae; genus Streptomyces. The sequence continues at coordinate 36,299 of NZ_JAAGNI010000040.1, forward strand.
GCGCACGACAGCTCGGCCGCGTACGCCCAGACCCGCGACGAGGTGCTGGCGGCGGGGGAGCAGGCCGTGCAGAACATGAACACGCTCGACCACGCGCGGCTGGAGAAGGGGCTCGACAGCTGGGAGGACTCCACCACGGGAGACCTGCACCAGCAACTGGTCGAAGGGCGGGGCGGGTTCGAGAAGCAGATCCAGGAGGCGAAGACCGTCAGCACCGCCAAGGTGCTGGCCGGCGCGGTCACCGAGCTGGACGACCGGGCCGGGAAGGCAGGGGTCATGGTGGCGCTGCGCGTGACCGTGACCGCACCGAAGGGCAAGCCTGCGGTGAAGGAGAGCCGGATGCTCGGCCAGCTCACCCGCACCCCCGACGGGTGGAAGCTCAGCGCCCTCGGCCAGGCGCCCGTCGGCAACACCGCCGGCTGACACCCCCGCCCCGCACCGAGAGGAACCCCGACATGTCGACCACCCGTCACCTGGTCAACCGTCAGCGCCGCCTGGCCACGGTCGCGGCCGCCGAACGCACCGCGACGACCGCCCCGCCCCGCCCCCGCCCGGGGCGCGGCCCGGATCCGGAGAAGCCCGACGCCGTGCCGGACGAGGCGGTCGCGGAGGACGAGGAGAAGGGTGAGCCGGAGCCGGAGAAGGCCACCCCCCGGCGCCGCCCGCGCCTCAGCCTGCCCGCCGTCCTCTGTGTCCTCACCCTGCTCCTCGGCGCCGTCGCCGCCTGGGCGTTCACCTCGGCGGCGGGCCTGCGCGACGACCCCGGCCGGCAGAACACGGCCCTGACCGACATCAGCCGCACCAGCGAGGTCAAGGGCCAGATCACGGAGGCCGTCGGCGCGGTCTTCTCGTACGACTACGCCTCACCCACCAAGGCCGAGGCGGCGGTGACGAAGTACCTGACCGGCAAGGCGGTCCAGCAGCACGCGGACATGCTCGCCGAGGTCCGGGCGCAGGCGCCGAAGCAGAAGCTGGTCCTCACCACCACCGTCACCGACAGCGGCGTGGAGATGCTCGACGGCGACCGCGCCCGGCTGCTGATCTACGCCGACCAGCGCAACACCCGTACCGGCAAGTCCGAGGAGACCACGTACGCCGCCGCCATGTTCAGCGTGGACGCGGTCCGCAAGGGCGGCAGCTGGCGGATCTCCGCGATCGACACCTTCACCCGGTGATCCAGGCGACCCCCCAAGGAGAGCACGCATGAGGTTCAACGGCACCACGCGCCGCGGTCTCGGCAGCACCGCCGCGGCCGTCGCCGCGATGGCCGCGCTCACGGCGTCCCAGGCACCCCAGCTCGCCGCGCACGAGGCGGCCCCGAAGCACCGCCAGAAGACGGACGACGTTGTCTGGTCCGAGGTCCCCAACGACGACTCGTACCACACCGAACTCCCGCCGCTGAAGAGCCCGAAGCCGCCGAAGAAGGGCGAGAAGCAGAGCCCCGCGGCCAAGCGGACATGGGCCGAGGCGGGCATCCCGGCCACCGTGCTCGCCGCTTATCGCAAGGCCGAGGCGACGATCGGGCGCAGCGACCTCGGCTGCCGGCTGCCCTGGCAGTTACTGGCGGCGATCGGCAAGGTGGAGTCCGGGCACGCGGCCGGCGGCCGGGTCGACGAGAAGGGCACGACCGTCTCGCCGATCCTCGGCCCGGTCCTCAACGGGGCGGGGTTCGCCCATATCCCGGACAGCGACGGCGGCGCCTACGACGGGGACGCGACATACGACCGTGCGGTCGGCCCGATGCAGTTCATCCCCTCCACCTGGGCGCACTGGGGCCGGGACGGCAACGGCGACGGGCGCCGGGACCCGAACAACGTGTACGACGCGGCGCTCGCCGCCGGGGCCTACCTGTGCGCGGGAACGCGCGACCTTTCGGTCCCCTCCGACATGAACCGCGCGATCCTCAGCTACAACCACTCGGAAGCGTATCTGCGTACGGTGCTGTCCTGGCTGGAGTTCTACCGCAAGGGCATCCACCCGGTCACGGACGGCACGGGGCCCATCCCCAGGAGCCCCGGTGCCGGCAGTCCCCGCAAGCCCGAGCACCCCGTGGGCGGCTCGGGTGCCGACGACGACGGCGGCGGCGGAATCGAGGTCGGCCCGCAGCCCACCCCCAGCACCCGCCCGACCGCACCCGGCACCCACGACCCCGACCCGGGCACCACGCCCGACCCGGACCCGACGGACACCACCGGTCCCTCGCCCGACCCCACGGACACCGGCTCCGCCACCCCGGACCCGAGCACCACCCCCGACCCCGACCCGACCACGCCGAAGCCGGACCCGGGCTGCACGACCACTCCGGCGCCCGAGCCCACCGACACCACCGAGCCCACCGGCTCGCCCTCCCCTGGCCCCGCGACGAACGACGAACCCTGCACCACGCCCACCCTGCCGCCCACGGCGGACTGAAGGACTCAGCCGCCACCCGCCAGGACCTGGGCGAGGTCGTAGCGCACGACCTCCTCCAACTGCGCGTACGTGCAGCTGTCCGGCGTACGGTCGGGCCGCCAGCGGCGCCACTGGGCCGTGTGCCGGAAGCGGTCGCCCTCCATGTGGTCGTACGCCACCTCGCAGACCCGCTCCGGCCGCAGCGGCACCCAGGACATGTCCTTCTTCCCGGACCAGCGGCTCGGGGCGCCGGGCAGCCGGGCACCCGCGTGCGCCTCGGCCTCGGCCCAGGCACGCCACGGGTGGTCGTCGGCGTCGATCAGCAGGGGCTCCAGCTCGGCGACGAGCTCCGCCCGGCGCTTCATGGGGAAGGCCGCGCACACCCCGACGTGCTGGAGCGCGCCGCTGTCGTCGTACAGACCGAGCAGCAGCGAGCCGACGACCGGGCCGCTCTTGTGGAAGCGGTAGCCGGCCACCACGCAGTCGGCGGTGCGCTCGTGCTTGATCTTGTACATGGCCCGGACGTCCGGCCGGTACGGCGCGTCGAGCGGCTTCGCCACGACCCCGTCGAGCCCTGCCCCCTCGTACTGCTCGAACCATTCCCGGGCGCGGGCCGGATCGGTCGTGGACGGAGCCAGGTGGACCGGCGCCGACGCCCCGGCGAGCGCCGCCTCCAGGACCGTGCGCCGGTCGGCCTGCGGGGTGTCCAGGAGCGAGTCGTCGCCCAGCGCCAGCAGGTCGAAGGCGATCAGCGCGGCCGGGGTCCGCTCGGCCAGCAGCCGCACCCGCGATGCGGCGGGGTGGATGCGCTCGCTGAGCCGGTCGAAGTCGAGGCGGCCGTCGTACGCGACGACGATCTCGCCGTCCACCACACACCGCTCGGGCAGATTCTCCCGGACGGCGTCGACCACTTCGGGGAAGTAGCGGGTGAGCGGCTTGCCGGTCCGGCTGCCGATCACCACCTCGTCACCGTCCCGGTGCACGATCGCCCGGAAGCCGTCCCACTTGGCCTCGTACTGCATGCCCGGCGGGATCTTCTTCACCGACTTGGCGAGCATCGGCTTCACGGGTGGCATCACCGGCAGGTCCATGAACCGATTGTGAACGGTACAACGACCGGAGTCTCCCGATATGCGGCATAGGTGTGCCCGGCCTACCGTGGCCGACATGGCAGCAGCGGGCACAGCGGTGGAGCTGGACGCGGCCGGGCGGGCGGTCCGGCTGTCCCATCCGGACAAGGTCTACTTCCCGGCGAAGGGCTACACGAAGAGGGACGTCGCCGAGTACTTCCTCGCGGTCGGCCCCGGCATCCTGCGCGCCCTGCGCGACCGGCCCACCACCCTCCAGCGGTTCGTGGACGGCGTCGAGGGCGAGTTCTTCTACCAGAAGCGCGCCCCCAAGAACCTCCCCGACTGGATCCCGACCACCGAGATCGCCTTCCCGAGCGGGCGGTCCGCCCGGGAGATGTGCCCCACCGAGGTGGCCGCCGTCCTCTGGGCAGCCAACCTCGGCACCCTGACCTTCCACCCCTGGCCGGTCCGGGGCGGGGACACCGACCACCCCGACGAACTGCGCATCGACCTCGACCCGCAGCCCGGCACCGGTTATGCCGACGCGGTCCGCGCCGCCCACGAGCTGCGCGGCGTCCTGGAGGAGCACGGGCTGCGCGGCTGGCCCAAGACGTCCGGCGGGCGCGGCATCCACGTGTTCGTGCCCATCGAGCCGCGCTGGACGTTCACCGAGGTGAGGCGCGCCGCCATCGCGGTCGGACGCGAGCTGGAGAGCCGGATGCCGGACCGGGTGACCACCGCCTGGTGGAAGGAGGAGCGCGGCGAGCGGATCTTCGTCGACTACAACCAGACCGCCCGCGACCGCACCATCGCCTCCGCCTACTCTGTCCGGCCCTTCCCGCACGCCCCGGTCTCCGCCCCGCTGCGCTGGGAGGAGCTGGACGACGCCGAACCCCGCGACTTCGACCTCCGCACCATGCCCGTGCGGTACGCGGAACACGGCGACGTGCACGCCGGCATGGACCAGGAGGCGTTCCGCCTGGACTCCCTGCTCGAACTCGCCGACCGGCACGCGAGCGACGGCGGGCCCGGCGACCTGCCCTACCCGCCCGAGTACCCGAAGATGCCCGGGGAGCCGAAGCGCGTGCAGCCGAGCCGCGCCCGCCGTGACAAGGGCGACGAGGCATGAGCGAGCCGGAAGCCGGCGCGGAGCACGGGGCGCACGGCCGGCCGCTGACCCGGAGCCAGAAGTGGCAGGGCTTCAAGGAGTCCCCGTACTTCCCGGCGATCGTCCTGCTGTTCATCCTCTCGGCCGCCGCCGGGCTCTTCGCCGGCTCCTACACCTACGCCATGGCCAACCCGACCCCGCACAGCGTCCCCACCGCCGTGGTCAGCGAGCCGGACACCTCGCGCGGCCGCGAGTTCGTCGCCGGCATGGACAAGGCCCTCGACGCCTCTCTGGTCATCCGCGTCTATCCGACGGCGGCCGCCGCGCGCGAGGCCCTGGAGGAGCAGAAGGTCTTCGCCATCGTGCGGTCGGGCCCCCGGGGCGTGTCCCTGGACGTGGCCGCGGCCTCCGGGGCGGCCGTCGCCCAGCTGCTCGCCGAGTCCGCCGTGAAGGTGGGCGACGCGCTGAACATCCCGGTGGCCGTGCGGGACGTCAAGCCGCTCCAGAAGGGGGACCCGCGCGGCCTCGCGCTCTTCTACATCTCCCTCGCGGCGGTGATCGTCGGCTTCGTGGGCGCCATCCAGCTCAGCGTGCACGCCCGGGCGCTGGTCCCGGTGGAACGGATCGGCTTCACGATCCTCTACTCGCTCCTGGGGGCCTTCGCCATCGCCGCCGTGGTCGACTGGCTGCTCGGGGCGGTGGACCTGCCCTTCGTCGAGTCCTGGCTGATCCTCGCGTTCACGATGTTCACCTCGGGCATGGTCTTCACCATGTTCAACACCCTGATCGGCCGCTGGGCGATGCTGCCGACCTGGGGCGTCATGGTGCTCCTGGGCAACCCGTCCTCAGGCGGAGCCGTCTCCTGGCCGCTGCTGCCCTCGCTCCTCGGGCACATCGGACGCTGGCTGCCCCCCGGCGCCTCGGTCAACGCCCAGCACACCGCCGTCTACTACCAGGGCCACCAGCGCCTCTTCCCCTACCTGGTCCTCGCGGCCTGGGCACTCGTCTCGTGCACGGTCTTCTGGGTGTGGCGCCACCGCCACCCCGGCGGGCGCGCGCACATGCCGCAGCACGCGGCGACGGTCACCTGATCAGGTAGGCGTATTTCGCGACTCGCCCACCCGGCTTGACGGCCCGGAGGCGGACTTCTCCTTACTGTGGGTAAGCGATTTTCCGGGATGCGTGACGACCCGTCGCCATATCCTCGGCAGCACCCGTCAGCAGTGGGGAGTTCGACATGGACCGCAGAAGTTTCAGCCGGCGGATGCTGATGGGCGGCGGAGTCGCGGCGGCCGCGGGGGTGACATCGTTGTCCCTTCCGGCGCCCACCGCTGCCGCCCTGCCCCACCGGCTCCGCCGGGCGCCCGCCGGGGGAGTGGTCCGGCACATCCGCATGTACGCGGAGAAGCTGCCGGACGGCCGGATGGGCTACGGGCTGGAGAAGGGCAGGGCCACCGTGCCCGGACCGCTCATCGAGCTCAACGAGGGCGACACCCTGCACATCGAGTTCGTCAACACCCTCGACGTGCCGGCCGGGCTCCACGCGCACGGCGTCGACTACGACATCGCCAGCGACGGCACCCGGATGAACCACAGCACCGTCGGACCCGGCGCCACCCGCACGTACACCTGGCGCACCCACACCCCCGGCCTGCGCCGCGACGGCACCTGGCAGCCCGGCAGCGCGGGCTACTGGCACTACCACGACCACGCCGTCGGCTCCGACCACGGCACCGGCGGCATCCGCGAAGGGCTCTACGGACCGCTGGTCGTCCGGCGCCGGGGCGACGTCCTGCCGGACAGGACGATCACGATCGTCTTCAACGGCATGTCGATCAACAACACCCCGGCCGGTGAGAGCCCGGACTTCACGGCGACACTAGGGGACCGGCTCGAAGTCGTCATGATCACGCACGGCGACTTCTACCACACCTTCCACATGCACGGTCACCGCTGGGCGGACAACCGTACGGGCATGCTCACCGGGCCCGACGACCCGAGCCGGGTGGTCGACACGAAGATCGTCGGCCCGGCGGACTCCTTCGGCTTCCAGGTGGTCGCGGGCGAACACGTGGGTGCCGGCGCCTGGATGTACCACTGCCACGTGCAGAGCCACGCCGACCGGGGGATGGGCGGCATGCTCCTCGTCGCCGACCGGGACGGGACCATTCCCGGACACGACGGGTAGCCCTTCAGCCGCCCGTCGGCGCGCCGAGGCGCCGCTGCTCCTCCTCGACGATCCTGCGGGCCAGCTCGCCCTCCGAAACGTCCACCGCGTCCGGCGTCGTCTCGGCGACATCGCTGCGCCGCGCGTACGCGTCGAACAGGCGCTCCTTGCGGGCCACGATGTCCAGCATCCGCTGGTCGATGCTGTCCGCGGCGAGCAGCCGGTGCACCCGCACCGTCCGTATCTGGCCCATCCGGTGCACCCGCGCCACGGCCTGGTGCTCCGTCGTCGGCTTGATCTGCGGTTCGCAGAGGATGACGACGGACGCGGCCTGCATGTTCAGCCCGACGCCGCCCGCCTGGATCTGGCTCAGCAGCACCGCGTGACCGTCCGCCGCCGCGAACGCGTCGACCAGCTCCTGGCGCCGGGCCGCCGCCACGCTCCCCGACAGCGGGCCGTACACCCCGTCACCGAGCGCCCCGCGCACCGTGTCCAGGACCTCGCGGAAGTACGAGAACACCACGACCTTCAGCCCGTTGCCCGCCGCCTCCGCGACGAGTTCGCGCAGCCGGTTCAGCTTGGCGGAGGTCTCGGGCCGGGCGTACGCCGCCCGGCGCATCCGCATGAAGTGCCCGGCGGCCACCGCCTCCCGGTACGCCAGCAGGTCGCCCTCGCCGAACTCCTCCCACTCGTCCACCTGGACCACGGCGGGCAGTTCGGCGAGGACGTCCCGCTGGTTGCGCCGCAGATACGCGGGGGCCACGGCGCGGCGGAACGCCCGCGAGCCCGCCGCGCCGTGGCCGGCGCCGACCGCGGGGACCAGCTCGGGCCGGAGCTGGCGGACGAGGCTGCGGAACTCCTCCACCCGGTTCTCCATCGGGGTGCCGGTCAGGAACAGCACCCGGTCCGTGCGGCCCGACCACCCGGAGACCGCGCGCGAACGGCGGGTCTCCGGGTTTTTCACGTAGTGCGCCTCGTCCACCACGAGCATCCCGGGCCGCACCCCGCTCTCCGCCGCGTCCGGCAGGGCGTGCAGCGCGTCGAAGGTGGTCAGCGCGACCCCGCCGGACTCCCGCCACTCCGCGAACGCCTCGCGCCGCTCGGGCCCGTGCACCGGTACCGCGCGCAGGGTGGACCTGGCCCGGACCTCCCGCGTCCAGTTGATGAGGACGCTCGCCGGGCACACCACCAGGAAGTGCGTCTCCCCGTGCGCCGCGAGGTGTGCCAGGGCCGCGATGGCCTGGACGGTCTTGCCGAGCCCCATCTCGTCGCCGAGGATCACCCGCTTCTGGACGAGTGCGAACCGGGCACCGAACGACTGGTAGCCGCGCAGGGAGACCCGCAGCCGGGCGTCGTCCAGCCGCAGTCCGCGCACCCGGCCGGCCATCCCCGACGGCAGGAACCCCTCGGCCGCGTCCCGGTCGGGCCCCGAGCCGGAGAGCTCCGCGAGCAGGCTGTAGTACTCGGCGGACCGCAGCTCGAAGTCGACCCAGGCGGCGGCCGGGGACCCCGGCTCCCGCAGCAGATCGGCCGACACCTGGGCGAACAGCGGCGGCAACCCCCGCTCCGCCGCGTCGGCGACGGCCGCCCGGACCCCGGTCACGGCCTCCCGCACCCCCGCCCGCGACCGCCGTCCGGCGAACAGCAGCCGCAGCCGCCCCCGTGCCGGACCGGCCGCCGCCAGCAGCG
>NZ_JAAGNI010000418.1 GCF_010550605.1 Streptomyces sp. SID9727
CCCGGGGCACCGGCCGCGCCACCGTCCGCGGGGCCCTCGGCCCCACCGTCGGCGCCGCCGTCGTGGACGCCGGGCGTGCCCGCCGCGCCACCGTCCGCGGGGCCTTCCTGCTGGTTCGGGTCCTGCTCGGGGCTGGTCATGGTTCCTCCCGCGCGTCGAACGGCTGGGGCCGGACCCCGTGACGGGGCCCGGTGGTGAGGCACGGCGGTGCCACGGGGGCACCGCCGCGACCAGCCTACCGCTATGGGCGGTAAGTCTCGATTTGAGGGAAATGAACCATTGACGGGCTATTTCAGCCCGTTGTCCAGGGCGCCCATGAGCGTGCCCTGGGTGGTGTCGCCCGACATCTCCCAGACCATGACGCCGAGCAGCCCCTTGTCCTTGACGTAGTCCGTCTTCTTGCCGATGGACCAGGTGTCGTCGAAGGACCACCACTGGCTTCCGGTGTAGCCGTACGTGGAGATGGACTGCTCGTCGTGGTGGACCGCCATCGCCGGGTAGGCGCCGATGAGGTTCGAGTAGCCCCGGGTGCCGGCCTCCTCGGCGAACTGGCCGGGGGCGGCCCCGCCCGCCGGCTGCCACTCGCCCGCGGTGCCGCCGTCGGTGACGCCCTGCCAGCCGCGGCCGTAGAACGGGATGCCGAGGGTCAGCTTGCGGGGTTCGACGCCCGCGTCCGTGTACGCCTTGATGGCGCTGTCCGCGCTGAAGTGGAAGTCGTACGGGTCCTGGGTGTCGTTGTAGAGGTTGGCCTGGTGGCCGGTGCGGTTCGGTTCCCAGGAGTTGTCGCTGCCGGAGCCGTGGAAGTCGTAGCCCTGGACGTTGGCGACGTCGAGCGAGTCGAAGACCTTCGACAGGTCCCAGCCCTCGTCGATCTTCTGCGGATCGGCGGGGGTGAACGCGGTGAGGAGGCGGTGGCCGCCGCCCAGCGCGTCGAGCTGCCTGCGGAACTCGGCGAGCAGCAGCGTGAGGTTGTCCTTGTCGTCGGGCGAGTAGTGGTTGCCGGGGTGCCCGGTGCCGGTCCCCGGCCACTCCCAGTCGATGTCGAAGCCGTCGAAGATGCCGGCCGCGCTGCCCGGGCCGCCCGCGCCGTTGTACTGGGGCAGATTGCCCTTGATGTACATGTCGATGCAGGAGGAGACGAACTTCTTGCGGGCGGCGTCGGTGGCGGCGACGTCGGAGAAGTACTTGGAGTACGTCCAGCCGCCGAGCGAGACCACGATCTTCAGGTCGGGGTGCAGCTTCTTCAGCTTCTTGAGCTGGTTGAAGTTGCCGCGCAGCTTGCCCCAGCCGTCGTCCGCGATCCCGTCCACCGACTGGGCGGCGCTGAACGGGCGGGCGTAGTCGGCGTCCGCGTCGCCCGCGCCGGTGCCCTGCTCGGGGTCCTGCGGGTCCGCGGTCGTGCCCTTGGTGACACCGTTGAGGCAGGTGAGGTTGTTGGGGTCGATGTTGGCGAAGGCGTAGTTGACGATGTCGAGCTTGTCGGCGGCGCCGGAGGTCTCCAGGTTCTTGACGAAGTACTGGCGGCCGTAGATGCCCCACTGGACGAAGTAGCCGACCTTGGCGTAGTTGCCGGGGCCCACGATGTCGTCCGTCTTCACGGTGAGGGCGTTGCTCGCCGGGGAGGCGTTGTCGGCGGCGTCGCGGGCCTTCACGGTGAAGGTGTACGAGGTGGAGGGCGACAGGCCGCCGACCGTCGCGGTGGTCGTGGTGCCGGAGACCGTGGTGGCCAGTGCGGAGCCGCGGTAGACGTCGTACGCGGCGACGCGCTGGTTGTCCGTCGCGGCGTTCCACGCCAGCGTCACGGACGAGGAGTCGGTGGCGGTGGCCCGCAGGGCGCCGGGGGCCGTCGGGGCCGAGGTGTCGGTGGCCGGGTCGACGGTCGTGACCGTCAGCGGGGCGCTCTCGGCGGAGACGTTGCCGCGGGTGTCCTTGGCCCGGACGGTGAACGCGTAGGCGGTGGCCGGGGTCAGGCCGGTGACGGTGGCGGAGGTGGCCGCGGTGGCGGAGCCGACGACCTTGCCGCCCGCCAGGATGTCGTACGAGGCCACGGGGAAGTCGCCCGCGGTGGCGGCCGTCCAGGACAGGGACGCGGTGCGGGCGGTGACGTCGGTCCGCTTCAGCCCGCCGGGCGCGCCCGGGGGCGCGTCGGCGGAGCCGTCGCACTTGTCGTCGTTGATCCGGCACCCGGTGGGTGCGGTGATCGGGCCGGTGGCGACGAACCAGAAGCTGTACGGTTCCGTGCTGCTGTGCGCGGCGACCGTGCCGTTGTAGTGCGCGTTGACGGCGGTGATGTGCCTGCCCTGGGTGGTGGTGGTCCCGTTGTACGAGGACTGGATCGCGACCCCGGCGGGCAGGTCGAACTCCAGGCTCCAGCCGGTGACGGCGGTGTCCGTGTCGTTGCGCAGGACGTAGGTGCCCTTCCACCAGGGGCCGTTGTCGGCGGAGGTGAAGGTCGCCGTGAGCTTGCCCGCCGCGTGCGCGGGGACGGCCTGCAGGGACAGGAGCGCGAGGAGGAGGCCGAGGACGGCGAGCAGCGCGGTCGCCGTTCTGCGTCTCAGTGGCATGTGCTCGGACATGGTTTCTCCCTTACGGCAGGGACCGGTGAGGCGGTCCTCGGGGAGGTGCGGATGTCGTGCCATGGAGCACACGGGAAGGTAATTGGTCTGGACCAAGGCGTCAATAGGTACAGACCACTTGAGATGCGCGCGCCCCTCGGCCACCGGCGCCCGCGCACGTGTTGGTGCAGGTGTGCGAATTGATCGCCGTCGCGGTTAGGATCATCGGCGGCAAGGCTGTAGCGCAGAGGTCGTCGCGCCCTAGCAGCAAGCTGGAGGACGTCGGTTCGAATCCGACCGGTCTTGCCGCCTTTTCGTAGACGCGGGGGTAAGAGATGTCGCAGCCGATGCCGGTGCGCTGTCCGGCCATTGACCATCCGGACCTGCCTCTCGCCGATCCGGCGTCGCTGGGGCCGCTGCTCGACCGGCTGGCGGCGACGGAGCCCGTCGGCGCCGACGAGGCGTTCCCGCTGGGTGCGCTGCGCGCCGACGGGCGCGTCGATCTCTGCAAGCAAGGGCTCGGCGCGGCCGGCGCCGCCCGGGTCATGCCCGCCGCCGCCCGCTCCCCGCACGCCACCCACGTCCTGCTCGGCACCAACTCCCTCGGCGACGAGGGCGCTTCGGCCGTGGCCGCGGCGACGGCCGGGTCCGGCCACGGGCTGCGCACCCTCTACCTGGGCTGCAACCGCATCGGCGCCGAAGGGGCCGCCGCCCTCGCCTCCGCCCTGGCCGACGACGCCACCGTCCGCGCCCTCTGGCTCAAGCGCAACCCCCTCGGCGACGCGGGCGTCCGCGCCCTGGTCCCGATGCTGCGCCGCAACACCTCCCTGCGCACCCTCGACCTGGTCAACACCGGGGTCACGGCCGACGGACTCGCCGCCCTGCTGGACGTCCTGAGCACCCGTCCGCGCCCCGTCGAGCGGCTCTTCCTCGGCGGCAACGGACTGGGCGGCGACGCCGCGCCGCTGCTGGCCCGGCTGATCCTGGACGCGGGGGTGCGGGAGCTGTACCTGCCGTCCAACCACCTCGGCGACGAGGGCGCCGCCGTCCTCGCGGGCGCCGCCGACCCGTCCCGCCCCATCCGGCTCGGCCTGGGCGGCAACGGCATCGGTCCCGAGGGAGCCCGCGCCCTGGCCGGCGCGCTCGACGGGATCGAGGCGCTCGACCTGGGCCGGCCGCCCTCGGAACGCAGCCTGGGCGCCCCGCCCAACGCCACCGGGGACCTCGGGGCGCACGCGCTGGCCGAGGCGCTGCCGGGCAGTCCGCTGCGCCGCCTGGAACTCAGCCACACCGGGCTGACCGGCCGTGGCGCGAAGACCCTGCTCGCCGCCGTCGCCCCGGGGTCCCGGCTGGAGTACGTGGGTCTGGGCCCCGGGCTGCCGCGCCGCGTGAAGCGCTCCTTCACGGCGCTGCTGCGTCCGGACGGCGGGGCCCACGCCGATCTGCGCGCGGTCAGGAGCCTGTACCGATGAGCCCGCGGGACGTCCGGCTGTTCCTCTCCCCGCAGGAGGCGTCCAGTTGGCGCCAGGTCCGCCGTTACGCCGTGCCGCGCTCGATGATCGAGGAGTCGGCAGCGCTGCGGAAGGCCGGCGACTGGCGCGGGGCCTGCGCGGCGGCCGGCTTCGACGTGCGCATCGACGTCGACCGGGTCTCCGCCACGTACGGCGCCGGGGTCGCCGAAGCCCTCCTCGCCGACCTCCGGGACCTGGTGCCGGACCTGCTGCGCTGGCACCTGCCCCGGATCCTCGCGGGCCGCTCGACCCTGGCGACCGACCGGACCGTCCTCCTCGCGGGCTACGGCTCAGCGCCCGGCGCGTACCTCCAGCTGTCCACCCCGGCCATGGCCGACGGCCCCCAGCGCCTCACGCTCCGGTTCGGCCCGCCACGGCGCCGGACCGAGTACGCGACCGTCGAGAACTGGCAGCCGCTCGGGCACCTGTGGCGCGCGAGCCGGGCCGGTGAGCTGCGCGCACGGGCGGGCGGGGGCACGGACCGGCTGCCGTTCCTCGCGGCCGACGGCACTCCGCTCCCGGCGGACCGGCTGCCGCGGGAGGACCCCGGCGGCGGCGACCCGGTGGCCCGCGCCGAGTGGGTGAACCTGCTGTACGCGGACGGCCGCATCGCCGACGCGCTCGCGGCGGCCGGGATCGAGTGGGACCCGACGCCCCCGGAGGTGCACGCGTACCACCGGACCGCCCCGGAGAACGTCATGGCGGGCCTGGCGCTGGACGTGGCCCGGCTCGACGCGCAGGTGCGCCGGTACGCGGAGCTCGACGGGGCCGAGCGGTTCCGGATCGGGCAGGGCTGGCGGGTGCGCGTCCTGCTCGACTTCACCGCCCCCGGGCTCGGTGGCCGGCTACGGATCAGGGTCGTCAGCCGTGAGGCGTCGGAAGGCGCGTTCCCCCTGCCGGAAACGGCCTGGCGCAGGATGCCCGATCTGGACCTGCTCAGCGACGGCGTCCTGACCCCGGCGGACCTGCACCCGCTGGTGGCCCGGTCGCTCTTCCCGGAGCACGAGGGGCCGTGCGGGCCGCCCGCGGTCGCGCCGCCCGCTCCGGTGCGGGTGCGCTGCCGGGGCGACTGGCACGAGGTCCGCTTCCGGGACGGGGCGCTCGACTCCCCGCACACCGCGCAGGAGCACCAGCGCGAAAGCGCCCTGCGGGCCTTCGGCGGGGCGGTCACCGGCTGCTTCGCGGTCGAGCACGCCTGCCGCACCGGGGTGGGACGGCTGCCCCAAGCACTCGCCGCCCAGCGGCGCGACCTCTTCCTGCGCGCCCAGCACGGCGACACGGAGGGGGTCCTGGCGCTGCTGGACGCGGGCGTCGACCCGCGCGTCCGGGACGGCGGCAAGCACACGCTGCTCCACGTCCTGCCCCTGCTCGACCACACCGTGCTGCTCCCCCGGCTGCTGGCGGCCGGCCTCGACCTGGAGGCCAGGGACCACCGCGAGCGCACCCCGCTGAGCGTCGCCGTCTCGGGACGCGGGACGGCGGAGCTCGTCCGGGACCTGCTCGACGCGGGCGCCCGGATCGACGTGAGCGACCAGACCGAACTCTCGCTGGAACAGATGATCCGCAAGTACCGGCGGACCGATCTGAGGTTCCTCGCGGAACGGGTGCTGACGGAGCATCCGGACGCCGGGTCCGAGTGGTGGGACGAGTGGAACGAAGACGAGGACGACGACGAGGAAGGTGAGGACGCGTGAGCACCGTGGCCCCCGGCATCCCGGCCCAGGCGCCGCGTCCCCTGGACGCCGCCGACGCGCTCAACCGGCGGCTGCGCGCCACCCGGACCGAGACCGTCGCCAGTCCACAACTGGAGGCGCTGGCCCTGGCGGTGACGGCTAATCAGCCGGTGCTCCTCTGGGGCGAGCCGGGCATCGGGAAGTCGGCGGGGCTCGAACAGCTCGCGGCGGGCCTCGGCCTGGACCTGGAGACCGTCATCGCCAGCGTGCACGAGCCGTCCGACTTCGCGGGGCTTCCCGTCGTCGGTGAGGACCCGGCCACGACCGGGGTGCCGATGGCGCCGCCGGACTGGGCCGTCCGGCTCGCCCGGAAGGGCCGGGGGCTGCTGTTCTTCGACGAGTTGTCCTCCGCTCCCCCGGCCGTGCAGGCCGCCCTGCTCCGCGTCGTCCTGGAGCGCCGGGTGGGCAGCCTGAAGCTCCCCGACGCCGTGCGCATCGTGGCGGCGGCCAACCCGCCGTCGAGCGCGGCGGACGGCTGGCACCTGAGCCCCCCGCTCGCCAACCGCTTCGTGCACCTGCACTGGACGTACGACCCGCGCACCGTGGCACGCGGCATGGCCGGCACCTGGCCCGAGGCGCCCGTCCCCGTGGTCGATCCCGCCCGGACCGCCGGCGCGGTGGCGCGGGCCCGGGGCGCGGTCTCCGGGTTCCTCACCGCGCGCCCGGGTCTGGTGCACCACCTCCCGGCCGACGCGGAGGGCCGGGGCAGGGCCTGGCCGTCGCCCCGGACCTGGGACATGTCGCTGCGGCTGCTCGCCACCGGCCACGCGACCGGCACCGGCCGGGAAGCCGTCGCCGCCGCCCTGATCGGGGCGGTCGGGGAAGGGGCGGGCATCGAGCTCCTCTCGTACCTGGAGAACCTGGATCTGCCCGACCCCGACCGGGTGCTGGCCGACCCCGACGCGTTCGCGCTGCCCGAGCGCGGCGACCGGCAACTGGCGTTCCTGATCGCGGTGGTGGCCGCCGTCCAGGCCGAGCCGACCCGTCCTCGCTGGGAGGCGGGCTGGGCGGTGCTGGCGAAGGCCGTCGCGGCGGGCGTGCCGGATGTGGCGGCGCGGGCGGCGATGGACCTGGCGGCGATGCGGGACACCGACTGGCCGGTCCCGGAGGGCATCGACGCCTTCCTGGAACTCCTCCAGCTGTCCGGCGCGCTGCCGGGAAGCGCCTGAGGCCGTGTCCGTACCCGCGCGGCTCCCGCTGGACCACACCAAGCTGCTGGCGGCGCGCTACCGGGCGGCGAGCGACCGGCCGTACCTCGCCACCGCCTTGTACGCGCTGTCGGTGGTGGCGAGCGACCGGGTGCCGACGATGGGCGTGGACCGGCACTGGCGCTGCTACGTGTCGCCGGAGTTCGTGGAGCGGACGCCGGTCGCCGAGCTGGCCGGGGTGTGGGTGCACGAGGTGGCCCATCTGCTGCGCGACCACCACGGCCGGGCCGGCCGGCTCCCGGCCGCCGATCAGCGCGACGCGCACCGGGTCAATGTGGCGCAGGACTGCGAGATCAACGACGACTTGCTGGCCGACGGGCTGCCGTTGCCGGAGGGGCGGGTGGAGCCGGGGCTGTTCGGGCTGCCGACCGGTCAGCTCTTCGAGACGTACCTGCCCGCGCTGCCGCCGGGACCGCCGCCGCACACCTGCGGTTCGGGTGCGCACGGCCGCCCCGAGCCCTGGGAGCTGCCCGGTACGGAGGGGCCTTCCCCGCTGGGCGCGGCGGAGGCGGAGGCGTTGCGGCGGCGTACGGCCGAGTCGATGCGCGCCCACCAGCGCACCCGGGGCAGCCTTCCGGCGGGCTGGCGGCGGTGGGCCGAGGAGGTCCTGGAACCGACGGTGGACTGGCGGCAGGCGCTGGCCGGTGCGGTACGGGAGGCAGCGGCCTGGGCGTCGGGGGCGGTGGACTACACCTACCGCCGCCCGTCCCGGCGCGGTGCGGCCCTGCGCGGCGTCGTCCTGCCGACGCTGCGCCGACCGCTGCCCCGGGTGGCCGTCGTGGTCGACACCTCGGGCTCGATGGGCGACGGCGAACTGGCCGCCGCGCTGGGCGAGGTGACGGGGGTGCTGCGGGAGGTGGGCATCCGGGGCAACCGGGTCTCCGTGCTGGCCTGCGACGCCGATGTGCACGCCGTGTCGCGGGTGACCTCCGCCGACCAGGTCGCGCTGGGCGGGGGCGGCGGCACGGACATGCGGGTGGGCATCGCGAGGGCCCTGGCCGCCCCGGAGCGGCCCGGCATCGTGGTGGTCCTCACCGACGGGTACACCCCGTGGCCCGAGGAGTCGCCCTCGTGCCGGCTCGTCGCCGCGCTGATCGGGGCGGACGCCCCTCGGCCGCCCCTGTGGATCGAGACGGTCCGCGTTCCCCTCTGACGCGGGCTCACCGGCCGAGGACCACCGTGAGCGGCTCCGAGAAGTCGCCCCACTTGCCGTCGGGCAGCTGGGCGCGCAGCGTGATCGCGTGGCTGGTGCCGCGCGGTTCGGCGGTGGTGTACTGGTAGGTCGCCCGTTTCGTGGGCGGTGCGTCGCCCCAGGCGATGGTGGTGGTCATCTTGCCGTCCAGGTACAGCTGGTACGTACGGATCTCCCCGTCCGCCCTGGGCGGTGCCCACTCCAGGTCGACCGCGTACTCCTTGCCCTGGACCTTGTTCCTGGCCCGCAGGCCGGTGGGTGCGGTGCTCGCCGGGGCGCCGGGGGCCGACGCGGTGGTGAGGTGGAAGGCGTTGCTGTCGGGCGAGGAGGTGTCCGCGGCGTCGCGGGCGCGCACGGTGAAGGTGTAGGCCGTGCCGGGGCGCAGCCCGGTCAGGCGGGCCGTGGTCCCGGTGCCCGGCACGGTGTGGATGCGGGTGCCCTCCTGGTAGATGTCGTACGCGGTGACGCCGATGTCGTCCGTGGAGCCGCCCCAGGAGAGGGTGGCGGCCCGGTTGCCGTCGGCCTTGCCGCGCAGCCTCACCGGCCGGGTGGGGGGCCCGTGGTCGGCGGGCGTGGGGGCGGGGGTGGTGACGCGGACGG
Organism: Streptomyces sp. SID9727; assembly: GCF_010550605.1. GTDB lineage: Bacteria > Actinomycetota > Actinomycetes > Streptomycetales > Streptomycetaceae > Streptomyces. The sequence goes on from NZ_JAAGNI010000418.1 coordinate 8,800, forward strand.
CCGCGCTGGGCGCGGAGAGGTTGCCGGCGGCGTCGCGGGCGCGGACGGTGAAGGTGTACGCGGTCGACGCGGTGAGCCCCTCCACGTCGATCATCACCTTGGACGCGGGGACGGCCTCGACCTTCTTGCCCTCCCGGTAGACCTCGTAGCCGGTGACGGCCGTGTCGTCGGTGGCGGCCTTCCACATCACGTGCGCGGAGGTGGCGCTGCTCGCCTGCACGGTGACCCCGCGCGGTGCGGTGGGCCTGCTGGTGTCCCCGTGGTCCTCGGAGCCGGAACCCGAGCCGGAGCCGGAGCCGCAGGCGGTGGCGAGTGCGGCGAGGAGCAGGGCGGCGGCGCAGGCCGGCGCGCGACGCGTGTGAGGGGATCGCACGGTGTTGCCTTCCGTCCGGAAGCAATGGTCCAGACCTGTATCGCATGCCCCGGGCCCCGCCGACAAGAGCCCGGAGCCGAACCTTCCGCAATGTGCCGGTGTGCCCCTGCCTTCGTGCCCCGCCCGGCGGTTGACGTACCGTCGGCGGGTGTTGTGCATACGAGGTGTGGTGCTGCCGGAGCGCGAGGAACGGGTGTTCCGGATCGAGGGCGAGGTGCTGCGCGAGGGCGCCCCGCCGGGCGGGTTCACGGGACGGGGCGCCGAGACCGTGGTGGACGGCGGCTGGCTGCTGCCCGGGCTCGTGGACGTGCACACGCATCCCGGGGCCACCGACACGAGCGAGCCGTTCAGCGAGGAGCTGCTGCGCGAACAGCTGCGCGCGCACCGGGACGCCGGGGTCCTCGCCGTCCGCACCCCGGGCACGGCCGCGCGGATGCCGGCCTGGGTGGACGGGGACCGGGAGCTGCCCCGCGTCACATCGGCGGGCCGCTGGCTGGCCACACCCGGCAGGTTCTTCCCCGGTTTCGGCCGGGACGTGAGCGAGGCGGAGCTCGTCCGGGCGGCCGTGGAGGAGGCGGCGGCCTCCTCGGGCTGGTGCAAGGTCGTCGGGGACTGGCGACTGGACGAGCCCCCGGTACCGCTCGCGCTGCTCACCGAGGTGGTCGCCGCCGTCCACGCGGCGGGCGGGAAGGTGGCGGTGCACTGCCAGACCGCCGAGGGCACCCGCAACGCGGTCCTCGCGGGGGCGGACAGCCTGGAGCACGGCATGCATCTGGACCCCGGGCTGCTGGACCGGATGGCGGCGCAGGGCACGGCGTTCGTGCCGACGCTGGCGGCGTTCGCCAGGGGCGTGGACGCGATGCGGGCGCGGGAGCCCAGTGCGCGCCGCGATCTCTGGCTGGCCGGCTGGGAGACGATGTCCGGCAACGTCCGGGCCGCCCACGAGGCGGGCGTCACGGTGCTGGCCGGCACCGACTCGTTCCCCTGCGGGACCGTCGCGAGCGAGGCGTCCTGGCTGCTCGGGGCAGGGCTGCCGGCCGACGCGGCGCTCGGCGCGGCGTCCTGGACGGCACGGTCGTGGCTCGGGCTGCCGGGCCTGGTGGACGGGGCGCCGGCCGACCTCGTCGCGTACGACACCGACCCGACCGCCGATCCGGCCGCGCTGGACCACCCGGTCCGGATCATTCTGCGGGGACACGTGGTGCGCTGACCGACGAGTCGGCGGCGGTCCGGCAGTCTGCACTGGTATGGACACACAACCGCTCGACCTCGAACCGGCCGCACGCCGGATCACCGCGCAGCTCAACGCCGTGGACGACGGCGCGCTGGGGGCCGCGACACCGTGCCCCGGCGTGACCGTGGGCGCCCTGCTCGCCCATATCGAGGGCCTGGCCGTCGCCTTCCGCGACGCCGCCCGCAAGGAGCCGGGACCGGCCACCGACTCGGCGCCCTCCGTGGAGTCCGGCGTCCTCGACGCCGGCTGGCGCACCACACTGCCCGCCGCGCTCGACGGGATGGTGGCCGCCTGGCGCTCCCCCGACGCCTGGGAGGGCATGACCAGGGCGGGCGGCGTGGACCTGCCCGGTCAGGTCGCGGGGATGGTCGCGCTCAACGAGCTGGTGCTGCACGGCTGGGACCTGGCGAAGGCGACCGGGCAGCCCTTCGACGCCGAGGAGGCGCACCTGCGCAACACGCTCGCGCTGCTGGCGGACCAGGGCGACGGCCCCTCGGCCGACTCCCCGTTCGGGCGGCCGGTGCCGGTGGCCGATGACGCGCCGCTGCTGGACCGGGCGGTGGCCCGGGGCGGGCGGGCCCCGGACTGGCGGCCGGCGGACTGAGGGGCGCGGGGCGCATGCGCCGGAGCGCGCGCCGGCTCAGCTCGTGAAGAACTCCGTGATCCGCTGAGCCGTCTGCTCCGGATCGGCCTCGTGCGGACGGTGACCGCCGCCCATCGTGACCAGGTGGCAGTCCGGGATCATCGACGCCATGTCCTGGAGCCGCCCCTGCGGCATCGTGCTGCCCGGCCCCCCTGCCAGCATCAGCGTCGGCGCCACGATCTCCCCGAGGCCCCGCGCCCACGCCGGATCCGGGTCCGCCAGCTCGCCGTTCACCGACGCGAGCACGGCCTCGTCGTAGTCGGCGGGCCCGTCCGGCCCGACGGCCGGGCCCGCCGCGCCGGGGAACGGCGGCGGCGTCTCCACCAGCACCAGCCGCTCCACCCGGTCCGGGTGCTCCTGCGCGAGGAGGTGGGCGACGACCCCGCCCATGCCGTGGCCGACCACGCCCGCCCGGTCCAGCTCGCACTCGTCCAGGAACCCGAGCACGTCGTCGCGCATCAGCTCCAGGTCGTACGCGTCGGGCCAGTCGCTCTCGCCATGGCCGCGCAGATCGATCGCGTACACCCGCCACTCCTGCCCCAGCAGGCTCCCGGCCGCGTCCCAGCTCGCCGCGCTCGCGCCGAGGTCGTGCAGCAGTACGACGGGCGACCCGAACGGGTCACCCCAGGTCCGGTACGCCAGCCGCACGTCGCCGACATCCACCACAGACTGATCATCCATGCCCCCGACGCTACCTCCGAATGCGCCGGGATCACGCCCCTGGCCTGGCAGGCTGGAACGGTGAAGCTCACCGCGCGTTCCCTGGTCACCCCGCTCGCCGCCCTCCTCATGTCCGCGACCGCGCTCAGCGGCTGCGCCCAGGCGGGGGGCTGGTCCGGCAAGGGCTCGGGGGGCGGACTCGCCGCTCCGGCGAAGAAGGACATCGCCATGCGGCTCGTCGCCAGCGCGGAGAACTCCACGCTGGACTGGAAGGCGCAGTACACGTACATCGAGGACATCGGGGACGGGCGCGGCTACACGGGCGGCATCATCGGCTTCTGCTCCGGCACGGGCGACATGCTCCGGGTCGTGGAGCGGTACGCGCGGTCCCGGCCGGGCAACCCGCTGGAACGGTTCCTGCCCGCACTGCGGAAGGTGAAGGGCAGCGACGCGCACACGGGGCTGGGCGGGCCGTTCACCCGCGCCTGGGCCGAGGCGGCCGGTGACGCGAGGTTCCGGGAGGCGCAGGACGCCGAGCGGGACGCGTCGTACTTCGATCCGGCGGTGCGCCGGGCGAAGGAGGACGGGCTGGGCACGCTGGGCCAGTTCGCCTACTACGACGCCTATGTGATGCACGGGGAGGCCGACGCGGACGGCACCACCGGTTTCCGTACGATCCGGAGCCAGGCGCTCGACGCGGCCAGGACCCCCGCGGAGGGGGGCGACGAGACCGCGTATCTCGACGCCTTCCTCGACGCCCGCGTCGCCGCGATCCGCGAGGAGCCCTCGCACCACGACACCAGCCGGGTCGAGACCGCGCAACGGGTGTTCCTGCGGAAGGGCAACCTGGACCTGGACCCGCCGCTGGCCTGGAAGGTGTACGGGGACAGCTACGAGATCAAAGGCCCGTAACCTGGGTCCCGTCGCCCGACTCGCCCGTTTCGAAGGAGTGCAAGGTGTCCGCCACCGCCCCGGCCGGTCTCGACGATCCGGCGAAGAAGGACATCGCCATGCAGCTGGTCTCCAGCGCGGAGAACTCCACGCAGGACTGGAAGGCGCAGTACGGGTACATCGAGGACATCGGCGACGGCCGCGGCTACACCGCGGGGATCATCGGCTTCTGTTCGGGCACCGGCGACATGCTCGACCTGGTGGAGCTGTACACGCGGCGCAAGCCGGACAACGTACTGGCCCGGTATCTGCCGGCCCTGCGCGAGGTGGACGGCGGCGACTCGCACGACGGGCTGGACCCGGGCTTCCAGGACGCCTGGGAGACGGCCGCCCGGGACCCGGACTTCCAGCAGGCGCAGAACGACGAGCGCGACCGGGTGTACTTCGACCCGGCCGTCAGCCGGGGCCGGGGCGACGGCCTGGGCACGCTCGGCCAGTTCGCGTACTACGACGCCCTCGTGATGCATGGCGAGGGCGACGACAGCGCGAGCTTCGGGGCCATCCGGCAACGGGCCCTGGCACGGGCGAAGCCGCCGGCCCGGGGCGGTGACGAGGTGGCCTACCTCGACGCCTTCCTGGACGAACGGGTCCGGGCCATGGAGCAGGAGGAGGCCCACGCGGACACCAGCCGGGTGGACGACGCCCAGCGGGTCTTCCTGCGGAACGGCAATCTGGACCTGGACCCGCCGCTCGACTGGCAGGTGTACGGGGACAGCTTCCACATCGGCTGAACCGGCAGTGGCGCGTACGGCCAACCCCGCACGCGCCACAGTCCGCTGACCGTACGTCAGTGAGCGGCCACCTCCATCGCCTTCACCGGGTCGTGGCCGCCGGGCGCGGTCCCCGCCTCCGGGTCCGGCTTCCGGCCGAGGTGGTTGAAGGCCAGGTTGAGGACGATGGCGACCACGCAGCCGGTGGAGATGCCCGAGTCCAGGACGACGAGGAGGTCCTCCGGGAAGGCGTGGTAGAAGTCCGGCGCCGCGATCGGGATCAGTCCGACCCCGACGGCCGCCGCGACGATCAGCGCGTTCTCGCCCTTCTCCAGGGCGGCGCCGGCCAGGGTCTGGATGCCGCTGGCGGCCACCGAGCCGAACAGGACGATGCCCGCGCCGCCGAGGACCGGCAGCGGCACCAGTGCGATGACGGACGCGGCCACCGGGAACAGGCCGAGCAGGATGAGGATGCCGCCGCCGGCCGCGACCACGAAGCGGCTGCGCACCTTGGTCATCGCGACCAGTCCGATGTTCTGGGCGAACGCGCTGCACATGAAGCCGTTGAACAGCGGACTGATCGCGCTGCCCAGGGTGTCGGCGCGCAGCCCGCCCTCGATGGTCCGTTCGTCGGCGGGGCGGTCCACGATCTTGCCGAGGGCCAGCATGTCCGCCGTGGACTCGGTCATGCAGACCAGCATCACGATGCTCATGGAGACGATCGCGGCGACCTCGAACTGCGGGGCGCCGAAGTGGAACGGGGTGGGGAAGCCGATCGCGTCGGCGTTCTTGATGGCGCCGAAGTCGGTGATGCCGACCGGGATGGCGATCAGGGTGCCGATGATGAGCCCGAGCAGGATGGCGATCTGCTGGAGGAAACCGCGCAGCAGTTTGCGCAGGGCCAGCACGATGACGAGGGTGACCGCCGCCATGGTGATGTTGGTGGTGGACCCGTAGTCGTGGGCGGTCGCGTTGCCGCCCTGGGACCAGTTGAAGGCGACCGGCAGCAGGGAGACACCGATCAGGGTGATGACCGTGCCGGTGACCACGGGCGGGAAGAAGCGGACCAGTTTGCAGAAGTAGGGGGCGAGGACGAAGCCGAGGAGGCTCGCGACGATGATCGCGCCGAAGATGACGGCGATCCCGTCGTGCCCCCGGTCCTTGCCGATCGCCACCATCGGGGTCACCCCGGCGAACGAGACGCCGTTGACGAACGGCAGCCGGGCGCCTATGCGCCAGAAGCCGAGCGTCTGGAGCAGGGTGGCTATGCCCGCGGTGAACAGGCTCGCCCCCATCAGGAACGCCGTCTCCTTGGGGCTGAGGCCCACGGCGGGCCCCACGATCATGGGCGGGGCCACCACGCCCGCGTACATCGCGGCCACGTGCTGGAGGCCGCTGGTGAACATCCTCAGCGGGGGGAGGGTCTCATCGACCGGATGCTTCCGGTCGGACGCCTCTGTCGTCGGGTCCTCTGCGGTGTGGGGGGTCGCACTTGCGTCGTCGCGAAACCTGGGCGTAGCTGCCACGGCGGTTCCTCCGGTCGGTTACACGTCGGCGGTGACGTGGGGTTCAGGGAGGTGGTGCCGGAGCCGGTCCGCCGGACCGGGCCCCGTTGCTGCGGTGATGCGGTGAGGCAGGTCGAACGGCTGGTGCGGGCAGCCGGGATCGCCGGTGCGGGTGGCGCGTGCGCGTGGGCGGCGCGCCACCCGCACCGGTTGCCGCGGACCCCGCTCGGGTCCGCGGCGGCCGTGCCGAGGGCCGTCCCCCTCGGCCGGCCGCTTTCGGGGCCGCCGGGCCGTCAGGCTCCGGCGGCGATCTGGGCGAGGCGGCGGGCCTCGTCGCGGGTGGCCCGGGCGATGGCCTCCTCGTCCGCGGTGACCAGGCGGCCGGACTCCACGACCGGCTTGCCGTCGACCAGCGACAGGGTGACCGGGGCGGCGGCGCCGAAGACGAGCGCGGTGACCGGGTCGGCGATGGAGGCGTGGGCGAGGGTGTCCAGCTTCCAGAGGACCAGGTCGGCGAGCTTGCCGGCCTCCAGCGAGCCGGTCTGCGCGGCGCGGCCCAGGACCTGGGCGCCGCCGTAGGTGCCGAGGCGCAGCGCCTGACGGGCGTTCAGGGCGCGTTCGCGGTGGGGGCCGAGGCGGTTGATGAGGAGGGCGTTGCGCAGTTCGGTGTGGAGTTCGCCGGACTCGTTGGACGCGGTGCCGTCGACGCCGAGGCCGACCGGGACGCCGGCGGCGAGCATGTCCGGGACACGGGCGATCCCGGCGGCGAGGCGGGCGTTGGAGGACGGGCAGTGGGCGACGCCGGTGCCGGTGCGGGCGAAGGCGGCGATGTCGGAGTCGTTCATGTGGACGCAGTGCGCCATCCACACGTCCTCACCGAGCCACCCCGTCGATGCGAAGTAGTCGGTGGGGCCCATGCCGAACAGCTCGTGGCAGAACTTCTCCTCCTCCACGGTCTCCGACCCGTGCGTGTGCAGCCGCACGCCCTTGCGCCGGGCCAGTTCGGCGCCCTGGCGCATGAGTTCGGTGGACACGGAGAACGGCGAGCAGGGCGCGACGGCGACCTGGGTCATCGCGTCGAACGAGGCGTCGTGGTGGGCGTCGACGGTCGCCTCGGTGGCGGCGAGCGCGCCTTCGAGGGTCTCCACGGCGAAGTCCGGGGGCAGCCCGCCGTCCTTCTCGCTGCGGTCCATGGAGCCCCGGGCGAGGGTGAAGCGCACGCCCATGTCGCGGGCGGCCCCGATGATGGCACCGGACAGGTCGCCGGAGCCCTTCGGGAAGACGTAGTGGTGGTCCATGGCGGTGGTGACGCCGCCGAGCGCCATCATGGCGAGCGAGCCCTGCGCGGCGGCCCGGGCCATCGGCTCGTCGACGCGCGCCCACGTCGGGTACAGCGCGACCAGCCAGTTGAAGAGGTTGTGGTCCGTGGCCAGGCCCCGGGTGATCCACTGGTAGAAGTGGTGGTGCGTGTTGATCAGGCCGGGGGTGGCCAGGTGGCCGGTGCCGTCGATCCGGCGTACGACGTTCTCCAGGCCCTCGGGTGCCCGGCCGGCGCCGACGGACTCGATACGGTTGCCGGCGACGACGACATGGCCCGAGGCGTACTCGGTGTCGGCGGCGTCGACGGTCGCGATCGAGCAGTTCTCGATGACGATGCGCTCCACCCGGTCGGGGGCTGCCGGTGCTGCCATGGTGCTTCCTTCTCTCATCTGGGACGTGGGCACGGCAGGACCCTAGGAGGATTTGAGTGCCACGGCGGTGCGGCCGTGGGTGCCGAGATGGTGGAAGAACAGGTTGAGCAGGACCGCGACGAGCGCTCCCGCGCTGATCCCGGAGCCCAGGACGGTCTGGGCCCAGGACGGGAAGTCCGCGTAGAACCCGGGCGCGGCGAGCGGCACGATGCCCGCGCCGAGGGCCACGGCGACCAGGATGATGTTGGAGCTGTCGTCCAGGCCGGCCTCGGAGAGCGTACGGATGCCGCTGACGGCGATCGAGCCGAAGAGGACGATGCCGGCGCCGCCGAGCACGGGCATCGGGACGAGCGAGACGACCGCGCCCAGCACCGGGAAGAGGCCCAGGACCAGCAGGGCGGCCCCGGCCGCGGCGACGACGTAACGGCTGCGGACCTTCGTGAGCGAGACGACGCCCACGTTCTGCGCGAAGGCGCTGGTGGGGAAGCCGCCGAAGACGGGGCCGATGAGCGTGGCGAGGCCGTCCGTGCGCAGGCCCCGGGTGAGGGTGCGTCCGTCGGTGCGGCGGTCGCAGATCTCACCGACGGCCAGCATCCCGGCGGACGACTCCGTCATCAGGACGAGCATCACGATGCACAGCGAGAGGATCGCGGCCGGCTGGAACTCCGGCGCGCCGAAGGCGAACGGCGTCGGCAGGGCGGCCAGCGGGGCGTCGCGCAGCGCGGAGAAGTCGGCGAGGCCGAAGGGTACGGCGGCCAGGGTGCCGATCACCAGGCCCATCAGCAGGGCCACTTGGCGCAGGAATCCCCGGCCGAAGCGCTGGATCAGGAGGATCACGACGAGGGTGAACGCGGCGAGCGCGAGGTACTTCATGTCGCCGAAGTCGGTGGCGTTCTTGTCACCGCCCTGGGCCCAGGAGACCGGTACGGGCATCAGCGTGACCCCGATGAGGGTGATGACGACACCGGTGACCAGGGGCGGGAAGAAGCGCAGGAGTCTGCCGAAGAACGGTCCGACGGTCAGGCAGAACACCCCGGCGACGAGCACCGCGCCGTAGATCGCGGGGAGTTGGTGTCCGGGCGCGTTGGTCTCGGCGATGGCGAGCATCGGGGCGATGCCGGCGGAGGACGCGGCGTTGACGAACGGCAGCCGGTTGCCGGCGAGGCCGCCGATGCCGAGGGTCTGGAGCAGGGTGGCGCAGCCGGCGATGAGGAGGCTGGCCGCGATGAGCCGGGTCATGCCCGCCGCGTCGAGGCCGACGGCCTGTCCGATGATCAGCGGCGGGGTGACGACGCCGGCGTACATGGCGGCGATGTGCTGGAGGGCGGCCGGCAGGAGCCGCGAGGGGGTGAGCTTCTCGTCCACCGGATGCACCGCACGCTCCGGCGGGGTGGGACAGGGGCCTTCTGCTGTCGCGGGCCCGGATGCTGGCTGTGCCATGAGGGTTCCCTCCGGCCCGGCCGGTGCCCGGCCGCCGTGAGCGGCGGGCGGGCACCGGCGCGGCGCCGCGTCAGAGGTTGGTCATGTCGACCGGGATCTGCGGCTCGACGCCGTCCCGGAGCACGGTGCCCTCGATGAGCCCGTACGGACGGTCGGCCGCGAAGTACACCTCGTTGTCGTTCTTGAGGCCGAACGGCTCCAAGTCCACGAGGAAGTGGTGGTTGTTCGGCAGCGAAAAGCGGATCTCGTCGATCTCGCTGCGGTTGTTGATGATGCGCGAACCCATCTGGTACAGGGTCTGCTGGAGCGAGAGCGAGTAGGTCTCGGCGAAGGCGTGCAGCATGTGCTTGCGCGCCTGCTCGTAGGACTTCTCCCAGTTCGGCATGCGCTGCTCGTCGCTGGTCCAGTTGTAGCGCCAGCGGGCGGAGACGTCGGTCGCGAGGATGCGGTCGTACGCCTCCTTGAGCGTCGTGTACTTGTCCTTGACGTAGCCCCAGAACTCGGAGTTGGTCGAGTTCATCACGGTCAGGTCCTTGAGCCCCGAGATGACCTGCCACTTCTCACCGTCGAAGGTGATCTGGGCGGTGCGGATCTCCTGGTTCTTGCGGACGAAGGAGTGCTTGACCTCGTCGGACCCGATGAAGCGGGAGTTGGCGTCGGAGGTGGCGATGCGCTCCCAGGCGTACTCCTCGATGCGGATGCGCGCGGTCTTGATCGGCTCCTGCGAGGTCACGAAGTGGCGGGCGAGGTGGATGCCGAACTGCTCGGCGGACTCGATCCCGTGCTCCTTGGCGAACGCGAACACCGTGTTCTTGGTGGTGTCCGTGGGCAGGACGTGCGCGTTAGAGCCGGAGTAGTGGACGTCGTCCATCTCGCCGGAGAGCGCGACCGAGACGTTCAGGTCCTTGATGTGGTGGGTGTCGCCGTCCCGCGTGATCTTGACGACGCGGTTCTCTGCTTTGCCGTACTGGTTCTGGCCGAGAATCGTGGGCATGTGTCTGCTAGCTCCCTCGGTATACGGAGTAGCCGAACGGGTTGAGCAGCAGCGGTACGTGGTAGTGCTCGCCCGGGGTGACGGCGAATGTGATCGCCACCTCGGGGAAGAACGCGCCGCTGTCCCTTACGCGGGGGGCGTCCTGCTGCGCCTCGGCTTGCTTCTTGGCTGTGAAGTACGGCTCGGTCTCGAAGTCGAGCCGTACGTGGGTGGTGCCCTCCGGCAGGGCCGGCAGGTCCTTGCAGCGCCCGTCCGCATCGGTCGCGGAGCCCCCGAGCGTCACCCACTCGGCGTCGGCGCCCGAGCGGGCGGCGAGCGAGACGGCGACGTCCGCGGCGGGGCGGCCGATGCTGGTGTCCAGGATGTGGGTGGACACCGATGCGGTGGCGAAGGTGCTCAAGACCTTCACTCTCCTTCTGTTACGCGTCTTCCGTGACGAGGCGGGTGAGGCGGATGCGGTTGATCTTGCCCAGTTCGGTGCGCACGATCCCCCGCTCCCGCTCGGGCGAGTTCCCGATGCGGGACTTCACCGCGTCGCGCATCTGCTCACCGGTGGCGCCGGTGGCGCAGATCAGGAAGACATGTCCGAACCGCTCCTGGTAGGCCAGGTTGAGTTCGAGCATCTCGGCCTTGAGCTCCTCGGACGCCCCGGCCATTCCCCGCTGTTCGCGGGAGGAGGTCGGGTCCCCGGGCTTCGGGCGGCCGATCGGCGGGTGACCGGCCATGGCCTCGGCCAGGTCCTCCGCGCCGAGTGCCGCCGTGGCGGTGTCGCTCGCGGAGAGCAGGGCTTCGGTGGTGGCGTACGGGCGGTGGGCGAGGATCGCTCGTCCCCAGGCCGCACTGGCACACACCTCGTGCAGTGCGGCGGTCGCCTCGGCGTCCGCCTGGGTGTTGAACCGGGCGAGGCCCGGCGTGGAGCTCGAAGTCACGGGAGCCTCCGTGGCTGTTCTTCGCTGTGCGTTGGTCGGGCTGCGGATAGCTAACGCCCTCGACAACACGACGTCAACAGTTTGTTGAAATTCCGTTGACAGAAAAAGCCGCCGCCCGGCGGACCGGGCGGCGGCTTGATCGATCATGTATCAAACGCCTGCGCTTACGTGCCCAACTATCCGCTCTTCGTGCCGTTTTCGCGGTTTAGATAGTTGTAAACGGTGAACCGGGAGACCCCCAGGGCCCCCGCCACGGTCTCGACCCCATGGCGTACGGAGAAGGCACCGCGTGCCTCCAGGAGCCGGACGGCCTCCTGCTTGGCCTTGCGGTCCAGCTCGGCCAGCGGCATGCCGTGCCGGCGCTCCATCGCGGCCAGGATGTGGTCCAGCGACTCCGAGAGCTGGGGCAGCCGGACCGCCACGACGTCCTCGCCCTCCCAGGCCAGCACCACGTCGTCGGGGTGCGCCTCACCGGGGCCGACGAGCTCGGCCCCCATGGCGTCCACGAGCGGCTTCACGGCGGTGACGAGGGGGTGGTCCACCGGTCCGGTCACTTCGGGTCCTCTCCGATGACGTTGACCTGGAGCGAGACCCGGGTGGCACCCGATGCCAGCGCTTGCCGCAGCAGGCTGTCCACGGCGGTGAGCACCTGATCGGCACCGCCCTCCGCCGTGTTGCCGAACGGGCCGACGTCGACGGCGTCCAGCTCGGCCCCCTGGATGACCTCGCGCGCCACGACCGCGTGCGCGGGCGCCTCGTCCAGGTCGAAGGGCTCGGTGGTGAACTCCACTCTCAAGCGCATGGTGCCTCCCTGATGCGTCGCGCCGCGTCCGGGGCGACCCGCGGCTCGGGCTCGACCCTAACGCCCTACACCGGCAGCACGCAGACCGCCGCCGGAGCCGCGAACGGGGTGCCGACGGAGGTCAGGGCGCCGGAGGCCGCGTCGACCCGGAAGGCGGTGACCGTGCCGGACCTCTGGTTGGCGGCGAAGAGCAGGGCGCCGTCCGGCGAGAACGCGGTGTGCCGGGGGAAGTCGCCGCCCACGGGCACGGTGTCGAGCAGGCGCAGCGCCGCTCCACCGTCCTCGACGGCGTACCGGGTGAGGCTGTTGTGCCCCCGGTTGGCGAGGTAGGCGAACCGGCCGTCCCCGGTGACGAGGAACTGCGCGGGGTAGCTGGTGCCGGAGCCCGTGCCGGTGGACTGGGGGTCCCCCGGGGTGAGCGTGCCGGTGGCGGGGTCGTAGCCGCAGGCCACCGCCGTGTTGTCGAGCTCGCAGGCCAGGTACGCGTGGCGCCCGTCGGGGTGGAAGGTGAGGTGGCGGGGGCCGGCGCCCGGCCGCAGCGCGGCGTACGAGACCTGTTCCAGGGTGCCCCGTGTCTCGTCCAGCCGGTACGTGTACACCGTGTCGTTCCCGAGGTCGACGGCGAGGACGTGGCCGCCGTCGGGCGAGGTGATGATCTGGTGCGCGTGCGGACCGCCCTGCCCCGGTCCGGGGGCGGGCGAGCCGTGGGCGACCAGGTCGGTACGCTCGCCCACCGATCCGTCGTCGGCCAGAGGGTGCACGGCGACGCTGCCGGAGGTGTAGTTGGCGCTGAACAGCCAGCGTCCGCCCGGATGGACCGAGAGGTGACAGGGTCCGGCGCCGCCGGTGGACCGGGTGCCGAGCACCCGGAAGCCGTCCCCGAGGGCGACCGCGGTGACGCCGCCGTTCTGCTGCTCGTCCACGGCGTAGAGCGTGCTGCCCCTGGGGTGGAGGGCGAGGTAGGACGGGTTCTCGACACCCGTCACGACGGTGCGGGCGGTGATGCTCCCGGCCGCCCGGTCGTACGCGGCGACGCCGATGCCGGTGCCGCCCGGGCTGGTCGAGGTGTAGGTGCCGAGGTAGAGGGTGCCGGTGCCGCGGGTCGCGGGATGGGCGGGATGGGCGGGGTGCGGGTGGTGGGGGTGGCGGGGCGCGGGCGCGGAGCGCGGGAGGCTGGGGGCGGCGGCGAGGGCGCCGCCCGCCAGGAGGGCTCCGAGCAGGGTGCGGCGGCTGGTGGGGGACGTCATGCGAGGCACCTCGTGGGGTCGGTTGCGTCGGATGTGCCAGCCACAGTGGCCCTGCCCGGGGCCCACCGCAAGAGGTGCACACGCCATTGCGCAGGGCGCAACGCCTGGGGCGCCCTCAGTCCCCGGACTGGATGTCTCCCCGCGTGGACGAGGTGATCGGCTCGCGCTGCGCGAAGTCGCCCGGCGGGATGCCCGGATGGTGGCCGCCCTCGACCGGCTCGACGGCGGCGGCCGGGCCGAGGGCCAGCCGGGACACGATCCGGTAGCGGTCGCCCCGGTAGAGCGAGTGCACGTACTCGACGGGGCGCCCCGTGGTGTCCGAGGTCAGCCGCTCGAAGAGCAGGGCCGGGGACAGCTCGGGCACGTCCAGGAGGCTGGCCTCGGCCCGGGTCACCACGGTGGGCTCGATCGCCTGGACCGCCTCGTGGACGTGCACGTCGTGGCGCTCGCGCAGGTGCTCGTACAGATCACCGCTCTCCAGCTCCTCGGCGGACAGGCCGGGCACCAGCTCGGCCCGGATGTGCAGGTGCTCGATGGCCATGGGCGCGCCGTCCACCAGCCGCAGCCGGGCGACGTACACGATCTCGGCGGCCGGTGACATGCGCAGCTTGCGGCCGACCCGGGCGCCGGCCTGGAGGGTGGTGAACTCGATGAGCCGGCTCGACCAGGCCCCGGCCGCCTGCGGCACCGACAGCGCGAGGTCCGCCGAGTTGAGCTCCTGGGTGATCTTCGCGGGTGCGACGAACATGCCCCGGCCGTGCTCCCGTACGAGGAGCCCCGTCGCGACCAGTTCGTCCACCGCGGCGCGCAGGGTCGGCCGGGAGACGCCCAGCGTGGCGCACAGGGACCGCTCCGAGGGGATCGCGTCGCCCGGGCGCCGGGACTCGATCATTTCCAGGATGGCGTCACGGGCCCGCTCCCGTTTGAGCACCGTCCCCGATGCGTCGGCGTCCATGCGCTGTCCCCCTCTGGCGGTTGGGCACCTGACCACTTAACCACTGGTCAGATGGATTGTAGCCGCTCTCGCGAGCCCCTCCCCTGAGAGATCGCCAAAACCCTTGAAATACAGGGGGCTTGACGGCTCCATTGGTCCATGCCACCTTCATCCACCAACAAGTGGCGAGCTGTCCAGCGGCCTTCACTGGTCAGGTGGTCAGGTCCTGTTCTCCCAGAGGTGAACCGTGAAGTACCGCTTGCTTGCCGGTGGGTCCGTGCTCGTGCTGGCCGCCGTCCTCAGCGCCTGTGGCTCGTCCGACGACTCCTCCGGCTCCTCCGGGGACGGCCGGACGGGCATCGACGTCTGGCTGATGCGCGACAGCGTCTCGGCGCAGTTCCAGAAGGAGTTCGTCCAGGGCTTCGAGAAGGCGCACCCCGACATCCGGGCCCGGGTCCAGATCCAGGAGTGGGACGGCATCGGGGAGAAGATCACCGCCGCGCTCGCCAGCAACGACGCCCCCGACGTCATCGAGAGCGGCAACACCCAGGTCGCCCAGTTCGCGCAGAGCGGCGGGCTGCTCGACCTCACCGACAAGGTGGACGAGCTGAACGGCAAGGACTGGCTCAAGGGCCTCGCGGAGCCGGGGGCGTACGAGGGCAAGCAGTACGGCATCCCGTACTACGCGGCCAACCGCGTGGTCATCTACCGCACCGACCTCTTCGAGCAGGCGGGCATCGACGCGAAGACCATCAAGACCCGCGACCAGTGGATCGCCGCGACCGAGAAGCTCAACAAGGGCGGCAACCAGGGCATCTACCTGCCGGGCCAGACGTGGTACGCCCTGGCCGGCTTCGTCTGGGACGAGGGCGGCGACCTCGCCACCGAGTCCGGGGAGAAGTGGAAGGGCGCCCTGGACACCCCGGAGGCGCTGCGCGGCATGGAGTTCTACGGGAAGCTCCAGGCGCTCGGCAAGGGGCCCAAGGACGCCGACGAGGCCGACCCGCCGCAGGCCGACGTGATGGCGCAGGGCAAGGTCGCCCAGGTCATCTCGACCCCGGGCGGCGCCAACGTCGTCATCGAGAAGAACCCGGACCTGAAGGGGAAGCTGGGCTTCTTCCCGATCCCCGGCAAGACCGCCGACACCCCGGGCGCCGTCTTCACGGGCGGCTCGGACCTGGTGATCCCCACCGCCTCCGGCAAACAGGAAGCGGCGCTCACCTTCATCAAGGAACTCACCGGCGACGCCTGGCAGAAGAAGCTCGCCGTCGCCATGAGCTACGTGCCGAACCGGACCACGCTCGCCTCCGCCGTGGCCGCCGACCCGGGCGCCGCCGCGATGGCGGTCGGCGCGGCGAACGGCCACGCCACGCCCAACACACCGAGCTGGGCCGCGGTCGAGGCGGAGAACCCGATCAAGGACTACATGACCGCCGTGCTCACCGGCGGTGACCCGGCGAAGGAGGCCGCCAAGGCGTCCGCCGACATCACCCGGGCCATGAACTCCGGCTCCTGACCCGCTGCCCGCGCCCAGACCGTCGAGAGGAGGCGTGCCGTGTCGGTCATCCGGGAACGGACCGCACCCCCCAGCCCCAAGCGCCGGGCCCTTCCCGGCACGTCCGGACCGCCGCCCCGCCGGCGGCGGTCCGGGGAACCGCGCGGCGTGTGGCCGTACGCCCTGATCGCACCGGCGGTCGGCGGCATGCTCTACCTGCTGGTCTATCCGCTGCTGCGGGCGGTCCTGATCTCGCTCCAGGACTTCCGGCTCCGCCAGCTGATCACGGGTGACGCGGAGTTCGTCGGGCTGCGCAACTACCGCACGCTGCTGACGGACGCGCGGTTCTGGGAGGTGGTCCGGCGCACCTTCCTGTTCATGGCGGTCAACGTGGTCCTGATCATGGTGATCGCGACCCTGGTCGCCCTGATGACCGAGCGGCTGGGCCGGATCGCCCGGACGGTGGTGCTCAGTTCGCTGGTGCTGGCCTGGGCGATGCCGGTGATCGCGGCCACCACGGTCTTCCAGTGGTTGTTCCACTCCGAGTTCGGCATCGTCAACCACCTGCTGACCGGTGCGGGGTTCTCCTCGTTCGACCGGTATCCGTGGTTCGCGCACGGCACCGCCGCCTTCGCCATCCTGGTCCTGCTGGTCGTGTGGCAGTCGGTGCCGTTCGCGGCGATCACCCTCTACTCCGGGCTGACCACGGTCCCGACCGAGCTGTACGAGTCGGCGCGGCTCGACGGGGCGAGCGGGGCCCGGATCTTCCGCTCGGTCACCCTCCCCGTGCTCAGGCCGATCTTCCTGCTGGTGTTCTCGCTGGAGGTGATCTGGACGTTCAAGGCGTTCGTCCAGATCTGGGTGATGACCCGGGGCGGCCCCGGCGACGCGACGACGATCCTGCCCGTGTACGCGGTCCAGACCGCGCTCGCCGGCCAGCGCTACGACCTGGGCTCGGCCGCCTCGATGGTCACCGTGGTCCTGATGTCCGGGGTGCTCGTCCTCTACTTCCGCCAGATGCTCCGCCAGGAGGACGAGATCCGATGAGCCGTGCCCGTAGCGCCCGCCTGCGGCGGCTTCCGCTGAACGCGGCGGCCGCGCTGACCGTCCTGATCTGCCTGTTCCCCGTCTACTGGATGATCTCCACCGCGTTCACACCGTCCAAGGACATCCAGTCCTCCGACCCGCGCCTCTTCCCGCGCACCTGGACGCTCGACCACTTCCGCACCGCCGTGCAGGCCGACGGCTTCGGGATGTTCTGGCGCAACAGCGTGCTGGTGACGGTGAGTTCGATCCTGCTGGCCCTGATCGTCGCGCTGGCCTCGGCGTACGCGGTGGCCAGGCTGCGCTGGAAGGGGCGGCGGCAGTTCATGCTCATGGTGTTCATCGCGCAGATGGCGCCCTGGGAGTCGCTGATCATCCCGGTCTACATCATCTCCCGCGACACGGACATGCTGGACCGGCTGCCGACGCTCACCCTCGTCTACTTCATGGTCACGCTGCCGTTCTCGGTGATCGTGCTGCGGGGCTTCATCGGGACGATCCCGCCTGAGCTGGAGGAGGCCGCCCAGGTCGACGGCTGCACCCGGACCGCCGCCTTCCGGAAGGTGGCCCTGCCGCTGCTCGCGCCCGGACTCATGGCCACCTCGCTGTTCGGCTTCATCACCGCCTGGAACGAGTTCGCGTACGCCAACTTCCTGATCATCAAGCACCAGGACAGCCGCACCCTGCCGGTCTGGCTGTCCTCCTTCCATAACACCTTCGGCACCGACTGGGGCGCCACGATGGCCGCCTCCACCCTCTTCGCCCTGCCCGCGCTGGTGGTCTTCCTGCTGCTCCAGCGCCATGTCACCTCCGGCTTCGCCGCCGGCGCCGTCAAGGGTTAGGCCGTGTGCGGTGGATCAGGGCCGGGGTCGCGACCCTGATCCGCCGCACACGGCCTGGCCGACCCCGCACCCCCTCCCGGAGGCCCCGCATGCCCGCCCACCGCCCCGAACACTCCCTCGTCCCCCGCCCCCGCAAGGTGTCCGCGCGCCCCGGCCGCTTCAGCCTGACCCCGGACACCGGCATCCGCGCCTACCCCGGTGCCGAGGGCGCCGCCGACCTGCTGCGCACCCTGCTCCGGCCCGGCACCGGTCTCCCCCTCGCGCCCTCCGCCACCGGCCGCGTCGTGCTCGCCCTGGACCCGCAGCTCAGCGGCCTCGGCGAGGAGGGGTACGGGCTCACCATCGGCCCGGACACGGTGCTGCTGCGGGCCGCCCGGCTGCCCGGCCTGCTGTGCGGGGTCCAGACGCTGCGCCAGCTCCTGCCCTCCGAGGCGCTCTCGGCGGGGGCCCGGCGCGGCGGCGCCTGGACACTGCCGTGCGTGGAGATCAGCGACGTCCCGGCGCACCCCTGGCGCGGCACGATGCTCGACGTGGCCCGGCACTTCCAGCCGGTCTCCTACCTGCGCCGTTACGTGGACCTGATGGCCCTGCACAAGCTGAACACGCTGCACCTCCACCTCACCGACGACCAGGGCTGGCGGATGCCGGTGGCCGCGTACCCGAGGCTGACGGGGATCGGCGGCCACCGGAGCCAGTCGATGTCCGGTCCGCCGGGCGGCCCGGTCGAGAGCTTCGACGGCATCCCGCACTCGGGGGCGTACACCACCGAGGAGCTGCGCGGCCTCGTCCGGTACGCGGAGGCGCGGGGGGTGCGGGTGGTGCCGGAGATCGAGATGCCGGGCCATGTCCGTGCCGCGCTGGCCGCCCATCCGGAGCTGGGCAACGACCCGTCGAGGCGGCTGGGCGTGTGGACCCGGTGGGGCGTCTGCGACACGGTGTTCGGCGTCCACGAGGGGGTCTTCGACTTCTGCCGGACGGTGCTGGACGAGGTCATGGACGTCTTCCCGTCGCCGTACATCCACGTCGGCGGCGACGAGTGCCCGGCCACCGAGTGGGAGAGCAGCCCGGCGGCCCGGGAACGGGCCGCCGCCGAGGGGCTGCCCGACGCGCGGGCCCTGCACGGCTGGTTCATGGGCCGCATCGGCGCGCACGTGACCGGGCGGGGGCGTATCCCGGTCGGCTGGGCCGAGACCGGCACCGGACTCCCCCCGGAGTTCACGGTGATGACCTGGCGCGACCCGGCCCACGCCCGCGCCGCCGCCCGCCGCGGCCACCAGGTGGTCGCCGCCCACTACCGGGCCACCTACCTCGATTACGCCGAGTCCGACGCCCCCGGCGAACCGCTCACGCAGCCGGGCCCGCCCGTCGCGCTGCGCACGGTGCACGGAGACCGCTCGCTGACCGACGACTGGGAGCCGGGCGACGCGGCCCGGCTGCTCGGCACGCAGGCCCAGCTGTGGACCGAGTACGCGCCCACCCCGGACCGGATCGAGTACCAGACGTATCCGAGGCTGTGCGCCCTCGCGGACCGCGCCTGGTCCGGCGGCGGCGACGGCTGGCCCGGCTTCCTGGCCCGCCTCGGCCACCACACCACCCGGCTGGACGCGCTCGGCGTCCGCTACCGCCCCCTGAGCCACCGGCCGCTCCCCGCGGCATCCCCAGGAACAGCGCCGACCCCGTGACCTCCCACTCCCCAGGAACAGCGCCGACCCCCTGAAGTCGCACTCCCCCACCACGTTCCCGGAAGGAACACACGCATGAAGTCACACGCGAAGAGCCGGCTGCGCGCCGCAGCCGCGGCCGCCGTCACCGTGGCACTGGGCTGTACGGCCCTGGCCGCCGTCCCCACGACGGCGAGCGCCGCCGGCGAGCCGATCGCCGTGCAGTACCGCACCGGCGCGTCGGGAGCCAGCGCCGACCAGAGCGAGCCCTGGCTGAAGGTGCGCAACACCGGCAGCGGGTCCGTGCAGCTCAGCGACGTGAAGATCCGCTACTACTTCAAGGGCGACGCGGTGGGCGAGGTCTACCGGTTCGCGTGCTCCTGGGCGGTGAAGGGCTGCGGGAACATCACGGGGACGTTCGGCACGCTCGCGCACCCGACCGCCACCGCCGACCGCTACCTGGAGATCGGCTTCACCTCCGGCGCGGGTTCGCTGGCACCGGGTGCCGACACCGGTGACATGCAGCTGCGGTTCTACCGGTCGAACTGGCAGCCGCTGGTGCAGAGCGACGACTACTCGTTCGGCGCCGGCTCGACCGCGTACACCGACTGGACGAAGGTGACCGCGCAGCTCGGCGGCGCCACGGTCTGGGGCACGGCCCCGGAGGGCAACGACCCCACGGACCCGACCGACCCCACGGACCCGACGGACCCGACCGACCCGGGTGAGGACGGGCCGACGCTCTTCGACGACTTCAACTACAGCAGCCACAGCGACCCGCGGATCGCGGCGCACGGCTGGAGTGTCCGCTCCAACGCGGGCGGGCCGGGCGTGCCCGGTGCCACCTGGGCGCCGGACAAGGTCACGTTCGCCACGCAGAGCGGCAACTCCGTCATGAACCTGGAGACGTCGACGGCGGGCACCGGCGAGTCGACCAAGCAGACCGAGATCCTGACCCAGTCCATGAAGTTCCGCAACGGCACCTACGCGGCGCGGGTCAAGTTCAACGACGCGCCGAAGTCGGGCCCGGACGGCGACCACCTCGTCCAGACGTTCTTCACCATCAACGACCTCAAGGCCCCGATGGCGGACGACTACGCCGAGTACGACTTCGAGTACCTGCCCAACGGCGGCTGGGGCGAGAGCGGCAACATCCTCTACACCACCTCCTGGGAGACCTACCGGCCCGATCCCTGGGAGGCGGTCAACCAGCACACCGAGTCCCGGCAGAGCTACGCCGGCTGGCACGACCTGGTGGTGACCATCGACAACAGCAGCATCACGTACTACATCGACGGGCAGCTCTTCGGCACGCACGGCGCGGCCTACCTCCCGGAGCGCGGGATGTCGATCAACTTCAACCAGTGGCTGATCGACCTCGCCGGGCAGACGAGCACCACGCCTCGCGCGTACGACCAGCAGGTGGACTACGTCCTGCATGTGAAGGACAAGGTCCTCACGCCTTCGCAGGTGAACGCGAAGGTGGCCGCGTTGCGCGCGGCGGGGACGACGTTCCAGGACACGGTTCCGGCCGGGTGAACCGGTCTGCGAGAACCCGGGTGAACCGGTAGCGGGACGAGCGGGCGGGGCGGGGCCGAAGGGCCTCCGCCCCGCTTTTCGCGTGTCCGGAGCTTCTGCCCGAGGCAGCCGCCGCGCCTCGTACGGACCTCCTGACCGGCCCGAATTTCCGGGGACCCCCTTGACAGCCCCACCACCCTCCGGGCAATCTTCCATTAAGCAGAAACAAACTTCCGCAATACGGAAGGAGCGCCGAAACCCTCATGGGCTACCCGGACCAGCGCTTCGATGTGAACCTCTCGATCCTCTTCACGGAACTCCCGCTCCTGGAGCGGCCCGCGGCAGCCGCCGCGGCCGGCTTCACGGCGGTCGAGCTGTGGTGGCCCTGGATCGAGACCCCCACCCCCGAGCAGGCCGAGCTCGACGCCCTCAAGAAGGCGCTCGACGACGCCGGCACCCAGCTGGTGGGCCTGAACTTCTACGCCGGAGAGCTCCCCGGCCCCGACCGCGGCGCGCTCTCCGTGCCCGGCACGGAGTCGGAGCGCTTCCGGGCCAACATCGAGGTGGCGGCCGACTTCGCCGCCTCGGTCGGCTGCAAGGCGCTCAACGCGCTCTACGGCAACCGGGTCGACGGCGTCGACCCCGCCGCCCAGGACGAACTCGCCCTGGAGAACCTGGTCCTGGCGGCCCGCGCCGCCGACCGGATCGACGCGGTGCTGCTGATCGAGACCCTGAACGAGCCGGAGTCCCCGCGCTATCCGCTGGTGAGCGCACCGGCCGGGATCGAGGTCGTGGACCGGGTCAACGCCGCGACCGGCCTCGGCAACGCGAAGTTCCTGCTGGACCTGTACCACCTGTCGATGAACGGCGAGGACCTGAGCCAGGTCATCACCGCGTACGCCGACAGGACGGGGCACGTCCAGATCGCCGACAACCCGGGCCGCGGCGCGCCCGGCACCGGCTCGCTCCCCCTGGAGCAGCTCCTCGACGAACTGACGAAGGCCGGTTACGAGGGCTGGGTCGGGCTGGAGTACAAGCCCGGCGACCGCCCGAGCGCCGACTCCTTCGACTGGCTCCCGGCCGCGGCGCGTCCCGCCCGCTGAGGCCCCGCAGGAGCCCCTGTACACGCTGATCGGAAGGCACCCTCATGAGCAACAACCTCCCCAAGGTTGCGTGGATCGGTCTCGGCATCATGGGTTCGCCCATGTCGGAGAACCTGATCAAGGCCGGTTACGACGTCACCGGTTACACCCTGGAGCAGGACAAGGTCGACCGCCTGGCCGCCGCCGGCGGCACCGGCGCCTCCTCGATCGCCGAGGCGGTCGCGGACGCGGACGTGGTCATCACGATGGTGCCCGCGTCCCCGCAGGTCGAGGCCATCTCGTACGGCCCCGACGGCATCCTGGAGAACGCGAAGCGCGGGGCGCTGCTGATCGACATGTCCTCGATCACCCCGCAGACCTCCGTCGACCTCGCGAAGAACGCCGCGGAGAAGGGCATCCGGGTCCTGGACGCCCCCGTCTCCGGCGGCGAGGCCGGCGCGATCGAGGCCGTCCTCTCCATCATGGTGGGCGGCGAGCAGGACGACTTCGACGCCGCGAAGCCGCTGCTCGAAGCGCTCGGCAAGACCATCGTGCTCTGCGGCCCGCACGGCTCCGGCCAGACGGTGAAGGCCGCGAACCAGCTGATCGTCGCGGTGAACATCCAGGCGTGCGCCGAGGCCGTGGTCTTCCTGGAGAAGTCCGGCGTGGACCTCGCCGCCGCGCTGGACGTCCTCAACGGCGGCCTGGCCGGTTCGACCGTGCTGACCCGCAAGAAGGACAACTTCCTCAACCGGGACTTCGCCCCCGGCTTCCGGATCGACCTGCACCACAAGGACATGGGCATCGTCACGGACGCCGCCCGCAACGTCGGTGCGGCGCTGCCGGTCGGCGGTGTGGTCGCCCAGCTCGTCGCCTCGCTGCGCGCGCAGGGCGACGGCGGCCTGGACCACTCGGCGCTGCTGCGCTCGGTCGAGCGGCTGTCCGGCCTGCCCGTCCAGGGCTGAGCCCGGCCGCTCCCCTTCCTCCCCACAGACTTCCGGACGGTGCCGTCGCTGACACCTGTCCTGTCGCGCCCAGGCGCCGGCACCGTCCGGAACACCCTCCCACCACGAATTTCAACAAACTGTTGACGCCGCATCCCGGGTCTCTTTACGCTCCGGACACGCCCCCAGGACTCTGCCCCCTGGCCGTCGCAGTTCAGCAGCTCCCCGTACGGAAGGTCGCCCCGACACCATGACGCAGCGTGTGCTTACGACCGAGTCCGGCGCCCCGGTCGCCGACAACCAGAACTCCGCCACCGCGGGTGCCGGAGGCCCGATCCTCCTCCAGGACGGCCACCTCCTGGAGAAGCTCGCCCGCTTCAACCGGGAGCGCATCCCGGAGCGCGTGGTGCACGCCCGGGGCTCCGGCGCCTACGGCTACTTCGAGGTGACCGACGACGTCACCGCGTACACCCGCGCCGACTTCCTCTCCGAAGTGGGCCGCCGCACCGAGACGTTCCTGCGCTTCTCGACCGTCGCCGACTCGCTGGGCGGCGCGGACGCGGTGCGCGACCCGCGCGGCTTCGCCGTCAAGTTCTATACGAACGAGGGCAATTACGACCTCGTCGGCAACAACACCCCGGTGTTCTTCATCAAGGACCCGATCAAGTTCCCCGACTTCATCCACTCGCAGAAGCGCGACCCGTTCACGGGCCGTCAGGAGCCGGACAACGTCTGGGACTTCTGGGCGAACTCCCCCGAGGCCACGCACCAGATCACCTGGCTGATGGGCGACCGGGGCATCCCCGCGTCGTACCGCCACATGAACGGCTTCGGCTCGCACACCTACCAGTGGACGAACGCCGCGGGCGACGCGTACTTCGTGAAGTACCACTTCAAGACCAACCAGGGTGTGCGCTCGCTCTCCGCCGACCAGGCCGCCGAGCTCGTCGGCAAGGACGCCAACTCCCACCAGACGGACCTGCTCCAGGCCATCGAGCGCGGCATGAACCCGTCCTGGACGCTGTACGTGCAGCTGATGCCGGCCGCCGAGGCGGCGGACTACCGCTTCAACCCGTTCGACGTCACCAAGGTGTGGCCGCACGCGGACTACCCGCTCCAGCGGGTGGGCCGGCTGGTGCTCGACCGCAACCCGGACAACGTCTTCGCGGAGGTCGAGCAGGCCGCGTTCTCGCCGAACAACTTCGTGCCCGGCATCGGCCCGTCCCCGGACAAGATGCTCCAGGGCCGCCTGTTCGCCTACGCGGACGCGCAGCGCTACCGCCTGGGCATCAACCACACCCAGCTCCCGGTCAACGCCCCGCGCGCCGCGACCGCGGACAACTACGGCCGCGACGGCTTCCACGCCACGCGGTACGGCTCGCGCCACGACAAGAACTACGAGCCCAACTCGTACGCGGGCCCGGCCCAGACGGACGCGGCGCTCTCCGCCCCGCTCCCCGTCCAGGGCTGGACCGGCACCCACGAGGCGCCCGCCCACACCAAGGACGACGACTTCTTCCAGGCCGGCGAGCTGTACCGCCTGATGTCGGCCGACGAGAAGGACCGCCTGATCGCGAACATCGCGGGCGGCCTGTCCCAGGTCTCCCGGGACGACGTCATCGAGAAGAACCTCGCCCACTTCCACGCCGCCGACCCCGAGTACGGCAAGCGCGTGGAGGAGGCGGTCCGCGCCCTCCGCGAGGACTGACCTCACCCCTGAACCCTGCCCGCGCCGACGCGTCCACCCGGATGAGGGGTTGTTGCGCGGTGCGGGCAGGACGAGGCCGCGGCGGTGGCGCGATGCCAGTGCGGTGGTACGCGGGAGGGCGGCCCGGTCACCAGACCTGAAGGCCCGTGCAGCCCCCCTTCGCGCCACTGCCGCGGCCCCTGTTCCCCCTGAACCAGGGCGCGGAGTACGGATACGGTCCCGTACTCCGCGCCCTTTTCGTGCGCTGGGGGTGTGCGTCGAACTCCAGAACCAGCGCTTCACCATCGGCTGAACGAATCTCCCGGCGACCCACGGCAGCAGCTCCGGGGTGGCGTCGTACTCATCAAGGAATCCCAGCTTCGGCTCGGACAGCTGGCCCTCGAAGCACCAGACATCGACAAGCCCTTCCAGATGCCTGGTAGCGCTGGGGGTGCGGGCCTGTTCCCACACCTCCAGCCACGGATGCAGAGCGCCCGTGACGACCGTGACGATGTTGGGGGCGTCCGCGGCGAAGAGCGCGACGTTACGCCACGGTCTTCGGCAAGGAAAGCGCATTGCCGCCGCTCATCAGCCGAGGGCGATGGCCGTGGATCAGGTCGGGCGGCCGGTGAACCCCGACGTGCGCGGCCCAGGGGCCGCCGGCAGCGCGCTACTCGAAGACGATCCCCGCCTCCCGGGCCAGGCTCAGGGCCAGTTCCATCGAACCCGGGCCCTGCACCACGACGCCCCTGAGTGAGGCGGCGCCGCCCACGTCCGTGAGTGTGCAGTGCTCGAAGCGGACGCTTCCCGCGGCCAGGTGCGCGAACTGGGCTCCGGTGAGATCGCAGTTGGTGAAGCGGACGTGGTGCATCTCCGATCTCTGGAAGTCCACGCCGTGCATGGGGACGTCCTCGAAGGCGACGCCGTGGAACCTGCACTCCCGGAAGAGCGCGTGGTCGGCCTTGCCGTTCTCGAAGCGCACGTCGCGGAAGGTCGCGGCCCTCCACGAGGATCCGGTGAGACGGCTGCCCGACACGGTGCAGCGAACCAGTGAGACGTCGTCGGCCTTCAGTTCGGCGAAGTCGCAGGTGTCGAGGACGGAGTCGGAGATCTGGCTCTGCCGCATCACGGCCCCGGCGAAGCGGGCCCCCTCGAACCGGCAGCCCTCCGCCTCGAAGGCCTCAGCGTGCGCACCGGCGAACGAGGTGCCGGCATACACGACGCGTTTGACGGTCGCGTCGTCCTCCAGCCCGTCCCGCCACAGCTCCGCCGGTTCGAGGCGGGACGGCAGGCGCGGTGCCGCGGGACTCTTCACCGGTCCGCCTTGCCGCGTGGGTCGGGGCATCCGTGCCGCTCCTTCTCCGCCCGTCTCCGGGCGTTCAGCGTGGGGTCCGTCGCACGAGCAGGTGCGACCGGGGTGGTCGGGTACGAACGGGTGCGGGTGCGCTGGTAGCGCGCGGGTGTGGTGCCGACGTGGCGTGTGAAGTGCCGGTTGAGGTGGGCCTGGTCGTGCAGCCCGATGGCCGTGGCGACCTCGGCGGGGCGGTGGCCGTCGAGGAGGAGGCGGCGGGCGTGCTCGATCCGCTTGCCGGTGAGGTACGCGTGTGGCGGCAGGCCGTACGTCTGCGTGAAGCAGCGGATCAGGTGGGTGGGGTGGGCGTGCAGGGTGGCCGCGGCCTCGTGCAGAGGGAGGCCGGAGCGGGTCCGCGCGTCGAGCAGGTCCCGCAGCTGCGCGGCGAGTCGGTTCGCCTCCCGCCCCGGTGTGCGGGGCCGGAGCGCCGAGAGGTGGAAGTGGAGCCGTTCTCGGATGAAGGCGAGGCGTAACTCGGCCTCGAAGGCGTCGTCGGGGTGGACGAGAGCGGCGTGCAGCTGGTCGATGCGGCCGCGCAGCAGCCGATCGTCGAGGACCGGCGCGTCCGCCGCCCGGCCGGCCAGGCGCTGCGGAAGTACGGAGTCGTCGAGGTAGAGGTTGCGTTTGCGGAATCCGGAAGCGGTGACCGTACGCCCGTCATGGGGGATGCCCGGCGGAAGCAGCAGGACGCTGGTGTTCCCGGTCGCTCCGTGGCGGTGCCGGTCGAGCGCGAAGTCGACTGAGCCGTCGTCGAGGATCATCAGGTCCCACGTGTCGTGGGTGTGGGCCGGGTACGCGTGGTCGGTGAAGTGGGCGTGGAAGACCTCGGAGATCCCGGGGACCGGTGGCCTCCAGGCGCTGACGGACGTGCGGGGGTGGTCAGAGGCCATGCCAGGAACGTACAAGACGCGCGGAGTCGCGGCACGGCAGGCTCATCGCACCGGCCCGGGTCCGACAGGCCGATCCGGTCCCCGGTCCTGAGGAGGGATGCCATATGTCCACGTCAGCCGTTCCCGTCAACCTCGCCGACAAGCTCGCGCAGTTCAGCGAGCTGTGGTCGCAGAAGAAGGTGGCGGTGCTCAACGATTACGAGGTCAAGCTGGCCAAACTGAAGGGGGAGTTCGTCTGGCACACCCATGAGGACACCGATGAACTGATCATGGTCATCAGCGGGCGGCTCACCATTCAGCTCAGGGAGGGCGATGTGGTGGTGGACCCCGGAGAGCTGTTCGTGGTCCCCCGCGGGGTCGAGCACCGCACCGTGGCCGACGAGGAGACCGCGATCCTGTTGCTGGAACCGGCTGGAACGATGAACACCGGTGACACGGGGGGCCCGATGACCAAGGCGGCCGAGGTGCTCGACTGAGGGCGGCGTCAGGCCGGCATGGAGACCACGCTGACGCGCATCGCGCGGGACACAGCCGAAGGAGCACCTGCGGACGTCCGCAGGTGCTCCTTCGGAGCCGGGCCCCAGGCCCCGCGGGTCAGGCTCCCACGTACGGCCTGATCGCCGTCGGGGCGTGCGACGGGTCCGTCGCGATGTCCTCGAACTCGTTGACCGACGCGATGTCCGAGCCGCTCATCGAGATGTTCGTGACGCGTTCCAGGATCGCTTCGACCACCACCGGGACGCGGTGTTCCGCGGCCAGCTTCTTCGCCTCCTCGAAGGCCGGGAGGAGGGCGTCCGGCTCCGTGACGCGGATGGCCTTGCAGCCCAGGCCCTCGACCACCTTGACGTGGTCCACGCCGTAGACGCCCAGCTCCGGGGAGTTGAGGTTCTCGAACTCCAGGTTGACCTGGAAGTCGATGTCGAAGTTGCGCTGGGCCTGGCGGATCAGGCCGAGGTACGAGTTGTTGACCAGGACGTGCACGTACGGGATGCGGTGCTGGGCGCCCACCGCGAGCTCCTCCAGCATGAACTGGAAGTCGTAGTCGCCCGAGAGCGCGACCACCGAGCCGTCGGGGTCGGCGGTGGCGACGCCGAGCGCGGCCGGGATGGTCCAGCCGAGGGGGCCGGCCTGGCCGCAGTTGATCCAATGGCGCGGGCGGTACACGTGGAGCATCTGGGCGCCCGCGATCTGGGAGAGGCCGATCGTCGTGACGTACCGGGTCTCCGGGCCGAACGCGCGGTTCATCTCCTCGTACACCCGCTGCGGCTTCAGCGGGACGTTGTCGAAGTGCGTACGGCGCTGCAAGGCCGCACGGCGTTCCTGCGTGGAGGCGGCCCAGGCCGAGCGGTCCGCGAGCCCGCCCGCCGCCTTCCGCTCGCGGGCGACCTCCACGAACAGTTCCAGCGCCGCCTTCGCGTCGGAGACGATGCCGAGGTCCGGGGCGAAGATCTTGCCGATCTGGGTGGGCGCGATGTCCACGTGGACGAAGGTGCGGCCCTCCGTGTAGACGTCGAGCTTGCCCGTGTGGCGGTTGGCCCAGCGGTTGCCGATGCCGAGGACGAAGTCGGACTCCAGGAAGTTCGCGTTGCCGTAGCGGTGCGAGGTCTGGAGGCCGACCATGCCGGCGTTCAGCTCGTGGTCGTCGGGGAGGATGCCCCAGCCCATCAGGGTCGGGACGACCGGGACGCCCGTCAACTCGGCGAACTCGACGAGGAGT
Source organism: Streptomyces sp. SID9727 (assembly GCF_010550605.1). Taxonomy (GTDB): domain Bacteria; phylum Actinomycetota; class Actinomycetes; order Streptomycetales; family Streptomycetaceae; genus Streptomyces. The sequence goes on from NZ_JAAGNI010000418.1 coordinate 37,144, forward strand.
TCCGACGCGTCGGCGTTGATGATGCCGCCGCCCGCGACGAGCAGCGGGCGCTCCGAGGCGTCGAGCATGTCCAGCGCGCGTTCGATCTGCTTGCGGGACGCGGCGGGCTTGTGCACCGGCAGCGGCTCGTACAGGTCGGGGTCGAACTCGATCTCGGTGAGCTGGACGTCGATCGGGAGGTCGATGAGGACCGGGCCGGGGCGGCCCGTACGCATCAGGTGGAACGCCTGCTGGAAGACGCCGGGGACCTGCGCGGCCTCCAGGACGGTGGTGGCGGCCTTGGTGACCGGGGCGGCGATCGAGGCGATGTCGACGGCCTGGAAGTCCTCCTTGTGCAGGACGGCGGTCGGTGCCTGGCCGGTGATGCACAGGATCGGGATGGAGTCCGCGATCGCGGAGTACAGGCCGGTGATCATGTCTGTGCCGGCCGGCCCCGAGGTGCCGATGCAGACGCCGATGTTCCCCGGGCGCGCCCGGGTGTACCCCTCCGCCATGTGGGAGGCGCCCTCGACGTGGCGGGCGAGCGTGTGGTGGACGCCGCCGGCCGCCTTGAGGGCCGCGTAGAAGGGGTTGATCGCGGCGCCGGGCACACCGAACGCGTTGCTGACGCCTTCGCGCTTGAGGATCTCGACTGCCGCGCGGGCAGCGGTCATACGAGGCATTGAGTGCTCCTGCTCGTCCCTGGGTGGAGTCGGGGATGGAGTCGGGCTCTGTCGCGCCACCTGAGAGCACCAAATCACCGATTCCGCATTGCGGAAAACTTCTTCTGTTATGTGGAAGCAAATCTAAGCCGCCTCCGGACCCTCGTCAAGGGAGCGGTGAACGGCGGACAGAAGGGCGTCAAGTGGAGCGATTCCGCACCCAGCGGCGGGCTCCTGGGGGAGCATGGAGGGACTACGGAAGTGGCACGGAGGGAGCACACGGTGGAGTCAGTGCCGGTACGGTGCCCGGCCTGCCGCCGCGACCACGCGTACGCGGCCCCCGCCTACCCGTGCCCGTGCGGGCAGCCGACGGCCCCGCCACTGTTGCGCGGCGCGCCCGTCGTCCCGATCACCCACCGCACCTGGAACGACGACTGGGTGACCGTGCGCTGCCGGGGCTGCGGGCGGCACGACCAGTGGCCGCAGCCCGAGCTGTGCTGCCCGTGCGGTGCGGTGCTGCGGGTGCCGGTGCGGCCGGTGGCGTCCGCCGTGGCAGTCCGGCCGGCGCACATACCGCTGCCGCGCACGGCGGCGGCGCCGCGTCCGGCGTTCCGTCCGCTGACCATCCGCACCGCGCGGGACGCGGTCGCGGCGGCGGCGCTCTATCTCGCCTGGCTCGGCTTCCGGGACGTGACGCACCCGGCGGACCGGCCGGCCTCCCGGACCGGCCTGCGGGCGGCCGGGCTGATCGCGGAGGTCGACTCCACGACGGGGCCGACCGCCCTCCGCGACGTCGAGTGCCTGTGGCTCAACGCGCTCAACGGCTCCGTGCGGGGAGTGCTGTTCTCGCTCGCGGGCTACACACCGGAGGCCCGGAAGCGCGCGGACACCCTGCGCGTTCCGCTGTTCGTCCTGGACCTCACCGGCACGCCGCAGCCGGTGAACGGCGCGGCGGACGAACTCGTCAGCACCGGCGCCTGACCGCGCGCACCCCGCACTTTCGGACACGGAGGACGGCCGAGGTGTCGTACCTCACAGGAATCGCCCGGCCACCCTGCGTGTGATCCGTCACGTTCTGGCCAACGGCCCCCGATGTGCGGTTCGTTGTCAGTGGCGGGCCCTACAGTGGAGCGCATGGTCTTAACTCCACGGACTTCACCACCCTCGGACACGCCCGCGCACGCCCCCGCGCTCCCGAGGCGCTCCGCCCTGGAGGCCAACGAGGCGATTCGCGCGCTCGTGGACGCCCGCGCGGGCCAGGACTGGTCCCCCGTGGAGTCCGCCGCGTACGAGGTGCTGCTCCTCCAGTGGGCGGCGGCAACGCGCGGCGGCACGGGGGACGTGACCGAGGCGGCCTGAGCCGCTAGGGCGTGTTTCGAAAGTCCCGCCTGTCCGGCGACGCCTGGCACGCACGCTCGCCGCGTTGTCGGGATCACCCCGATACAACCAGTATCGGGGCGACCCTCCGCCTTGCGATCGCACGCACCAGACGCCGCCGGACCCGCCCTACGGGCGGACGGCGCTACTTTCGAAACACGCCCTAGGGCCGATAGGTCTCCCGCAGCTCGACCTTGCGGACCTTGCCGCTGACCGTCATCGGGAAGGTCTCCAGGATCCGGAGCAGGCGCGGGATCTTGTAGTGCGCCAACTGCCCGTCGCAGAAGGCCCGTACGTCGTCCAGGGCCGGCGGGTCGGCGGGGTCGGCGGGGATGACGCAGGCCAGCACCTCCTCGCCGTACCGCTCGTCGGGCACACCGACCACCTGCACATCGGCGATCTTCGGGTGGCGGTACAGGAACTCCTCGATCTCGCGCGGGTAGATGTTCTCGCCGCCCCGGATGATCACGTCCTTGATGCGCCCGACGATCTGCACGTAGCCGTCCTCACGCATCACCGCGAGGTCCCCGGTGTGCATCCAGCGCCCCGCGTCGATCGCCTCGGCGGTGCGCTCGGGCTGGTCCCAGTAGCCGAGCATCACGCTGTAGCCCCGGGTGCACAGCTCGCCCGACCGCCCGCGCTCCAGGGTCACACCCGTCGCGGGGTCGATGACCTTGACCTCGATGTGCGGCATGACGCGGCCCACGGTGCCGGTGCGGCGTTCCAGGTCGTCGTCGCGGCGGGTCTGCGTGGAGACCGGGGAGGTCTCCGTCATGCCGTAGCAGATGGACACCTCCTCCATGTGCATCTCGGCCACCACCCGCTTCATCACCTCGACCGGGCACGGCGAGCCGGCCATGATGCCGGTGCGCAGCGAGGTGAGGTCGTACGAGGCGAAGTCCGGCAGGTTCAGCTCGGCGATGAACATCGTGGGCACCCCGTAGAGCGAGGTGCAGCGCTCCTGCTGCACGGCGCTCAGCACGGCGGCCGGTTCGAACGAGGGGCCGGGGATCACGATGCAGGCGCCGTGCGAGGTGATGCCGAGGTTGCCCATCACCATGCCGAAGCAGTGGTAGAAGGGGACGGGGAGGCAGACCCGGTCCTGCTCGGTGTAGGCGACCAGCTCGCCCACGAAATAGCCGTTGTTGAGGATGTTGTGGTGGGAGAGCGTCGCGCCCTTGGGAAAGCCGGTGGTGCCCGAGGTGTACTGGATGTTGATCGGGTCGTCGCAGGACAGCTCCGTCTCGCGTGCGGCCAGCTGATCGGCCGTCACCCCGGTTGCCGTCGACAGCAGTTCGTCCCAGGACCCGTCCCCGATGTAGTGCACTGCCCGCAGGTCGGGGCAGTTGGCCCGGACCTCGTCGACCAGGGCCCGGTAGTCGCTGGTGCGGTGCGCGAGGGAGGCGGCGAGGAGGGAGATCCCCGCCTGCTTCAGCACGTACTCCAACTCGTGTGCCCGATAGGCCGGGTTGATGTTCACCATGATCGCGCCGATGCGGGCGGTGGCGTACTGGACGAGCACCCACTCGGGGCAGTTGACCGCCCAGATGCCGACCCGGTCCCCCTTGGCCACGCCCGACGCCATCAGCGCCCGCGCCAGCTCGTCCACGGCCGCGCCGAACTCCGCGTACGTCCAGCGCCGGCCGGACGGTACGTCGACCAGCGCCTCGCGGCCGGGCCAGGCGGCGACCGCCCGGTCCAGGTTGCGGCCGATGGTGTCGCCGAGCAGGGCGGTCGTGCCCGTGCCGTGCGCGTACGAGAGCTCGGTCATGCCAGGTCCCCCTCGGCGTACTCGGTGCCGCCGCCCTGGGCGGTGCGCTCACGCAGTTCGATCCGGCGGATCTTGCCGGACACGGTCTTGGGCAGCTCCGCGAACTCCAGCCGCCGGACCCGCTTGTACGGGGCGAGCACGGACCGGGAGTGGGCGAAGAGCACCTTGGCCGTGTCGGGCCCGGGCTCCCAGCCCTCGGCGAGCACCACGTACGCCTTCGGGACGGAGAGCCGGACCTCGTCGGGGGCCGGGACGACGGCGGCCTCGACCACCGCCTCGTGCTCCAGCAGGGCGCTCTCCAGCTCGAACGGGGAGATCTTGTAGTCGGAGGACTTGAAGACGTCGTCGGCGCGCCCCACGTAGGTGATGTAGCCGTCCTCGTCGCGTGAGCCGATGTCGCCGGTGCGGTAGTAGCCGCCGGCCATCGCCTCGGCCGTGCGCTCCGGGTCGCCGTGGTAGCCGGTCATCAGGCCCACCGGACGCGCCGACAGGTCGAGCGAGATCTCGCCCTCGACCGCGCCGGGCTCCCCGCTCACCGGGTCGAGCAGGACGACCCGGAAGCCGGGGCTGGGCCGCCCCATGGAGCCGGGCTTGAGGGCCTGGCCGGGGGTGTTGGCGACCTGGACGGCGGTTTCCGTCTGGCCGAAGCCGTCGCGGATGGTGACGCCCCACGCACGCCGGACCGCCTCGATGACCTCGGGGTTCAGGGGTTCGCCGGCGGCGACGACCTCGCGCGGCGGGGTCTTCAGCTGGGTCAGGTCCGCCTGGATGAGCATGCGCCACACGGTGGGCGGGGCGCAGAAGCTCGTGATGCCGGAGCGGTCCATCTCGGCCATCAGGCGGCCGGCGTCGAAGCGGGTGTAGTTGAAGATGAAGACGGTCGCCTCCGCGCTCCACGGGGCGAAGAGGTTGGACCAGGCGTGCTTGGCCCAGCCGGGCGAGGAGATGTTGAGGTGGACGTCGCCCGGCTTGAGCCCGATCCAGTACATCGTCGCCAAGTGGCCCACCGGGTACGAGACATGGGTGTGCTCGACCAGCTTGGGGCTGGCGGTCGTGCCGGAGGTGAAGTAGAGCATCAGCGGTTCGTCCGCGTCGGTCTCGCGGTCCGGCGTGAACGCGCGGGGGGCCTCGGCCGCCTCCGCGTAGTCGAGCCAGCCCTCGGTGGGGGCGCCGACGCAGATACGGGTGTAGCGGCCGGGCACCTCGGCGAACTTCCTGGTGTCGGTGTCCCGGACCAGGACGTGCCGGACCCGGCCGCGCTCGACCCGGTCGCGCAGGTCGGCGGGGCCGAGCAGCGGGGTCGCGGGGATGACCACGGCTCGGAGCTTCATCGCGGCGAGCGCGGTCTCCCACAGCTCGACCTGGTTGCCGAGCATGACGAGGACCCGGTGGCCCTCGCGCACCCCTCGGGCACGCAGCCAGTTCGCGGCCCGGTCCGAACGGGCGGACATCTCGGCGAACGACACCTCGGTGCGGGTGCCGTCCTCCTCCACGATGTGCAGGGCGGTGCGGTCGTTGTCCCGGGCGATGACGTCGAACCAGTCGAGCGCCCAGTTGAAGTGGTCGTCGCGGGGCCAGCGGAAGCCCTCGTAGGCGGCCGCGTAGTCCTCGCGGTGCCGGAGCAGGAAGTCCCGGGCCGCCCGGAACGTCTCCGTCGCACTCGTTTCCGGCATGTGCCCTCCTCTTTACCGACCCGGCCGGTCCTTTGGCTCCTCCCATGATGTAAACAGTGACCCAGGTCTCACCACCCCCGGACGGGGGTGTCGCGGGGCCGCCATCCACCGGGGGCCGGGCAGAGAGGCGACAGGGTGCCGGAATCCGTCGACGCGGTCGAGATGCAGGCGGCGCTGTTGCGGCTGCGCCGGACGAGCGGGCTGCCCGTGGCCTTCGGCGGGCTGCTCTCCGACAGCCGCCACGCCAGGATCGCCGAGGTGAACGGGGCGCGTACGGGGGCCCTGCGGGGTCTCGTGATCTCGTCGGGCAGTGGCCTGGGCGGCAAGTCCATGGCCCTGTCGAGGCCGTGCGCGGTGACCGACTACCGCTTCTCGCGCCACATCAGCCACGAGTACGACACGGCCGTCGCGGCCGAGGGCCTGCGCTCGGT
>NZ_JAAGNI010000004.1 GCF_010550605.1 Streptomyces sp. SID9727
CGGCACGGCGCCCCGGGGCCAACGGCCGAACGCGCGCCCCGGTCCCCGGTCCGGGCTTCGGACCGGGCTTCGCTCCGTGCTTCGGCCCGGGCTCCGCGCCCCGGACCGGGCGTCGCTCCATTCTTCGGCCCGGGCTTTGACCCGGGCTTCGCTCCGTGCCCCGGCCATGCGACCGCAACCCCGCGCCCCGGCTCCCGGGCCCCGGGCCCCGGCTTCCGCGCCCCCCGCTCCCGGACCCCGGCGCCCTACGCCTCCGCCGGGTGGCGGACGTTCGCGTGGACCCAGTCGACGATCGCCGTGGTCGTCGCGCCCGGGGTGAAGATCTCCGCGACGCCCTGGTCCTTCAGGGGGGCGATGTCCGCCTCCGGGATGATGCCGCCGCCGAAGACCTTGATGTCCGCCGCGTCGCGCTCCTTCAGGAGTTCGATCACCTTGGCGAAGAGCGTGTTGTGGGCGCCGGAGAGGATCGAGAGGCCGATCGCGTCGGCGTCCTCCTGGATCGCCGTGTCCACGATCTGCTCGGGCGTCTGGTGCAGGCCGGTGTAGATGACCTCCATACCCGCGTCGCGCAGCGCCCGCGCGATCACCTTCGCCCCGCGGTCATGGCCGTCGAGGCCCGGCTTGGCCACCACCACACGGATCGGACCGGTCACACCCATCACTGCCTCCACATGCGTCTCCCGTGCCTGAAGGGCCGGGGATGTGAACGAACGTTATCCACAGCATCCCGCAAGCCGCCGTTTCGCGGTGAGCCGGGAGGGGGAAATCACACATGGGACATTGTTCACGGGCACCGGTTTCAGGGCCCGCGGTGGTTTCGCCGTGGGGGACCGGACGCCCGGAGAGCCGCATCGGGTCGCCGTATCACCGCGCCGTCAGCCGCACGGCACGGTGGTACGGGCCTCCGTCCGCACGGGCCGCCTCCGGCACGGCGCCCCGCCCGGACCTCCGCCGGCGCGGCGCCCGTCCGGAGCAGGAGGCCGACCATGAAGCCCCCCAGCCTGCCGTTCCCCGCCCCGCCGACCGCACTGCTGAGAGCGACCGCCCTGGAGCTCGTCGTGCTCGCCGGGCACGCCCTGCTGTATCCGACCGGGATCGCCGGTGAACGCCACCCCGGCCGGGATCCCGCTGACGACGGCGCCGAGCCCGCCCGCGCGGCCCTCGCACCCGCCGACCGGCCGCCTGTCGTGTTTCTTCACGGTTTCATCGACAACCGCTCCGTCTTCGTCCTGCTGCGCCGCTCCCTGGCCCGGCACGGCTGGACCCGCCTGGAGTCGCTCAACTACTCCCCGCTGACCAGCGACATCCGTACGGCCGCCGAGCTGCTGGACCGGCACATCGAGGAGATCTGCGCCCGCACCGGCCACCACCGGGTGGACGTCGTGGGCCACAGCCTCGGCGGCCTCATCGCGCGCTACTACGTGCAGCGGCTGGCCGGTGACCGCCGGGTGCGCACCCTCGTCACGCTGGGCACGCCGCACGCCGGAACCGCCGTCGCCCCGCTGGCCGGGGCTCTGCCCATCGTGCGGCAGATGCGCCGGGGTTCGGCCCCCGTCGAGGAGCTGCGGCTGCCCGCGCCCGGCTGCCGCACCCGGTTCGTCAGTTTCTGGAGCGAACTCGACCGGGTGATCGTCCCCGCCGAGGCGGCCTGCGTCGACCACCCGGACCTGGACGCGGTCAACGTACGCGTCACCGGTATCGGACACCTCGCGCTGCCGGTGCACCCGGCCGTGGCGACCGCTGTGCGCCGGGCGCTGGACGACGCGGAGCCGACCCGAGAGGCCGGGGCCGCCCCCGGGACCACCCCTTCCGCCCCCGCCGCCTAAATCGAACAAACTTCGAACCTAGAGCCAAGGCTCTGTGCTCTCGCCGCCGAAAGACGGCCGATTGCCCGCTTTCCCGTGCGCTCCGGAGCCGTCGAAGATTGTCGACGGCGGATACCGCCGGGTACAGTCGCCGCCAGTTCTCCCGGGGTACCCCACGGCCCCGGAACCTGGTCCTGCTGCCGAGGCGAGAGAGAAGTTGGTGAACGACCAGCACCCCCACGCCGGGTATGCCGGATACGACGGCTGCTCCACGGGCAGCTTCGAGACGGACCCGCTCTTCGGCTCCCTCCCCGGCACCGGCGTCGCCTACGACGGCGCCTATGACGCCTCGTACGACACCTCGCAGGGCTACGGCATCGCGTACACCGGTGGCGACAGCGGATACAGCGGCACGTACGACACCACCCATTGGGGCACGGGCGCGCACCACGGCTACCAGGCCCCGCAGCACCCGCGGTACGACACCGCCCAGTACGACGGAACGCCGCAGTACGACACCGCCACCACCTGGCTGCCGACGGAGGGCTACGCCCCCGGCATCCCGTCCCAGGGCGGCGCCCCGGACTCCTCCGGCCAGTGGGACACCGCCACCTGGACCGCCGCCGCCGCGACCGCGTGGCCCTCCGACGACACGGGGACGTACGACACCGGCGTGTACGACGCCACCGCCTGGAACACCGGCGCCACGCCCGGGCACGAAGAGCAAAATGTGCAAAGCCCGCCCGCCTCGAACGAAGCCGAACAGGCCGACCCCCCGGAGTCGTACGAGACGCACGAGACCTACACGTCGTACGACGAGCACGGTTCCCACGACCACGACCCGTACGAGCCCCACCACCGCGCCGACGACGCGTCGGACGTCGCCGCCGAGCCGCACCCCGACCTCGCCCCCGCCGAGCCCCGCCGCGGCGGTGGCCGCAGCCGCAGGCGTTCTCCCGCGAAACGTTCCGCGCTCCTCACCGTCGCCGTTCCCTCCGCCTGCGTGATGAGCGTGGCCGGGATCGCCGCCGCCTCGGTGGGCGGGATGGGCGGGGACGACACCAAGAAGGACGCGACCACCACCATGGCGGCCGCCGACCCCGGCACGGTCAAGCCGGTCGCGGCCAACAACCAGCTGGACACCCAGCTCGCCAACCTCAGCGCCGACGCCGAGAACTTCGCGGACCGCGCCAGCCGCACCCAGGAACGCATCGACCTGAAGCAGCGGCAGGCCGCCGAGAAGAAGAGGCGCGACGCGGAGGCCGCCCGCAAGGAGGCCCTGCGCCCCAAGTTCGTGCTGCCGGTCAAGCAGCACGGTCTGAGCGCCTACTTCGGCCAGGCGGGCGTCAACTGGATGTCCGTGCACACGGGCATCGACTTCCCCGTCCAGTACGGGACCCCGGTGATGGCGGCGACCGACGGCACGGTCCGTACGCAGTACAACAGCGCCTACGGCAACATGGCCATCGTGACCATGGCCGACGGCACGGAGACCTGGTACTGCCACCTCAGCAGCACCCGTGTCCGCTCGGGCCCGGTCAAGGCCGGCGACGTCATCGCGTACTCCGGGAACTCCGGGAACTCGACCGGCCCGCACATGCACTTCGAGGTGCGGCCGGGCGGCGGTGCGGCGATCGACCCGCTGCCGTGGCTGCGGAGCCACGGGGTCAACCCGACCTGAGCCGGGAAGAACGGCAGCGGCGGCCGGAGCCTCGGGGGCTCCGGCCGCCGTCGCGTGCTCAGAGCTTCTGCACCGGCGCGTACCGCAGGAGCAGCTTCTTGGGGCGGTCGTCGCCGAAGTCGACCGTGGCCTTCGCCTGGTCGCCGACCCCCTCGACCGCCGTCACCGTGCCGAGGCCGAACTGGTCGTGCGTGACCCGGTCGCCCGCGACCAGCGTGATCGTCGGCTTGTCCGAGGTCCGCCGGGTGGCGAAGCCGGAGGGGCCGGAGCGGGCGCGGGAGGCGGAGAGCGACGAGGTGATCCCCGAGGTCGGGCCCGCCGGGGCGGCCATCGGGCCCTTCCGCCTCCAGTCCAGGTGCTGGTCCGGGATCTCCTCCAGGAAGCGCGACGGCGGGTTGTACGAGGGCTGGCCCCAGGCGCTGCGCATGGCGGCCCGGGTCAGATACAGCCGCTCGCGGGCACGGGTGATGCCGACGTACGCGAGGCGGCGCTCCTCCTCCAGCTCCTTGACCTGGCCGAGCGCCCGCATGTGCGGGAAGACGCCGTCCTCCAGGCCGGTCAGGAAGACGACCGGGAATTCGAGGCCCTTCGCGGTGTGCAGGGTCATCAGCGTGATGACGCCGGAACCGTCGGTGTCCTCGTCGGGGATCTGGTCGGAGTCAGCGACGAGCGCGACCTGCTCCAGGAACTCCGCCAGCGTGCCCGCGCCCTCCTCCTCGCCCCGGCCCTGCTCGAATTCGAGGGCGACGGCGGCGAGCTCCTGGAGGTTCTCGATGCGGGTCTCGTCCTGCGGATCGGTGGACGCCTGGAGCTCGGCGAGATAGCCCGTACGCTCCAGGACCGCTTCCAGCACCACGGCGGGCCCGGCGCCGGACTCCACGACCGTGCGCAGCTCCTCCATCAGCGTGTTGAACCGCTTCACGGCGTTGGCGGAGCGGGCGGCCATGCCGTAGGCCTCGTCCACGCGGCGCAGCGCCTGCGGGAAGGTGATCTTCTCGCGCAGCGAGAGCGCGTCGATCATGGCCTCGGCGCGCTCGCCGATGCCGCGCTTGGGGACGTTGAGGATGCGGCGGAGCGGGACGGTGTCCTCGGGGTTGGCGAGGACCCGCAGGTAGGCCAGGACGTCCCGGACCTCCTTGCGCTCGTAGAAGCGCACGCCGCCGACGACCTTGTACGGCAGGCCGACGCGGATGAAGATCTCCTCGAAGACACGGGACTGCGCGTTCGTCCGGTAGAAGACGGCGACGTCGCCGGCCTTCGCGTCGCCCGCGTCGGTGAGGCGGTCGATCTCCTCGGCGACGAACTGCGCCTCGTCGTGCTCGGTGTCCGCGACGTAGCCCGTGATGCGGGCACCGGTGCCGGCCTTGGTCCAGAGGTTCTTGGGGCGGCGGCTCTCGTTGCGCTCGATGACCGCGTTGGCGGCGGACAGGATCGTCTGGGTGGAGCGGTAGTTCTGCTCCAGCAGGATCGTCGTCGCGTCCGGGTAGTCCTCCTCGAACTGGAGGATGTTGCGGATGGTCGCGCCCCGGAAGGCGTAGATCGACTGGTCCGCGTCACCCACGACGCACAGCTCGGCGGGGGCGTTCTCCGGACCGGCCGGGCCGACCAGCTCGCGTACCAGCGTGTACTGGGCGTGGTTGGTGTCCTGGTACTCGTCGACGAGGACGTGCCGGAAGCGGCGGCGGTAGTGCTCGGCGACGTCGGGGAACGCCTGGAGCAGGTGGACCGTCGTCATGATGATGTCGTCGAAGTCCAGCGCGTTGGCCTCGCGCAGCCGGGCCTGGTACATCGCGTACGCCTGGGCCAGGGTCTTCTCGAATCCGTCGGCGGCCTGGCCCGCGAAGGTCTCCTCGTCGATGAGCTCGTTCTTGAGGTTGGAGACCTTGGCGGTGAAGGACTTCGGCGGGTACCGCTTCGGGTCCAGCTCCAGGTCGCGGCAGACCAGGGCCATGAGCCGCTTGGAGTCGGCCGCGTCGTAGATCGAGAACGAGGAGGTGAAGCCGAGCTTCTTGGACTCGCGGCGCAGGATGCGGACGCAGGCGCTGTGGAAGGTCATGACCCACATCGCGTTGGCCCGGGGCCCGACCAGCTGCTCGACGCGCTCCTTCATCTCGCCGGCGGCCTTGTTGGTGAAGGTGATCGCCAGGATCTGGCCGGGGTGGACGCCCCGCTCGGCCAGCAGGTGGGCGATGCGGTGGGTGAGCACCCTGGTCTTGCCGGACCCGGCGCCGGCGACGATGAGCAGGGGCGACCCGGAGTGCACGACGGCGGCGCGCTGCTCGGTGTTCAGCCCGTCGAGCAGCGCCTCGGGGTCGATGACGGGCCGGTGCGCGCCGTCGCGGTAGTACGCGTCACGGGCCGGCGGGGGCCCGTCGAACACGCCCGCGAACAGGTCCTCCGGCACCGCTTCGGGTGCGGGGTCCTCGGGGGGCGGCGGGGGCGCGTCCTCGTCCTGCTGGAGGCCGGCCAGGAAACTGTCGTCAAAGAGGCTGCTCATCGCTGTCCGAGTCTAAGGCGCCCGACTGACACCCGGCCCCCGTCCGGAAAGGTCACGGAAATGTATCGGGCATATCGAACACCAACCTTCACAGCGGCACCATGAGTTGGCTAGCGTGCACGTTCGGACGGCCCGTACCCCCAGAGGCGACCCACGCCGAGCGGGCCACCACGCCGAATCCGGGCCCGCCCGGAACCGGGGACCCACACGCAGTACCGGGGTGAATCGGTCCTTCCCCACCGGACCGTAGGGCAGCCTTCCGTTCCGCCCGAACCCGACAGCTAACCCGGTAGGCGGTCCACGGAAGGAGATGCCGGCCTTGGCGTCGCATCGCAAACCGCGCACCCGGGTGCGCTCCACCGTCCCCGCCGTCGGGCTGACCTCGGCCGCGCTGGCCTCCGTGACACTGCTGTCCTCGCAGAGCGCGATGGCCGCCCCCGCGCCGAAGCCGAGCATCGAGGAAGTCCAGCAGAAGGTGGACGACCTCTACCGGCAGGCCGGCAACGCCACCCAGAGGTACAACCAGGCCAAGGAGGCCACGGGCAAGCAGAAGTCCGAGGTCGACAGGCTGCTCGACGACGTGGCCAAGCGCACCGAGAAGCTGAACGACGCCCGCAGGACGCTGGGCAACTACGCCGCCGCCCAGTACCGCAACGGCGGCCTCGCGCCGACCGCCACCTTCTTCCTGGCCGACGACCCGCAGTCGTTCTTCGACCAGACGCACCTCATGGACCGCATGGCCGAGCGCCAGCAGCAGGCGGTCACGGAGTTCCGTACGCAGCAGACGAAGGCGTCCGAGCAGCGCGCCACGGCCGTGGCGAGCCTGGAGACGCTGACCCGGTCGCAGGCCGCGCTGCGCACCAGCAAGCAGAACGTCCAGACGAAGCTGACCGAGGCCCGGACGCTGCTGTCGAAGCTGACCGCCGAGGAGAAGGCGCGCCTGGCGGAGCTGGAACGCAAGAAGGAGGCGGAGGCGAAGCGGAAGGCGGCGGAACTGGCGAAGAAGCAGGCCGCCGCCAGGAAGGAAGCCGAGCGGCAGGCCGAGAAGTCGGGCGGCAGCGGTACGGAGGCGGGCTCGGGCTCCGCCGCCGGCTCCGGCTCCGGCTCCAGCGCGTCCACGAAGGCGGAGAAGGTCCTCGCGTTCGCCCGCGCCCAGATCGGCAAGCCGTACGTCTGGGGGGCGACCGGCCCCTCCTCGTACGACTGCTCGGGGCTGACGCAGGCGGCCTGGAAGGCGGCGGGCGTCGACATCCCGCGCACCACCTGGGACCAGGTGAACGTCGGCACGCGGATCGCCACGGCCGACCTGCAACCCGGTGACCTGGTGTTCTTCTACGACGACATCAGCCACGTCGGGATCTACAAGGGCGACGGGATGATGATCCACGCGCCGAAGCCCGGGGCGAACGTGCGCGAGGAGTCGATCTACTACATGCCGCTCTACGGGAGCGTGCGCCCCGCCTGACCGGGGAAGAGGGCCGGCCCGCGCGCGGGCCGGCCCTCTCGCGTACCGCCGCTCAGGTCCAGAGCGTGGCGATGAAGATGTTCGCCAGGGTCAGCGCGCCGACCGCCGCGAAGAACCCCTTCTCGACCTTCTCCTCGTCCCGCTTGACGTAGACGAGCCCCAGGATCACGACCAGGAACAGCAGCTTGATCCCGATCTTGACGTTGTTCACGGGGTGGTCGTCGGCCTGGTCCAGGCCGACCAGGGCGATGCCGGTGACGAGCATGGTCAGCGCGCCGTGCAGCATGCCGGGGACGAAGCGGGCGGTGCCGGCCTTCATCGCCTTCATCTGACCGAGGAAGCCGCCGAGCAGGGCGGCGATGCCGATGATGTGCAGGGCGACGACGAAATCGATGAGTACGCGCATGGTTCCGCACCCTAGAGCCCTCCCCTCGGATCGCTCCGGGCAGGGTGGGGGCTACGGGTCGCTTGAATGATGAATGCACTTTTTGCCTGATTCCGTGCCCCTTTTCCCGGTCACTCACGTTCCACAGGCGGCCATCCGGCGACAATGCCACGCCAAGAGCAGGCAATAGCAGTCATAACGACACCTTCCCGTGACCTCGGATTAGCGTCCCTTCCCGGTGGCCGTGGACCAGGACCGTCCTCGCCGGCCGCCGGAGGAACCCCGCCGGTACACCCCGCCGGGCCGTCGCACGGAAGGACGCCCGCCCCCGTGGCAGCGCATCGCAAACCCAGGCAGCGCCTCACCACCGCCTCCGCGGCCCGCACCGCGGCGACCCTCGCCGTCGCCGGAGCCGCGACGGCCGCCGTGCTGCCGGGAGCCGCGCACGCGGACCCCGCGCCCACCGCACGGCAGGTCAAGGCCCAGGTGGACCGGCTGTACCGGGAGGCGGAGGTCGCCACCGAGAAGTACAACGGCGCGAAGTCCGCGGCGACCGCCGCCGCCGAGTCGGTCGACGCCCTGCGCGACGAGGCCGCCCGCAGGACCGCCCGCCTCAACAGCGCCCGCGACGTGCTCGGCGCGTACGCCGCCGCGCAGTACCGCTCCGCCGGGATCGACCCCTCCGTGCAGCTGGCGCTCTCCTCCGATCCCGACCAGTACCTGCGCCGCGCCACCTACGCGGAGCGGGCCGGCGAGCGCCGGGCCGCCGAGGTGCGCTCGGTGCGCCGCCAGGTCGCGGAGATCGCCCAGGTACGCGCCGAGGCGGCTGGGAAGCTCACCGAGCTGGCCGCCCGGCAGAGCGCCCTGAAGGAGCACCGGGCGACCGTCCGCGCCAAGCTGGCCGAGGCCCGCCGCCTGCTCGCCGGCCTCACCCCGGCCCAGCGCGCCGCCTACGACGCCTCCGAGAACGGGCGCGGGACCGGCCACGCGGACCGGAGCGCACCGCGCGGTGCCGTCGCCGCGCCCAACGCCCGCGCCGCCCAGGCGGTCGCCTTCGCGTACAGCGCGCTGGGCAAGCCGTACGTGTGGGGTGCGACGGGGCCCCACTCCTTCGACTGTTCCGGGCTCACCCAGGCCGCCTGGCGCGCCGCCGGGGTCTCGCTGCCCCGGACCACGTACACCCAGATCAACGCCGGGCAGCGCGTCCCGCGCTCCCAGCTGGCCCCCGGGGACCTGGTGTTCTTCTACTCGGGCGTCAGCCATGTCGGCCTGTACATCGGGAACGGACGGATGATCCACGCACCGCGCCCCGGGGCGCCGGTCCGGATCGCGCCCATCGACGAAATGCCCTTCGCGGGGGCGACCCGGGTGGCATAGGCTCCGGCCTCTTGACCTCAACGCCCCGAAGGACACCCCGACATGCCGATGGACGCCGACGTCCAGACCCATGCCCGTACGCTCACGCTGCGATCCCCGGACCACGTCCGCGTCGGGCCCTTCGTGATCCGCTACAACCCGAACTGGTCGCTGAAGTACGCCAACTACGCGATCCCGGACCGGGGCGCCGAACCGACGCCCGGCGAACTCGACGCGCTCATAGCGGCGTTCCGCGAGCGGGACCGGATGCCCCGCCTGGAGTTCCTGCCCGGCTGGGCACCCGCCGTCGAACCGGCGCTGCTCGCCGCCGGGTTCACCGTCGAGAACCGCGCCCCGATCCTCGCCTGCGCCCCCGGCGGCCTGGTGGAGCCGAAGCCGGTCGCCGACCTGGTCGTGGCCGAGCCCGCCACCGAGGCGGAGTTCGCCGCCGCCGCGCTCGTCCAGCACCTGGGCTACGGCGGCGAGGGCGAACCCGAGGACGGCACGGCGGAGTGGCTGCGGAACGCGGCGGCGGGCGGCGGGGTCGCGGCGCTCGCGACCGTGGACGGCACCCCGGCGGGAGCGGGCGGCTGCTCGGTCCCGGTGGACGGCCTCAGCGAGCTGGCGGGCCTGGCGGTCGGCGCGGAGTTCCGCCGCCGGGGCATCGGCGCCGCGCTCTCCGCCCATCTGACCCGCACCGCGTTCGAGCGGGGCTGCCGGGTGGTGTGGCTGGAGCCGGGCGACCCCGACGTGGAGCGGATCTACGCGTCGATCGGCTACCGCCGGATCGGCGAGAAGCTGAACATCTCGCTCGACCCGGCCTGATCCGGACGAAGGGTCTCAGACGAGCCGGCGCGCCGTCGCCCAGCGGGTCAGTTCGTGGCGGTTGGAGAGCTGGAGCTTGCGCAGCACCGCCGAGACGTGGGACTCGACCGTCTTCACGGAGATGAACAGCTGCTTCGCGATCTCCTTGTACGCGTAGCCCCGGGCGATCAGACGCAGGACCTCGCGCTCGCGCTGGGTCAGCCGGTCCAGGTCCTCGTCGACCGGGGGCGCGTCCGTGGAGGCGAAGGCGTCGAGGACGAAGCCGGCCAGGCGGGGCGAGAAGACCGCGTCGCCGTCCTGGACCCGGAAGACCGAGTCGACCAGGTCCGTGCCGGTGATCGTCTTGGTGACGTAGCCGCGGGCGCCGCCCCGGATGACGCCGATGACGTCCTCGGCGGCGTCCGACACGGAGAGCGCGAGGAAGCGCACCGGGTTCTCGGCGGCGCCCATCAGGGGCGCGCAGCGGCGGAGCACCTCGACTCCGCCGCCGCCGGGGAGGTGGACGTCGAGGAGGACGACCTCGGGGCGGGTCGCCGTGATGACGGTGACCGCCTGGTCGACGTCGGCCGCCTCGCCGACGACCTCGACCCCGGTCTCCTCGGTGCGGCCGATCTCGGCCTGTACGCCGGTGCGGAACATCCGGTGGTCGTCGACGAGCACGACTCGTACCCGGCGCTCCGGGTTCTCCCGGCCCCCGGTCGCCTCACTGGTCCCGTTCATCGCTCGTCCTCTCCATCTCAAGCTCGACCTCGGTGCCCCCGCCGGGCACCGAACGCAGCCGGGCCGTGCCGCCGTTGCGCTGCATCCGGCCGATGATCGATTCTCGTACGCCCATTCTGTCCCCCGGTACGGAGTCCAGGTCGAATCCCGGGCCCCGGTCGCGCACGGAGACGAAGACCGTGCGGCCCTCGACCTCCGCGTAGACCTGGACGGCACCGCCCTCGCCACCGTACTTGGCGGCGTTGACCATCGCCTCGCGTGCGGCCTGCATCTGTGCGGCCAGCTTCTCGTCCAGCGGGCAGTCGCCGACGACGACGACCTCCAGCGGGACGCCGTGCTTGTCCTCGACCTCGGCGGCGGACCGTTTGACGGCCTCGGCCAGCGTCTCCGGCTCGTCGTCCTCGTCCTTGCCGGTGCCCTCGGGGTTGTACAGCCAGTTGCGCAGCTCGCGTTCCTGGGAGCGGGCCAGCCGGCGGACCTCGCCGGCGTCGTCGGCGTTGCGCTGGATCAGGGTGAGGGTGTGCAGCACGGAGTCGTGGACGTGGGCGGCGACCTCGGCGCGCTCCTGGGCCCGGATGCGCATGAGGCGTTCCTCGGAGAGGTCCTGGGTCATGCGGACGAGGTAGGGGCCGGCGAGGAGGGCGATGCCGGTGAGCACGGCGATGGCGGCGGTGATGACGTTGCCGAGCTGGGCGGCGGAGCCGCGTACGACCATGAAGACGGCGAGCCCCAGGCCGACGAGGGCGACTCCGGCCAGGGCGCGGGCCACCTGCAGGACGCGGCGGCGGCGGCCGACCTCCATCCAGCGGGCGCGCCGGGCGTTGTCGGCCTGACGCCACACCAGGACGGAGCCGGCGCCGATGAGGAGGCTGGGCCAGATGTAGCGGTCGGCCTTGCTTCCCATGTCGACGTTGCCCACGAAGACGGCGGCGCCGAAGAGCAGTGCGATGAGGGCGAAGACCTGGCCCTTGTCGGGCTTGCGGAGCCGGCGGGTGCCGTCGGGGGCGGTCTGGAAGACGGAACTGGGTCCGTCCACACCGCCGACGCCGAGCGGGACGACGATCCAGAACACCGCGTACAGCAGGGCGCCGAGGCCGTCCGCGAAGAACAGGCCGAGGAAGACGAACCGGAGCCAGGCGACCGGGAGTCCGAGGTGTCCGGCGAGTCCGCGCGCCACTCCGCCCAGGAGCCGGCCGTCGGCGCTGCGGTACAGCTTGCGCAGCGGGGGCTCCTCCGGGTCGGGGGCGTGGGAGCTTGCGGCTCGGGTGGTGGCGGCGGGCATGGTCCGATCGTCACATGCCCGCGCGGGTGAGGACATCAGGGTCGGCCCCCAGTTAGACCCTGAGACAGCTGGGACGCGGGGGCGGGACGGGGCCCGGCGCCCCTGAGAGGCGGACGGGGCAATATCAGGGACCGGCCAGGGTCGGGGCGGGTGCCGGTGGGGCTCGGGGGCCGTCACCATGGAGCCATGACCGTTCCCCAGGACGCGCCGCCCGGCGCCGCACCGCCGACCCCCGAGCCCGCTCCGCGCCTGCACCGCAGCCCGCGGCA
Organism: Streptomyces sp. SID9727; assembly: GCF_010550605.1. Classification (GTDB taxonomy): domain Bacteria; phylum Actinomycetota; class Actinomycetes; order Streptomycetales; family Streptomycetaceae; genus Streptomyces. The sequence goes on from NZ_JAAGNI010000004.1 coordinate 12,286, forward strand.
CAAGGTGGTGGCAGGGGTGTGCGGCGGGCTCGGCCGGTACTGCGACGTGGATCCGGTGATCTTCCGCATCGTGCTCGGGGTGCTGTCGGTGACCGGTGGCTTCGGGCTGATCTTCTACGGCTTCGCCTGGCTGCTGATCCCGGCGGAGGGCGAGGAGGAGAACGAGGCGCGGCGGCTGCTGTCGGGGCGGGTCGAGCTGGCGGCGCTGAGCGCGGTGCTGTGCGCGCTGATCGGCTGCGGTCTGTTCCTGTCGATGCTGGGGAACGGCGGCACACTGGCGTTCTCCGCGATGCTGTCGGTCGCGGTCCTGGGCTTCTCCATGTGGACGCAGGCCCGCAAGAAGGCCGGTCCGGAGGACCCGCTGCACCAGGCGGCCGCGCAGGCGGCGTCGGAGGCGCCGCCCGAGGTGAAGGCGCCGCCGGTGCTGTCGTGGCCGTCGTGGTGGCGCGACCCCATAGTCAAGGACGGGTCGACCGGGAAGGTGGCGATCGGCTACCTCTGGGGACCGCACGACGCCACGGGCCTCGGCGAGCCGCGCGGGGCGACACCCGACGCCCCGTTCCGCCCGCCGCCGCCCCGGTCGCGGGAGGTGCGGGGACCGCGCTCGATCGCCGGCCCGGCGTTCCTCGGCGCGCTGCTCGCGGGCGGTCTCGGCACGGGGCTGACCTGGGAGTCCCAGCCGCTGGGCACGAGCCTGGAAATCGGCCTGGCCGCCGCGCTCGGGGTGTTCGGCCTGGCGATGCTGGTCAGCGCGTTCGTCGGACGGACCGGCTTCGGCACGCTGCTGCTGGCGATGATCACGTCCGGGCTGCTGGTGTGTGCCGCGTCGCTGCCCAAGGACATCGGCACGGACTGGGTGCGTGAGGAGTGGCGCCCGGCGTCCGTCGCCGCCGTCCAGCCGTTGTACGCGATCGGCGCGGGCCAGGCCGAGCTGGACCTGACCCGGATCACGGTGCCCAAGGGCGAGACGGTGCGGACCCGGGTGGAAGCCCGCGCGGGCCGGGTGCTGGTGCACGTCCCGCCGGAGGTCACCGTCCGGGTGCACGCCCGGACCCGGTTCGGCGCGCTCGTGGTGGTGGACGGGCGGCACAAGGGCGATCTGGACATCCGCGCCACGCAGGACCAGCGCAAGACGCTGTCGCCGGCCGAGGGCAGCACCCCGGGCGGCACGGTCGACCTGGATCTGGAAGTGGACTACGGACAGGTGGAGGTCAACCGTGCCGCGTCATGAGTTCCGGCCGGGCCGGGCCGTCACGGGCCTGGTGATGCTGGCCCTGGCCGCCGGATACGCGGCGGACGCGGCGGGCGCCTGGGACGCCCCGCCGCAGTTCTTCATCGCGCTGTTCGGCGGCGGGCTGTGGACGGCCGCGTGGGCGACGTGGATCGGCTACCGCATCCGCCGCCGGCGCGCCGCGAAGAGCGCGTCCAGCGAGAGCGACGCCGCCCCGCCCAGCAGCAGCGGCAGCCACGCCATGAGGTAGATCAGGTCGTTGCCGAGGTAGTACGGGGAGACCTGCCAGCTGACGGTCAGCCACAGGCTCAGCGAGATGAGGGCGCCACCGAGCGCGGCGATCCTCGTCCACAGGCCGAGGAGGGTGCCGATGCCGACGGCCAGCTCGCCGATGGCGATCGCGTAACCGAAGCCGGACGGGCTGTTCAGCGCCAGGTCGACCAGGCCGGGGATCGCGGCGGAGTCGCGCACGGCGTGCATCTGCTCGCCGATCGACCCCGGGCCCGTGGCGTGGAAGAACGCGCTGTCGGTGAGCTTGTCGAGCCCCGCGTACAGGAAGGTGACGCCGAGGAAGATCTGCAGCGGCAGCAGGGCGTGCTCCCGCGCCAGCTCCCGCAGGCTGCTGCCCTCGCCCTGGACACGCCCCAGGCCCCGCCCGTTACCGCCGTACCCGTACATGCTGCTCCCGCCTTCCGCGGCCGTGCCGTCGCTGCGGCCGCCCGGTCGCGGCCACCGGACCGTACGGCCCGTCACCCGACCTTACGTACGAACGCGGCGAAAGCGTTCAGCGCGGTCCCGGTTCGCGGGAGGGGCGCCGGCTCAGTCGGTGACGTCGATGGCGACCGGGGCGGTCTCCGTGCCCGCGGCCGTCACGACCTGCACCTCGACCACGCCCGGCTCCACCTCCACCGGCACCGGAACGGTCAGCAGTGTGTCGGAGGGGTTCGCGAAGCCCCCGGGGACCGGCACCAGCGGGACATGGACGTGCACGGTCCCGATCCGCACCACGACCCGGGCCAGCCGGTCCGGGGCCCCCGCGCCCGGCGGCACGAACCCGGCGCCCCGGATCTCGATGTCGTCCCCGGTCCGGATGGGCGCGTCCAGGTCGCCCGCCTCCCGGGACCGGACGACGGAGAGCACGACGGGCCGGCCGCCCTCGCCGTACTTGCCGGTGAAGTAGACGGCCGCCGACACCGCGACCAGGAGGGCGAGGCCCCACGGCAGGTCGGGCAGCTGCTCGGGCCTGCGGGCGAGGCGGACCGCGGCGAACACCACGGCGACCGTGGACACCAGCACGTACTGCACGTCCGTGAAACCGCCGCGCCCCGAGTCGTCGGTGAGCAGGTCCGCCGCGCGCGGCCGGTCGGCGCGCAGCTTCTGGAGCCGCCCGGACAGCACCCGTACGCTCACCACCCGGCGCACGGCCACCGCCACGGCGCACACCAGCGCCAGCACCGCCACGATCCCGGCGCCGCGCGCCAGGTCCAGCCCCTCGATCAGCTCGTCGCGCCGGGCGTGCCCGGAGGCGGCGGCCAGTTCGAGGGCGAGGACGAGCACGGAGAACACGGCGAGCAGCACCCAGGACGCGGCGACCGCACGGGAGGTGGAGAGCCGGTTGTCCTCGCCGATCAGCGGGGCGAGGAGGCCGCCGCGGGCCCGGTGGACGTGGGCGGCGGCGGTCAGGAGCGCGGCGGTGACCAGTCCGGCGACGAGTCCGGCGGTACGGGCGTGGGTCCAGCCCGCCCCGATCGCGGTGGCGGCCTCGGCGAGGGCGAGGACGGCGAGGCCGCCCCAGACGACGACCAGGGTGCGCTGCCACACCCGGTACAGCCAGGCGTCCCCGGCCTCGCGGCCCCGGTCGGCCACCTCGCGCGCGGACTCGGTCAGCTCGTCGGAGACCCACTGCCGGGTCGCGGACGCCGACTGGGCGACCCCGGCGGGCAGCCCCTGTCCGGCGGCGAACTCGTCGCGCTTGGCCAGGAAGGCGGCCACCGCGCGCCGGTGTCCCTGGCGCGCCCCGTGCGGGCAGTCCCCGCAGGTGCAGCCGCCGCCGTGCGCGCCCAGTCGTGCCTCGTCCAACGCCACGGAGAACGCCGCCCTTTCCCACCCCTGCCGCCACCCCGGGGCAGCCAACTCGTCTGTGAACGCAGCGAATTGTGCCGTACCGGGCGGCGGGCTGCCGCATCGGGGCGCACCGGAGGGGCATCTTCGTCAGCGTGTTCGATACCGCTCAGGCGCTGAGGACGAGGTAGGCCAGGCCGAGCGTGCCCCGATAGCCGCCGTAGTAGCCGGTGCGCCGCTCGTCCACGGCGGCGACGACCCCGTCGTGCAGGGGGTGGTCCGGGTGGGCCAGGGCCCAGCGCTCGCCCCGGCCGATGTTGGCGTGCGACTCGAAGAGGTCCCATTCGCGCCGGTCGGCGGCGGTCACCTGGAGCGCCCGCAGCCCCGCCGCCTCGGCCTGCCGGATCAGGTCGAGCAGCGAGCCGAAGTCCCCGGGCCCGGCGCCGAGTCCGGCCAGCGCCGCCTCGTCCGGCTCCCGCTCCCAGAACCCCTCGCCGAACAGGACCCGTCCGCCGGGCCGTACGGACGCCCGCAGCGCGGCCAGGGCCTCGGCGGTGCCGCCGGGCCAGGCGTGCGAGGCGCCGATGGACACGGCGAGGTCGTAGTGCTTCTCCGGCCACTCGGCGGCGGGGGTCTCGTGGAACCGTACGCGCTCCGCGAGGCCGCGCTCCGCCGCGAGTGCCCGGCCGCGGGCGACGGCCTCCGGGTCGGTCTCGACGCCGTCCCCGGTGCTTCCCGGGGCGGACTCGACGAGGCGCATCAGCAGCTCGCCCCAGCCGCTGCCGAGGTCGGCGACGCGTGCGCCGGGGGCGGGGGCGCAGGCGGCGATCAGCTGGGCGGCGTGCTCCTCGGAGAGCGGGGTGTTCCAGGTCAGCAGGTCGTTGTGGGCGGCGGACATCAGGGCGCGGATCTTTTCGGCGGACATGGGGGCGGAGCGTGTCATGGGGGGCCGGCGCGCGCCACGGGTTTTCTGGGGGCGGGTGCGGGTGGGGTGCGGGGGTGGGTGCGGGCGCGGGGGCGCGCCAGCGGTGCGCCTGCGGCGGGCCTGTTCCCCTACCCGCCCCTTCCCGAAACCGGGGCTCCGCCCCGGGCCCCGCTCCTCAAGCGCCGGAGGGGCTGGTTTTCCGCGGCGGGCGGGTTGGCCGCGGCGGGCGGGTTGCCGCGGCGGCTGGGTTCCGGTCGGCGAGGCGGCCGTAGAAGGCCCGGATACGGCGATGCCGCCGCCCGGTGCGTCGGGCGGCGGCGTCGTCAGAGGCTCAAGGGGAGGGTCACTCCCACTCGATCGTCCCCGGCGGCTTGCTCGTCACGTCGAGCACCACGCGGTTGACGTCGGCGACCTCGTTGGTGATGCGGGTGGAGATCTTCGCCAGGGTCTCGTACGGCAGCCGGGACCAGTCGGCGGTCATGGCGTCCTCGGAGGAGACCGGGCGCAGCACGATCGGGTGGCCGTAGGTGCGGCCGTCGCCCTGGACGCCGACGCTGCGGACGTCCGCGAGCAGGACCACCGGGCACTGCCAGATGTCGCGGTCCAGGCCGGCGGCGGTCAGCTCCTCGCGGGCGATGGCGTCGGCCTCGCGCAGCAGGTCGAGCCGGTCCTTGGTGACCTCGCCGACGATGCGGATGCCGAGGCCGGGACCGGGGAAGGGCTGGCGCTGGACGATCTCGTCCGGCAGGCCGAGTTCCTGGCCGACCATCCGGACCTCGTCCTTGAACAGCTGGCGCAGCGGCTCGACGAGCTCGAACTCGATGTCCTCGGGGAGCCCGCCCACGTTGTGGTGGGACTTGATGTTGGCGGTGCCGGTGCCGCCGCCGGACTCCACGACGTCCGGGTAGAGGGTGCCCTGCACGAGGAAGGCGACCTCGGGGCCGTCCTCCTGGAGGATCTCCAGCTGGGCCTGCTCGAAGACGCGGATGAACTCGCGGCCGATGATCTTCCGCTTCTGCTCCGGGTCGGACACGCCGACCAGGGCGTCGAGGAAGCGCTTCTCGGCGTCGACCACCTTGAGCTTCGCGCCGGTCGCGGCGACGAAGTCCTTCTCGACCTGCTCGGTCTCGCCCTTGCGCATCAGGCCGTGGTCGACGTACACGCAGGTGAGCTGGGAGCCGATGGCCTTCTGGACGAGGGCGGCGGCGACAGCGGAGTCCACGCCGCCGGACAGGCCGCAGATGGCGCGCTTGTCGCCGACCTGGGCGCGGATCGCGGCGACCTGCTCCTCGATCACGTTGCCCGTGGTCCAGGTGGGCTCGATACCCGCGCCCCGGTACAGGAAGTGCTCCAGGACCTGCTGGCCGTGCGTGGAATGCATGACCTCGGGGTGGTACTGGACGCCGTAGAGCTTCTTCTCGTCGTTCTCGAAGGCGGCGACCGGGACGACGTCCGTGGACGCGGTGACGGTGAAGCCCTCGGGGGCGGCGGAGCAGGCGTCGCCGTGCGACATCCACACCGACTGCTCGTCCGGGGTGCCCTCGAAGAGGGTGGAGCCGGACTTGGAGACGGTGAGCGGGGTGCGGCCGTACTCGCGGGCGCCGTTGTCGTCCACGGTGCCGCCGAGCGTGGTCGCCATCAGCTGGAAGCCGTAGCACATGCCGAAGACCGGGACCCCGGCCTCGAACAGCGCGCGGTCCAGCGAGGGCGCGCCCTCGGCGTAGACGGAGGAGGGGCCGCCGGAGAGGATGATCGCGCGGGGGTTCTTGGCCAGCATCTCGGCCACCGGCATCGTGGACGGGACGATCTCGCTGTAGACCCGGGCCTCACGGACGCGGCGGGCGATGAGCTGGGCGTACTGCGCGCCGAAGTCGACAACCAGGACCACGTCGGTGGTGGTGTCGGGGGCGGCGGGGGGTACTGCTGGCACGGGCGGCCTTCCGGCGGTGGAGAGGGGTCGGTCCTCCAATTCTACCGGCGGCCGGAAGTGACCGGCCCCGGTCCGGGCCGCCACCCCGGGGGGTGTGCGGCGTCTCACGATCCGGGCCGGGCGTGGGCCCTGCGGGCGCGGGGGTCCATACTGGCCCCATGCGTCAGCACACGACCTTCGTCTTTACCTATGGCATCCGGCCCGCCGGCTGCCATGGTCGTGCTGCTTGAGCAACTGACAAGCAACGTTCCAGGCGCCCCGGGCCGACAGGCCCGGGGCGTTCTGCGTTCCGGGCCCGTCCGGCCCCGGGGTGCCGCATCTCACCGGGAGACCGCCATGAGCAGCACCACCACCCCCGCCGCGACGACCGGCGCCGAGGCGACCGGCGCCCGTACCGACGAGGCCGCGTCCCTGATCGGCGACGCCCGCACCCGTATTGACGCCCTCGACGACCGGATCATCGGGCTCGTCCAGGAGCGGATGGCGGTCTCGGCGGTGATCCAGGAGGCCCGGATGACGTCGGGCGGCCGCCGGGTCAGCCTCTCCCGCGAGACGGAGATCCTGGTCCGGTACCGCGAGGCGCTGGGCAAGCCGGGGACCCCGCTGGCGATGACGCTCCTGGAGCTGTGCCGGGGCCGGGTCTGAGCGGCGCTCCCCCGGCGTATCCCCGTTCGGGCGGAGTCTCACCCGTACGGCGCGTGACCGGGTCACGCGCGGCTTCGTTGGTCCCGGTGTCCGCGTCGGCCAGGGGCGGACCTTCAGGGGAACCACACGTGGCTCCGCCGGGGTGCGTGGCGTACCGCGTGTACGCCGTGGGACCGCGCACCGGCGTGCGTGACCGGTCGGCAGGGGACAGCAGCCCGGTCACATCGGAGGACCGCCAGGTCTCTCCAGGGAAACGGCCGGCTCCGGGGACGCCCGGGGCCGGCCGTTTCTCGGTGTGCGGGGTCAGCGCGCGGCCCGCCGCCTCGACACGGTGACCAGGACGCCGCCCGCGGCCAGCGCGACGAGGGCCGCGCCGGACGCGGAGAGCGCGACGGTGCCGGTGGAGGCGAGCGCGCCGCCCCCGCTGCCGGAGCCGGTGGTGCCGGAGCCGCTCGCGCCGGTGGTGCCGGACGAGGACGAGCCGGAGCCGGTCGTGGCACCGGTGGTCCCGGATCCGCCGGTGTCGCCGGAGCCCCCCGTGGCCGTCGAGCCGCCGCCGTCGGAGCCGCCCGTCGCGGCGTGCGCGTCCTCGCCGTTGAGCTCCACCGACGCGGTGTTGTTGGCGGGCTCCGGGTCGAAGGGCAGCGCGGGCGCCTGGAGGTGGGTATTGCGGACGACGACCGCGCCCTTGCTGCCGGGGTCCGCCGAGACGAGCTTCAGCCGGAAGGGGAGGGCGAAGTCGGCGTCCTCCAGGACGGACATGGGCGTGGAGCAGAAGTAGCGCGGGGCCTTCTCCTGGTTCTCGCGGTACGCGCCGGACGCGGTCACGCCCCGGCAGGCGTCCGGCTGGGAGACGACGTAGCTGCCGTGGGGCACGGTGAAGTCGACCGTGGCGACGTCCTCGCCGGAGCGGATGTACCCGATCCAGGCGGGGCCCTTGTTGCGGAAGCCCAGGGTCACGTCGACGGTGTCGCCCGGCTTGCCGGCGGCCTTGTCGCCGTAGGCCGCGAAGTCGGCGGTGTTCGTGGTCCGGAAGTCGGCGTCCTGCTGGTTGTCCGTCGGGTCCAGGTCGGCCGAGCGGACGGCCGGGGCCTCGCGCAGGGTCAGCTCCGCGCCCTTGCCGGGGCTGAAGCGGGCCCCGGAGCGCAGCGCCGCCCGGGCGTCGGTGCCGTCCTCGTTGATCCGGTAGAGGAAGCTGTCGTAGAGCGCGCGCTCGGTGGCCCGCAGCACGGGCGGCACTTCGAGCGTGTACGTGGCGCCGGGCTCGAAGCTGCCGGGGAAGGTGCAGAGCGCGGTGGACCAGGCGCCCGGGCCCATGCCCAGGTCCTCCTCGCTGTACTCGCAGTTCTGGTAGCGCTCGGTGAATTCCAGGCCGCGCGTGTTGCGCAGGGTGAGCAGGACGCCCCGGGCGGCGCGGGTGCCGTTGTTGGTGAAGGTGACGGGCACCGGCTGGCTGTCACCGGGCTTCAGCTCCGTCCTGAGCGGCAGCCGCTTCATCGACAGGTCGGGCCCGCCGATCGACACGTGCGCGGTGAACGGCCGGAAGGTGGCGCCCTCCGCCTCGGCGGTGACCTCGATGGTGCCGGAGTCGCCGTCCTCGCTGCCCTCGGCGGCGCTGACCCGGAGTTCGGCGAGGGTGTTCAGACCGGGCCGGATCCCGTAGTCGTGGCAGACGGCGGTGGTCCCGGTCCGCTCGCAGTCCGGGCCGGCTTCCTTGCCGAAGGACACGTCCGCGACGCCCGCCAGCTTCCCGAAGTCGAAGCGGACGGTGTACTCCTGCGCGAAGTCCCCGTTCTCCTCGTCCTCGGACGGGTTGGTCACCGTGATGTCGAGGCTCGTCTTCCGCGGGGAGCCCGTGGCCGGAGAAGGGTGCAGGGCGGTCTCGGCGGGGCCGCCGATCGTGAACTCGGGGTCGGCCGCCTGCGCGGGGCCGCTCAGCGTGAGCAGACCGCCCGCCAGCAGGCCGGCCGAGGCGACGATGCCCGCCGCACGGCGGAACGGGGTCGTGCTTCTCATCTCGGGCCCTCGGGGTCGTCGGGAGCTGTGTGACCGCTGTGGCGGCGACAGGGGGTACGACCGGGGGCGCCGGGGAAAAGTTGCCCGGAATCAGATCACGGATCGGGCACGGCCGGCGAAACGATTCCGGAGTGATCCACCTCACATAAGGATTTCATCAGTACGGGGACAACCATCGGGGCGTCCGACAGGTCATGCATGCGGAACACCGGTTGTCGGTTGTCGCACGACGGACCGGTTACAGCGTGAGGGGCTGCACTGGGAGGGGGGTGCAGCCCCTTCTGCTGCCCTCAGGCCGTCTCCGCCTTCTTCGGCGGCACCGCGGGTATCCCCAGGAACGGCAGCCTGAGCGCGCCGAACGCCTCCTTCGGGACCGCCGGCGCCTGCGGCTCCACCGCCGTCAGCCGCTCGTACGCCTCGCCCTGCGCCGGGCGCGTGTCCGGCTCGCCCTTGTTCGGCCAGAACGACATGGCGCGCTCCGCCTGGGCGGTGATCGTCAGCGACGGGTTCACGCCGAGGTTCGCGGAGACCGCCGAGCCGTCGACCACCGAGATGCCCGGGTGCCCGAACAGCCGGTGGTACGGGTCGATGACGCCCTCGTCCGCGTCGGCGCCGATCGGGCAGCCGCCGAGGAAGTGGGCGGTGAGCGGGGTGCCCATCAGCTCGCCGATGTTGGACCCGGGGAAGCCGTTGATCTCCTCGGCGAGCAGGGTCGCGCTCTGCGTCGCCTCGGCGATCTGCGTGGGGTTGGGCGCGCCGTGGCCCTGGCGGGCGGTGAGCAGGCCCTTGCCGATGCCGCGCGGTTTGCGGTAGGCGGTCAGGGAGTTGTCGAGCGACTGCATGACGAGCCCGATGATGACCCGCTCCGACCAGCGCCGGTTGGAGAGCGAGCGGACGGCGATCGTGGGGTGCTTGACCAGGTTGCCGAGCCAGGCGCGGACCCGGTGGGCGCTGAAGGGCACCTGGACGATGGTCATGCCGCCCATGGCGTTGGAGCCCTTGCCGTAGCGGACGGGCTCGATGTGGGTGTTGGCGTCGGGGTGGATGGAGGAGGTTATGGCGACGCCCTTGGTGAAGTCGGGCTTCGTACCGTGCTTCCGGCGGTAGCGCCGGTCGGAGGTCTGGGCGCCGACCAGGCCCTCGGAGTTGGTACGGGTCAGCTCGCCGAGCCGCGCGGAGAGGCGGGGCAGCAGCCCTTTGTCCTTCATCGTGTGCAGCAGGGTCTGAGTGCCGTACGTGCCCGCCGCGACGACCACCTCGCGGGCGCGCAGGGCCGTGGGCTTCGCCTTCTTGCGGCGGTCGGTGGGCACGGTGGCGACGCGGTAGCCGCCCTCGGGGTGCTCGGTGACGGCGACGACGGAGGTCATGGGGTGGATGACCGCCCCGGCCTTCTCGGCGAGGTGGAGGTAGTTCTCGTTGAGGGTGTTCTTCGCGCCGTGCCTGCACCCGGTCATGCACTCGCCGCACTCGGTGCACGCCTTGCGTGCCGGGCCCGCCCCGCCGAAGTACGGGTCCGGCACCGTCCCGCCGGGCTTCGCGCGCGCGGTGCCGTCCGCGTCCTGCCCGTCGCCGAAGAAGACGCCGACCGGGGCGAGGTGGAAGGTGTCGCCGACGCCCATGGCCTCGGCGGCCGCCTTGAGGTGGACGTCGGAGGGGGTCGTCGTGGGGTTGAGCCGGACCCCGAGCATCCGCTTGGCCTGGTCGTAGTACGGCGCCAGCTCGTCCTGCCAGTCCGTGATGTGCGCCCACTGCCGGTCCTCGAAGAACGGCGCGGGCGGCACGTACAGCGTGTTGGCGTAGTTCAGCGAGCCCCCGCCCACCCCGGCACCGGCCAGCACCATCACCTTGCCGAGCAGGTGCACGCGCTGGATGCCGAAGAGGCCGAGGGCGGGCGCCCAGAGGTAGTTCTTCAGGTCCCAGGAGTTCTTCGGCAGGGTGCCCGGGGTGAAGCGGCGCCCCGCCTCCAGGACGCCGACCCGGTACCCCTTCTCGGTCAGCCGCAGCGCAGAGACCGCGCCGCCGAAGCCGGACCCGACGACGATCACGTCGTAGTCGTACGCGGCGTCGTCGTCGGCCGCACCGGCCGGCCGGTCCTGATTCTGGGCAGGGCTGTCCTGGGACATGGCACTCCTCGGTACGAAAAGGACAGAAGTGGTGCGGGGGCGGGGCGGGGGCGTCAGCGCAGGCGGAACGCCTTCATCGCCTTGAGGCTGCGGGTCATGAACGCGGCGTACTTCTCGTCGTCCATCCCGAAGGACGGGGCGAGCGGGATCAGCCGCTGCTGCGCGACGGTCTGGGCCTCGGTGTACTTGAGGATGCCCTCGGAGCCGTGGCGCCGGCCGAGACCGGAGTCCTTCATGCCGCCCATCGGGGACTGCACGCTGCCGTACGCGGGGGCGTACCCCTCGTTGATGTTGACGGTGCCGGTGCGCAGCCGGGCGGCGATCCGGTGGCCGCGCTTGGAGTCCTTGGTCCAGACACTGGAGTTCAGGCCGTACGGGGTGGCGTTGGCCAGCTCCACGGCCTCGTCCTCGTCGCGGAAGCGGTAGATCGAGACGACCGGGCCGAAGGTCTCCTCGGTGCACACGGCCATGGGCGCCTCGACGCCGTCCAGGATCGTCGGCTCGTAGAAGAGCGGGCCGATGTCCGGGCGGGCGACCCCGCCGGCCACCAGCCTGGCGCCCTTCTCGACGGCCTCGGCGACGTGCCGGCCGACGGTCTCCAACTGCCGTTCCCCGACCAGCGAGCCCATGTCGGCGCCGTACGCGAGGGCGCTGCCGAGCCGCATGGCCTTCGTCCGGGCGGCGAACCGTTCCACGAAGTCGTCGGCGACCGACTCGTGGACGTACAGCCGCTCGATGGAGATGCAGAGCTGGCCGGCCGAGGAGAAGCAGGCGCGGACGGCGCCGGCGGCGGCCTTCTCCACGTCGGCGTCCGCCAGGACGAGCATCGCGTTCTTGCCGCCGAGCTCCAGGGAGACCCCGACGAGCCGGGCCGCCGCGCCCTGGGCGACCTCGCGGCCGGTACGGGTGGAGCCGGTGAACGAGACGTAGTCGGCGTGCTTGACGACCTCCGGGCCGACGACCGGGCCGTCACCGAGGACGACCTGGAAGACCTCGGCCGGGAGCCCCGCCTCGATCAGCAGGTCGCGCGCCCACAGGGCGGTGAGGGCGGTCTCGGTGTCGGGCTTCATCACCACCGCGTTGCCGGAGACGAAGGCGGGCAGCGCGTCGCCGACGGACAGCTCCAGCGGGTAGTTCCAGGGGGCGATCTGGCCGACGACGCCGCGCGGCTGACGGAGCTCGGTGACCTTGGTGAGCGTCGGCACGACCCCGGTGTGCCGCTTCGGCTTCAGGTACGCGGACGCCCTGCGGCCGTAGTGCCGGGCGGCGACGGCGACCGCCTGGACCTCCTCGTGGGCGTGCAGCCGGGCCTTGCCGGTCTCCAGCTGGATGAGGTCGAGGACCTCGGACTGGCGGCCGATGACCAGGTCGTGGAAGCGCAGGAGCACGGCGGCCCGGTCCCGGACCGGCAGGGCGGCCCAGGCGGGCTGGGCGGCGCGGGCCCGCTCGAAGGCGGCGGCCACGTCCTCGGGGGTGGACTCCGGCAGGTCGGCCAGCTTCTCGCCGGTGAACGGCGTGTGGTTGGCGGTGCGGCCGGAGCCGGAGACGCCGCGGGTCAGCCGGGCGACCACCTCGGGCGTCACGACATCGGCGGCCGTGCGCACGCCCGCGGGGGCGGCGGCCACGGGGTTGGTGCCGGCCGTGGCGGCGGCGGGGGACGTGGGGGCAGCCTGCGAGTCCGTCATGAGGGCGAGAGTACGTCGGCGGGGAGGCTTTGGGTACCCGTGGGTAACACCTTTTCACGGTCTCTCCCGGAGTCCCGCCACGCCCCCGCCGACTCAGCCAGTGATCACTGGCGACATAAGCACTGATCAGGGGCTATGGCTCGACCCGAAGGCCGGCGCTACTGCTCGTCCGGGGCGCGCCAGCTGCGGAGGATCGCGTTGAACCGGTCCCGGGTCTCGTCCCAGTCGTCCGCCGGGCCCGTCATGTACAGCGCGTACTCCGGGCCGCCGTCCTCCGCGAGGTACATCTGGTCGATCGCGTGCCGCGCCTCGCCGTTCTTCTCGGTCCAGGTGAACTCCCAGACGGACCCGACGAAGTCGCGGTAGACGTTGCTGTTCAGCTCGATCCGCTTGTAGTCCGGCAGCCGGGTGCTCAGCTGCTTCTCCAGCCCGATCATGTGGTCGTAGGGGTGGTCGTAGTCGGGCGCCGGGTCGGCGCTGACCCGGAGGTAGTGCACGCCGCCGTCGGGGGTGTAGTCGATGTTGTTCTCGTTGACCACGCGCTTCCAGCCCTCCGGCAGCAGCACGCTGAATCCGGACGGGTCCACGACGCGCCGCCAGCCGTCCGGCACGTCCTGCGTCACGGTGCTCCCCGAGGGGCTCGGCGTGGGCGTCGGGGTCGGGCTCGGCGTGACCGGCCCCGGGGTGCGGGTGCCGTGCGTGGCCGTGGAGCCGCCCTCGGCGCCGGCCGCCTCCGTGCGGTGCGCGTACAGCATCGCGGCGATCCCCGCGCCGCCGCCGAGCACCGCGGCCAGGACGATGACCAGGAC
>NZ_JAAGNI010000017.1 GCF_010550605.1 Streptomyces sp. SID9727
GGCCGCGGACGCGCTCCGGCCGCCGGAGCCCGCGGAGCCGGGGCGGAGGCCGTCCAGGAAGCGGGTCGGCCTCCGCCCGGGCCGGCCGCCGGGCGACCGGGACAGCGACCAGGACAGGGCCAGATGGAAACGGGCCCGGGTGACGCCGACGTACAGCAGCCGGCGCTCCTCCTCGATCTGCTCCGCCGTCTTGGCGTAGGTGATCGGCATCATGCCCTCGGTCAGCCCGACCAGGAACACCGCGTCCCACTCCAGGCCCTTCGCCGAGTGCAGCGAGGCCAGCGTGACGCCCTGGACCGTGGGCGCGTGCTGGGCGGCGGCCCTCTCGTCCAGTTCGGCGACCAGGTCGGAGAGCGTCGCCCCCGGATGCGCCCGCTCGAAGTCCTCGGCGAGCCTGACCAGGGCGGCCAGGGACTCCCAGCGGTCGCGCGCCGCCCCGGACCCGGCGGGCGGCTCGCTGCGCCAGCCCTTGGTGGAGAGCACCGCGCGCACCTCGGCGGGGAGGTCGTCCGCGTCGTCCAGGAGGGAGTCGTTGCCCCCCGCACGGGCCGCGCCGCGCAGGGCCACACCGGCCTCGCGGACCTCCGCGCGCTCGAAGAACCGCTCGGCGCCCCGGAGCTGGTAGGGCACGCCCGCGTCCGCGAGGGCCTGCTCGTAGATCTCGGACTGCGCGTTGACCCGGTAGAGCACCGCGATCTCGCCGGCCGGGACGCCCGCCGCGATCAGGTCGCGGATGCGGCGGGCGGTGCCCTCGGCCTCGGCGGGCTCGTCCGCGTACTCCGCGTAGGCGGGCTCGGGGCCGCGCTCCCGTTGCGAGACCAGGTCGAGGCGGTGCTCGGCGGCCCGGCCGGTGGCCTGGGCGAGCAGCCCGTTGGCCAGGTGGACCACCTGCGGGGTGGAGCGGTAGTCGCGGACCAGCTTGACGACGGTCGCCCCGGGGTGGCGGGTGCGGAAGTTGAGCAGGTGGTCCGGGGTGGCCCCGGTGAACGAGTAGATCGTCTGGCCGGCGTCGCCCACGACGCAGAGGCTGTCCCGGTCGCCGAGCCACAGGTCGAGCAGGCGCTGCTGGAGCGGGCTCACGTCCTGGTACTCGTCCACGACGAAGTGCTGGTACTGGCGGCGGACGTGGGCGGCGATGTCGTGCCGGTCCTGGAGGATGCCGACGGTGAGGAGCAGCACGTCCTCGAAGTCGATCACCGTGCGCTCGCGCTTCAGCTCCTCATAGGTCTCGTAGACCTTGGCGATCTCCGCCGGGTCGCGCGGGGCGTCGCGCTGGGCCTTGGCGACCACCGCCGGATAGTCGGCGGGGACGGTCTGGGTGACCTTGGCCCACTCGATCTCGCTCGTGACGTCGCGCAGCTCGTTGCGGTCGAGCCGCAGGCCGCTGCGGGCCGCCGCCTCGGCCACCAGCTGGACCTTGCGCTCAAGGAGCCGGGGCAGCTCGCCACCGACCGCTTTCGGCCAGAAGTACTGGAGCTGGCGCAGGGCCGCGGAGTGGAAGGTCCGCGCCTGCACCCCGCCCGCGCCCAGCTGGCGCAGCCGGCCGCGCATCTCGCCTGCCGCCCGGTTGGTGAACGTGACGGCCAGGACGCTCGCCGGCTGGAGTATCCCCGCGCGCACCCCGTAGGCGATGCGGTGCGTGATGGCCCGCGTCTTGCCCGTACCGGCTCCGGCCAGCACGCACACCGGGCCCCGCAGGGCCGTGGCCACCTCGCGCTGCTCGGGGTCGAGCCCGTCGAGGACGGCGTCCGCGGTGTCCGGGACCCGGGGGAAGAGGGTGGAGTGCGTTGCTGATGTCACCCCGCCATGCTGCCAGGTCGGCCGGGGCGCGTGCGGTGGTTGTCCACAGGGGCGGGGTATCCGTCGTACTAATGCGGGAGCGGTCCCGCGCGCCGTCCTCGCAAGGGCCTTGGGGGGCGGGAATGGCGGCCGGGTCGCATACGTTCACCTGGCGTGCGGCAACGCACGCCCCGGTCCCGTGTGACGTACCAGACGCGTGGGTGGCCGTCCGGGCGTGACGGGATTTGCCGGGACCGAAGAGACAGAGGAGCGCGAAGACATGCCGGGCACTGTGACGATGTACAGCACCACCTGGTGCGGCTACTGCCGTCGGCTGAAGGGGCAGATGGACCGCGAGGGCATCGCCTACACCGAGATCAACATCGAGCAGGACCCGGAGTCGGCCGCCTTCGTCGAGAAGGCGAATGGCGGAAACCAGACGGTCCCGACCGTGCTGGTGGTTCCCGAGAACGGCGGCACGGACGTTGTGATGACGAACCCGAGCCTGGCCCAGGTGAAGCAGGCCCTCGGGGCCTGACCCCCACGGCACCCCGCCCCCTCCGGTCGACGCACCGGTGGGGGCGGTGTCATGTCCGGCCCGTTCAGGCGCCCGCGCGCACCGGCTTCGGAAGCGGCTCGCCGTACCAGAGCTCGATCAGCCGCGCGGCGATCGAGATGCCGAACGGGGGCAGGATCTCGCCCGACTCGAAGGCGGCGGTCAGCTCCTCGCGGGAGAACCAGCGCGCCTCCTCGATCTCCTCGCCGTCCACGTTGATGTCGAACGTCGAGGCGCGCGCCATGAAGCCCAGCATCAGGCTGGACGGGAACGGCCAGGGCTGGCTGGCGACGTACTCGACCTCGCCGACCGTGATGCCGGCCTCTTCGAAGACCTCGCGGGCCACGGACTGCTCGATCGACTCGCCCGGCTCCACGAACCCGGCGAGCGTGGAGAAGCGGCCCTCGGGCCAGTGCACCTGGCGGCCGAGCAGGGCCCGGTCCTGGTCGTCGGTGACGAGCATGATGACCGCCGGGTCGGTGCGCGGGTAGTGCTCGGCGCCGCACGCCGGGCAGCGGCGGATGTGGCCGGCCGCCGCGATCACCGTGCGCTCGCCGCACCGGGAGCAGAAGCGGTGCAGCCGCTGCCAGTTCTCCAGGGCCACCGCGTGCACCATCAGGGCGGCGTCGCGCGGGCCGAGCAGCAGGCCCGCCTCGCGCAGCCCCGCCGGGCGGGCCGACTGGTCCATGCGGCCCGGCAGGGTGTCCTTCTGGAGGGCGAAGTAGCTGACCCCGTCCGCGTCGGTGCCGAGGAAGTAGCGGTGGGTCTCGGTGACGGGCGCCTCGAAGGCGGGCGTCATCACGAGTTCGGTGCCGTCGTCGGTGTCGTCGATCAGCACCTGGCCCCCGGAAACGACGAAGACCCGGGTCGTCGGGTGGCTCCACGCGGCGGACAGCCACGCCTCGTCGAGGCGGTGGTGCGCCGCGCGGTCGATGCCGCTCGGCGCGGTCAGACCGATGGGCCGGTCTGCGGTGGCGTTGTCGAAGGTGCTCACAGGTGCTTCCTACTCCCCCGGGATGGATCGGGCGTTCAGAGAGTTCAGCGGAGGGCGGCCGCCAGGTCGCTCCAGAGATGGGCGGCGGTCTCGACGCCCTTGAAGAGAAGGTCCAGCTCGACCTTCTCGTCGGGGGCGTGCCAGCCGTCGGACGGTACGGAGATGCCGAGGAAGAGGACCGGTGCGCCGAGCACGTCCTGGAGGTCGGCGGCGGGCCCCGAGCCTCCTTCACGGGTGAAGAGGACCTTCTGGCCGAACGCCCGGCCCATGGCCCGGGCCACGGCCTGGAGCGCCGGGTGGTCCAGGGGCGTCAGGCAGGGCCGGGTGGCGGGGAGGAAGGTGATCCGGTGGCTGATCCCGGCCGGGACGCGGGCCTCGGCCCAGGTCCGTACGGCCTTCTCGATGTGGTCCGGGTCCTGGCCCGCCACCAGCCGGAAGCTGATCTTCACGCGCGCTGACGCGGGGATGATCGTCTTGCTGCCGGCGCCCTGGTAGCCGCCGCCGATGCCGTTGACCTCGGCGGTCGGGCGGGCCCAGATCCGTTCCAGCGTGGAGTACCCGGCCTCGCCGGAGGCGGCCCGGG
This sequence comes from Streptomyces sp. SID9727, assembly GCF_010550605.1. Taxonomy (GTDB): domain Bacteria; phylum Actinomycetota; class Actinomycetes; order Streptomycetales; family Streptomycetaceae; genus Streptomyces. The sequence goes on from NZ_JAAGNI010000017.1 coordinate 3,913, forward strand.
ACCTGGCGGTGCGCAGCCAGTCGGCCTCGTCGAAGGGCAGCTCGGCGAAGAGCGCGCGCTCGGTGGCGGTGAGGTCGGCCACGCCGTCGTAGAAGCCGGGCACCGCGACCTTGCCGTCCGTGTCGTGGAGGGCGGCGACGAGGCGGGCGATCTCGGTGGCCGGGTTGGGGACGGCACCGCCGAAGGAGCCGGAGTGGATGTCCTGCCCGGGTCCGTGGAACTCGATCTCGCACTCGGCGAGGCCGCGCATCCCGGTGCACACGGTCGGCGTGGTCTCGTTCCACATGCCGGTGTCCGAGACGATCACCGCGTCGGCGGCGAGGCGGCCGGCCCGGCGCTCGACCAGGTCGCGGAAGTGCGGGGAACCGGACTCCTCCTCGCCCTCCACGATCAGCTTGAGGTGCACGGCGGGGGCGGTGCGGCCGGTGGCGGCGAGGTGGGCCCGGACGCCGAGGGTGTGGAAGAACACCTGCCCCTTGTCGTCGGCCGCGCCGCGTCCGTACATCCGGCCGTCGCGGATCACCGGCTCGAACGGCTCGCTGCTCCAGCCGTCCTCGCGGGCGGCGGGCTGGACGTCGTGGTGTCCGTACACCAGCACCGTGGGCGCCGCCGGGTCGTCGGAGGGCCACTCGGCGAAGACGGCGGGTGCGCCGTCGGTCTCCCAGACCTCGGTGACCGGGAAGCCGGTCTCCTTCAGCTTGGCCGACAGCCACTCGGCGCTGCGCCGTACGTCGCCCCCGTGCTCCGGCTGAGCGGATACGGAGGGGATGCGCAGCCACTCGGCGAGATCCTCGAGGAAGGCCGCGCGGTGCTGCTCGGTGTACGTGCGGACGACGCTGTCCGGGGTGTCGCTCATGACCTTCAGCCTATCCGTCCGCCGGAGGTGGCTCGTCCAGGAGGATGCGCTCCAGCTCCCGGCGGCCCGGAAGCGAGGCCGGGCGGACGGCCTCGCCGCTGCGGACGAAGAGGAAGGTGGCCGTGACGTCGGTGAGCGGCAGTCCGTGCAGCTCGGCCCAGGCCAGCCGGTAGACGGCGAGCTGGAGCGGGTCGGCGGTGTGGGCGCGGCCGGTCTTCCAGTCCACGATCTCGTACGTGTCCCCCGTGCGGTACACGGCGTCGATCCGGCCCCGGATGATCCGGCCGGCCAGGGTGATCTGGAACGGCGTCTCCACCCGGTACGGGGTGCGGCGGGCGTACGGGGTGCGCTCGAACGCTTCCTTCAGGTCGGCGAGGTCGCGCTCGTCGGCGATGTCGGTGTCGCCGTCGTCGCCGCCGGGCAGCTCGTCGGGGCCGAGCATGGGCAGCGGCAGCTCCTCGAACCGGGACTCCACCCAGGCGTGGAAGCGGGTGCCCCGCCGGGCGGCGGGCTGCGGCGGTCGGGGCATGGGCCGGGCCAGCTCCCGGGCGAAGGCGTCCGGGTCGTCGGCGAGGCGCAGCAGCTGGGTGGCGGAGAGCGAGGCGGGGACGAGGACGTCGCGCACGGTGGCGCGGGCCCGGCGCAGCTCCCCGGCCAGCGCGTCGAGGTCCCGGTCCCAGGAGGCGAGGGTGCGCGTCTCCTCGGGGGTGAGGCGGGCGGGGGTGCGGGGAGCCGGGACCTCCGGGGGCTCCGACGGCTCCGGCCGGGACAGCAGCTCCATCACCGTGTCGGCGGCGGCCCTGCGGCGGGCCAGGGCGGTGCCGTCCAGCGGGAGCGGCCAGGCGTGGTCGGCGGACGCCTCGGCCAGGGCCGGGTTCTCGTCGGTCTCCGCCGGGGCGTCGGCCCACACCTCGATCTCGCCGTACCCGGCGGCGCAGTGCTCGTACAGCGCGTGCAGGAAGGGGGACGGGCCGCGCGGCTTCTTCTGGGTGGGGCCCCACCAGTGGCCGGAGCCGAGCAGCAGCGTGCGGGGGCGCGTGAAGGTGACGTAGCCGAGGCGCAGCTCCTCCGTGTGCTGGTGCTCCTTCATCTCCTCCTTGAAGCCCTTGAGGCCCTTGGCGTCGTAGCCGCGGAGGGCGGGCAGGGTGGCGGTGTCGCCGCGCAGGGCGTGCGGGAGGACCTTGGCCTGGGAGGTCCAGGAATCCCGCGACTGGCCGCTGGGGAACTGGCCGGTGACAAGGCCGGGCACGGCGACGACGTCCCACTCCAAGCCCTTGGACTTGTGGGCGGTGAGGACCTTGACGGTGTTCTCGCCGCCGGGCAGCGCGTTGTCCAGGCCCTTCTCGTACTGGACGGCGGTGCGCAGGAAGCCGAGGAAGGCGAGGAGTGTGGCCTCGCCGTCGACGGCGGCGAAGCGGGCGGCGACGTCGAGGAAGTTACCCAGGGTCTCGCGGCGGCGGGCGGCCAGGGCCTGCGGGGAGGCGGAGAGCTCGACCTCCAGGCCGGTGGTGGCGAGGACGCGGTGCAGGACGTCCATCAGGGGATCGGCGAGCGAGCGGCGCAGGTCGCGCAGTTCGGCGGCGAGGCGGGCGAAGCGGACGCGGGCCTCGGCGGAGAACGGAAGCCGGTCGTCCTCCTCGCCGCCCGCGTCCAGGAAGGTGTCGAGGGCGTCGGCGAGGGAGATCACCTCGGCCGGGTCGATCCCCTCGACGGCCTCGGCGAGCCGGCGGTCGGGGTCCGCGTCGTCGCCGTGGGTGGCGCGGTGCACCAGGAGGCGGGCCCGGCGGCCGAGCAGGGCCAGGTCGCGGGGGCCGATCCGCCAGCGGGGGCCGGTGAGCAGGCGGACGAGGGAGGCGTTGGCGCCCGGGTCCTGGAGGACTTCGCAGACGGCGACCAGGTCCGCGACCTCGGGGAGGTGGAGCAGCCCGGAGAGGCCGACGACCTCGACCGGGATGTCGCGGGCGACCAGCGCGGCCTGGATCTCCGGGAAGTCGCCGGCGGTGCGGCACAGGACGGCGATCTCGCCGGGCTCCTTGCCGGTGCGCACGAGGTGGGCGATCGAGTCGGCGAGCCAGGCGAGCTCCTCGGTGTGCGTGGGCAGCAGGGCGCAGCGGACGAGGCCGTCGCGCTCGGCGCCGGGGGCGGGGCGCAGGGCCTCGACGCCCTCGTGCATGGCGCGCAGGGGCGCGGCGAGGCCGTTGGCGAGGTGGAGGAGGCGGCCGCCGCTGCGGCGGTTCTCGCTGAGGGCGTAGCGGGTGGCGGGGGTGCCGTCGGCGTGCGGGAAGTGGCTCGGGAAGTCGTCCAGGTTGGCGACGGAGGCGCCGCGCCAGCCGTAGATGGCTTGGCAGGGGTCGCCGACGGCGGTGACGGCGTGCCCGGTCGGCTCTCCGGTGCCGGGGCCGCTGCCGAACAGGGCGGAGAGCAGCAGGCGCTGGGCGACGGAGGTGTCCTGGTACTCGTCGAGCAGGACGACCCGGTATTCGTCGCGGAGGATCGCGCCGACCTCGGGGCGGGTGAGGGCCAGCTCGGCGGAGAGGGCGATCTGGTCGCCGAAGTCGAGGAGGTCGCGGCTCCGCTTCGCCTCGCGGTAGCGGCGGGTCAGCGCGAGCAGTTCGCGGCGGGCCTCGGCGGTGGCGGGGATTTTGCGAAGCTCTTCGTTGCTGAGCTTCGCGGTCTCCAGCGCGCTCAGCAGTCCGGTGTCGTACGCGTCGAGCTGGTCGGGGCGTACGAGGTGTTCGGCCAGCTCGGCGTCGAGGGCCAGCAGGTCGCTGACGAGGGTGGGGAAGGACTTGGTCAGGGCGGGATAGGGGCCGGGGGCCTCGCGCAGCACGCGGGCGGCGAGCTGGTAGCGGGTGGCGTCGGCGAGGAGGCGGGTGCCCGGTTCGAGTCCGATGCGCAGGCCGTGCTCGGTCAGCAGCCGCCCGGCGAAGGCGTGGTACGTGGAGATGCCGGGTTCGCCCGGGGGGTTGTCCGGGTCGATCACGTCCGGGTCGGTGATGCCCGCGGCGACGAGTGCCTTGCGTACGCGCTCGGCGAGCTCACCGGCCGCCTTGTTGGTGAAGGTGAGCCCGAGGACCTGCTCGGGGGCGACCTGGCCGGTGCCGACCAGCCAGACCACGCGGGCGGCCATCACCGTGGTCTTGCCCGACCCGGCTCCGGCCACGATCACCTGCGGGGCGGGCGGCGCGGTGATGCAGGCCGTCTGCTCCGGGGTGAAGGGGATGCCCAGCAGCTCCTTGAGCTGCTCGGGATCGGTGAGGCGCGGGGACACTCCACAGAGGCTAACCGGCGCCGCCGACAACCGGTGGCGTCGCGACGGCGGCCGTGGCCACCGCCTCCCGGTGGCGCTGGTCACACCCGGGCGGGTCTAGGTTGTCTGCTTGTCGCACCAACAGCCTCACGAGGACGGTCATATGAGCGCCGACGCACCCGCCCCCGACGCCGCCGAGCTGAGGAAGCGCATCGACACGACGAAGGCGCACCCCGCGCGGGTCTACGACGTCTTCCTCGGCGGCAAGGACAACTACCCGGCCGACCGCGAGGCCGCGGCCATGGCGCTGGCAGCCAATCCCCGCGGCTACCTCACCGTGCGGCACAACCGGGACTTCATGCGGCGGGCGGTGACCCTCGCCGCGAACGACGGCGTCCGGCAGTTCCTGGACATCGGCACCGGACTGCCCACGCAGGCGAACGTGCACCAGATCGCCCAGGCCGTCGCGCCCGAGTCGCGGGTGGTCTACGTGGACAACGACCCGGTGGTCCTCGTCCACGCGCAGGCCCTGCTCACCAGCGGTCCCGAGGGCCGCACCGACTACATCGAGGCGGATCTGCGCGACCCCGGGCCCATCCTGGAGGCCGCCCGCCGCACGCTGGACCTCGACCGCCCGGTCGCCCTGGTCCTCGCGGCCGTGACCCACTTCATCGAGGACGAGACGGCCTACCCGGTCGTGAAGCGGCTGATGGACGCGCTCGTCCCCGGCAGCTTCCTCGTCCTGAGCAATGTCAGCTCGGACCTCAACCCGGAGCAGGTCGGCAGCATCACCAAGGGGTTCAAGGAGCGCGGCTTCGCCATGGTGCGCCGGTCGTACGCCCAGATGGAACGGTTCGTCACCGACAACGGCCTGCAACTCCTCGACCCCGGCATCGTCCCCGTGCACCGCTGGCGTCCCGAGCGGGTCGTGGACCTGCCGGAGGCCGAGAGCCCGGATCCCGAGTTCGTGGCGGGCCTGGACGAGCTGGACCGTACGCGCTACCAGGACATCAACGACGTCACCGACGCCGACGTCAGTGTCTACGGCCTGGTGGCCCGCAAGCACTGATCCCCGGGACTACTCCACGACGTGCCGGCCCTCCGGCTGCGCGCTGCACGACGCCTTGAACGAGCAGTGGCCGCAGTGCTGGCCGGTCGTCGGCGTGAACCGCTCGTCCAGCACCCGGCCCGCGGCGGTCGCCAGCAGGTCGGAGACCCACTCGCCCTCCGGCGGCGCCTGGGCCTGCACCTTGGGCGCGGCGTCGCCGCCCTCCTTCTTGGGGGCCGCCTGGCGCAGCTGTACGAGTTCGGCGCCGCCCGGCACCGGCCGTGTACCCCCGAAGGCGTCGTCGACCGCGCCTTCCCGTACCGCCAGCTGGTAGACGGCGAGCTGCGGGTGACGGTGGACCTCGTCCTTCGTCGGGGACTGCTTGCCGGTCTTGAAGTCGACCACGTAGGCCCGGCCCTCGGCGTCCCGTTCGACGCGGTCCATGGAGCCCCGGATGCGCACCTCGTACTCCCCCGCCTCCAGCGTCACGTCGAAGTCGTGCTCACTGGCGACGGGGGTGCGGCCGGCCCGGTCCATGACGTGCCACCGCAGGAAGCGTTCGAGGGCGGCGCGGGCCTGCTCCTTCTCCTGGCGCGACTTCCAGGGGGCGTCGAAGACGAGGCCGTCCCAGACCGAGTCGAGCCGTTCCATGAGGACGGCCAGGTCGGCGGGCGTACGGCCGGAGGCCACCTCGTCGGCCAGGACGTGGACGACGTTCCCGAAGCCCTGGGCGGCGGTCGCGGGCGCGTCGGCCTTCACCTCGCGGCCCAGGAACCACTGGAGCGCGCAGGTGCGGGCGAGCTGGTCGAGCGCGCTGCCGGAGAGGGTGACGGGCTGGTCCCGGTCGCGCAGCGGCACGGCCGAGCGGGTCGGCTCGTACAGGCCCCACCAGCGGTACGGGTGCGCGGCCGGTACGAGCGGCTGGCCGTCGTCGTCGGTGAGCGCCGCGAGGCGGGCGAGGCGGCGGGCGGCCTCCTCGCGCAGCGCGTCGGACGCGTCCGGGTCGACGGTGGTGGCGCGCAACTCGGCGACGAGCGCGGCGACGGACAGCGGGCGGCGCGGGCGGCCGGTGACGTCCCGTGGTTCGACGCCCAGCTCGGCGAGGAAGCGGGAGGGCTGGTCGCCGTCGTCGGCGGGGGCCTTGACCGCGGTGACGACCAGGCGGTCGCGGGCGCGGGTCGCCGCCACGTAGAACAGCCGCCGCTCCTCCGCGAGGAGGGCGCCGGGCGTCAGCGGTTCGGCGAGTCCGTCGCGGCCGATCCGGTCCGCTTCGAGGAGCGAGCCCCGGCGGCGCACGCTCGGCCAGAGCCCTTCCTGGACGCCCGCGACGACGACGAGGCGCCACTCCAGGCCCTTGGAGCGGTGGGCGGTCATCAGCCGGACGGCGTCGGGGCGGACCGCGCGGCGGGAGAGGGTGTCGGCCGCGATGTCCTGGGCGTCGACCTCCTCCAGGAAGTTGAGCGCGCCCCGGCCGCCGGTGCGCTCCTCGGCGCGGGCGGCGGTCTCGAACAGGGCGCACACCGCGTCGAGGTCGCGGTCCGCGTTGCGCCCCGCGGTTCCCCCGCGCAGGGCCGCCCGCTCCAGCCGGGCCGGCCACGGGGTGCCGGACCACAGCGCCCACAGGGCCTCCTCGGCGGTGCCGCCCGCCTCCAGGAGCTCGCGGGCGGTGCGCAGGAGCGTGCCG
>NZ_JAAGNI010000029.1 GCF_010550605.1 Streptomyces sp. SID9727
GCCGCACCACCCGCCGTGCCCGTGGCCGAGCCCCCTCCGGTCGCCGCCGCCGCGGCACTCGCCCCAGCGGCGCCGGCCGCGCCCCCCGCAACGATCCCGGCGGCCTTGAGGGCGTACCCGGCGGCGAACCAGCCGATGACCGCGACCGGGAGCAGCGCGGGGATACCGGCGTTGACCTGGGCCAGTTCGCCCGCCGCCACCCGGCACTTCGCGCACTCGTCCAAGTGCCCCCGCAGCCCGCGCTCCGCCCGCATCCGCAGCCCGCCCCGGGCATACGCGCCGAGCCGGTCGGCGTACCGTGCGCAATTGCCGCCGGAGGTGAGCGCCTGGCTCACATGGGCCTGCAGATATGCCTGCTTGAGTCCTTCACGTGCCCGGCTGGCCAGCACCGACGTGGCGTTGGCGGTCAGCCCGAACAGGGGCGCGACGTCGCTGGGCGACTCCTCCTCGACGGTGGTGTGCCACAGGACCGCCTGCCAGCGCTCCGGGAGGCTGCGGAAGGCCTGCATCGCCATCGACTGCTCGGCCTCGTGCATCGCGAGCACGTCCGCGCCCAGGTCGAGGGTGTCGTCGTCGGACACCTCCGAGGACCGGGCGGCCTGGGCGGCGAACGCGGCGAAGTCGTCCACCAGTTGCTCGCGCTTCGCGGTCTTCGTCCAGGCGGCGGCGACATGCCGGACCGCCGTCATCAGATAGGCGCGCACCGCCTCCTGGGGCCCCTTTCCGCCCCGTACCGCCTGCAGAGTCCGGGCGAAGACCTCGGCGGTCAGGTCGTCGGCGGTGTGCGCGTCCCGGCAGCAGGTGCGGGCGTAGCGGCGGACGGCCTGGGAGTGGCGCCGGAACAGCTCGTCGTAGGCGAGGTCGTCGCCCTCCCGCATGCGCTGGATCAGCTGCGCGTCCGAAGGCCCCGCCGCCCCGTCCGCCCTGCCTGAGCCCCGCCCCGCCCGCTGCATCGGCACGGCGGGAACGGTCCCGGCCGGGCCGGCGCCGTGGCTCCCGGAGGCTCCCGCCGTGCCGTCGTCCTCGACCGGTGCGGGCGGCCAGGGGCCCGGCAGGACCGTTCCGCCGGGGTGGTCCGCGTCCGTGTCGACGTTCTGGTGGCCGGGGACGGCCTGGCTCGGTACCTGGTGCCCGGGCGAACCGGCCGGCTCCGTACCGCCGTCGGCGGTGGACACGCCGTCGTGCGACTCTTCCCTCTGCCCGTCACCGCTCATCGCGGACGCCCCCGTATGCGCCATCGGACCCGAATACCGGGCCAGCGTGCCACAGCGCGCCGGCGTACCGGGGCCCTCGGCCCCACCAACCACTCATCCGGGGCGTCCTCCCCGAATGTGAGCACTAGCGGGCACTCATTCGGGGAAGGGGCCAGGGGTTGGGCCGAGGTACCGGTGGGCGGGAGGCAGGGCATCGCGGCCCCCCGCGCCCCCACCCGTCACTCGGGCCGTGAGCGCAGTCCCTCCAGCAGGATGTCCAGCAGCCGGGAGGAGGCCGCCGCCTGCTGGGCCGCGTCCGGCAGCGCGGGGGCAGCAGTCGCGATGACCAGCAGGACGTCGGAGACCGTCACGTCGTGGCGCAGCTCGCCCGAGGTCCGCGCCCGGTCGACCAGCCGCCCCACGACCTCCAGCAACTCGCCGGCACCGGGGCCGAGGTCCTCGCCGCCGGTCTCCGGGCCGGGCCGCTGCCGGGACACCGTCCGGGGCGCGGCCGTGCCCGTCTCCTGCCGCTGCTGGGGCACCCGGGGCTCGTCCCCCGCGGTCTCACCGGTCTCCCCGACCGCGGTCGAGTCCTCGGCCTCCACCCCGACCCGCAGTATCTGCGGGGGCAGGAGCCGCCCCGCCCCCGAGGCCACGGAGGTCCGCAGGAAGCGCGAGAGCGCCGACCACGGCTCGTCCTCCTGCCCGAGCGCGGAACGCGCCTGGTCGGTCAGCCGGGAGGTCTCCTCCTCGGCTATCCGGCGCACCAGCACGTCCTTGCTGGGGAAGCGCCGGTAGACCGTGCCGACGCCGACCCTGGCCCGTCGGGCCACGTCCTCCATCGGAGCCCCGTACCCCAGCTCCCCGAACACCTCGCGCGCGGCGCGCAGCACGTGTTCGAGGTTGCGCTGCGCGTCCACCCGCAGTGGTGCCGATCGTGCGTGCGCCGACGCGCCACCGGGCTGGGCACCAAGTCCGTTGCCCAGCCCGTTCACCGCCGCCGGAGGCGCGGCCGTCGTGGTGCCGCCCGTTCCGTTGAGGGTGCCGACTGCCCCGATGTGTCCGTTTCCTTCAGGCGCGACAGCAGTAGTCGGCCAATGCGTTTCCTGAATGTCCATAACTGTTCCCCCGGTTATGACGTCTCCCCCCGGAGACTCCCGCCGTATGCGTCGCGGGGGGACCGATCTGCACCGTCCGACACCCCGACGACATACGAACATAGTTGAGCCAGGGTCAATTCAGAAGGGGGCAGTTCCGCCCGGAGCGCCCCCCGATCGGCGCAAGGACCGGTTGGTCACCACTTGATCCCCGTCCCTGTCCCGTACCGCAATGCCTGACCTGCGAAGCTCGCCTATCAGCGGGTCGTCAGGCGCCAACGGCCCGTCCACGACCTCCGGTCACACAATTTGCCGGGGCTGTGGACAAACTCCGGTGCACGTTGCGTCATGGGGTGGTGATGGCTTCAGCTTCCGGGGGCACGCCCCCCGGCCCCCCGCCGGGTGCGCGCATCCTTGTCGTCGGCGGGGGCTACGTCGGGATGTACACAGCGCTGCGTCTCCAGCGGAAGCTGAAGCAGAGACTGAGAAACGGCGAGGCCGAGATCGTGGTGGTCGCGCCCGAGCCCTACATGACGTACCAGCCGTTCCTCCCCGAGGCCGCCGCAGGCTCCATCTCACCGCGCCATGTCGTCGTACCGCTGCGCCGCGTCCTGCCGCACTGCACCATCGTCATCGGCGAGGCCCGGGCCATCGACCACGCCAAGCGCACCGCCACGGTCACCACCCTCGCCAGCGGCGAGGACGGCACCGGCGCCCTGGAGATCGAGTACGACGAGCTCGTCCTCGCCCCCGGGTCCGTCTCGCGCACGCTCCCCGTCCCCGGCCTCGCCGACCACGGTGTGGGTTTCAAGACGATCGAGGAGGCCATCGGGCTGCGCAACCACGTCATCGAACAGATGGACATCGCGTCCGCCACGCGCGACCCGGCCATCCGTGACGCCGCCCTGACCTTCGTCTTCGTCGGCGGCGGCTACGCGGGGGTGGAGGCGCTCGCGGAGCTGGAGGACATGGCCCGCTACACCTCGCGGTACTACCACAACATCAAGGCCGAGGACCTGAAGTGGATCCTCGTGGAGGCCACCGGCCGCATCCTGCCCGAGGTCGGCGAATCCCTCGGCCGGTACGCCGTACGGGAACTGCGGGGACGCAACATCGACGTGCGCCTCGACACCCGGCTGGACTCCTGTGAGGACCGCGTCGCCGTTCTCAGCGACGGCTCCCGCTTCCCCACCCGCACCCTCGTGTGGACGGCCGGCGTCAAACCGGCCCCTCTCCTCGCCGCCACCGGCCTGCCCCTGGACGAACGCGGCAGGCTCGTCTGCACCGCGAAGCTGACCGTCGAGGGCACCGAGCACGCCTGGTCAGCGGGAGACGCCGCCGCCGTACCCGACCTCACCGCCGTCGAAACCGGCCGTACGACCGCCCCCAACGCCCAGCACGCCGTCCGCCAGGCGAAGGTCCTCGCGGACAACGTCGCCGCCGCGCTCGAAGGGGGACCGCTCACCGAATACCGGCACAGCTACGCGGGCTCCGTCGCCTCGCTAGGACTCCACAAGGGCGTCGCGCACATCTACGGGCGCCGGCTGAAGGGCTATCCGGCCTGGCTGATACACCGCATGTACCACCTGAGCCGGGTCCCGACCTTCAACCGGAAGGCACGCGTCCTGGCCGAATGGACACTCGCGGGCCTCTTCAAACGCGAAATCGTCTCCCTGGGCTCCCTGGAACACCCCCGGGCCGAGTTCGAACTCGCCGCCGGCCGCCGGCCGCGGCCCGACGGGGACGACTGTCAGTAGGGTCCGACACACTGGACGTGTGACCATGGGTGGGCCCACATCTGCACAGAGTGACCCGGCCGGCAGCAACCGACAGTGACCAGCGAAGACCGCCCCAGGAGCGACGAACGCGCCCGACGCCCTGGCAGAGGAAGCACCCGCCCGAGCGGACCAGACCGACACACGAGGCCAGAAATTCCGTGAACTTCACGCGTTGGAGCGCCCGCCTCCCCGGTACGCAGCGTCGCGCCGCCCGGGAGGACCACAGCTCCGTACCGGCGGCCCGCGCCGAGTACGTCCGGGCCGAACCGGGCACCGCCCCGCCGCAGGGCGGTCCCGTCGGCGTCCCCCTGCCCTCGGCGCCCGATCTGGAGGACCTCTCCGCCCGCGACATCCTGGGCCGGCTGCCCGCCCTCGTCGCCCTGGTGCACGGCACCGGCCACCACGTCGCCTACGTCAACGACGCGTACACCGCCGCCTTCGGCCCCCGCCCCTGCGGTGCCCCGGCCGCCGAGGTGATGCCCGAACTGACCGAGATCGGCCTGCTCCCCCTCATGGACCAGGTCCTGCGCAGCGGCACCCCGCGCACGGTCAAGTCCCGCAAGGCCGTCGACGGCCGTTCGTACACCGTGACCTGCACGCCCGTGCGCCCCGACAAGGAGAAGGGGCGCGAGGGCGGAGTCCTCGTGTACGCCGCCGACGTCACCGACCACGCCGAGGCCGCCGAGCGGCTGCGCGCCAGCGAGGGCCGGCACCGGGAGACCGCCGTCACGCTCCAGCGCTCCCTGCTCCCGCAGGAGCTGGAACAGCCCGACGACCTGCGCATCGCCGCCACCTACCAGCCGGGCGGCACGGACGCCGCGGTCGGCGGCGACTGGTACGACGTCATCACCCTGGGCGCGGGCCGCACCGCGCTGGTCATCGGGGACGTGATGGGGCGCGGGGTGCGTGCCGCCGCCGTCATGGGGCAGCTCCGCACCGCCGTACGGGCCTACGCCCGGCTGGACCTTCCGCCGCACGAGGTCCTTCAGCTGCTCGACGGACTCGCCGCCGAGATCGACGCCAGCCAGATCGCCACCTGCGCCTATGCCGTGCACGATCCCAACGAGGGGTTGCTCGTCTACTCCTCCGCGGGCCATCTGCCGATCCTGGTGCGCGAGGAGGACGGCACGGTCCGCCGGGCGGAGGACCCGATCGGCCCGCCGCTCGGCACCGGCGGCTGGATCCACACCTCGGGCACGATCCCGCTGCCGCCCGGTTCCACCGCCGTCCTCTACACGGACGGGCTGGTCGAGCGCCGCAGCGAGGACATCGACGAGGGCGTGGGCGCGCTGGAGCGGGCGCTGTCCGGAGCGACGGGCGCGCCGCAGGTCGTCTGCGACCGGCTGATCCGCTCGCTCAACGTGACCGCCGAGCACGACGACGACGTGGCGGTCCTGGTGGTGCAGCATCCGGCGCGCACGGGCGCCGCCGCCGAGCTGTTCCACAACGCCTCGCTCGATCTGCTCGGCGGTATCGAGGCGGCTCCCCGCGCCCGTGCCTTCGCGACGGGCGTCCTCGCCTCGTGGCGATTCCCGGTGGAGCTGTGCGATCTCGGGGTCCTCGCCGCCGGGGAGCTGGTCGCCAACTCCCTCCAGCACGGCACCCCGCCGATGCGCCTCGGCCTGCGCCGCACGGACCGCCGCCTGATCATCGAGGTGACCGACGGCGACGACCACCTGCCGCGCCGCCGCCGCGCCGAACCGGCGGACGAGGCGGGCCGGGGCATCTCGATCGTGGCCTCGATCGCCACGTCGTGGGGGAGTCGCCGCACGCCGGGCGGCGGCAAGGCGGTGTGGTGCGAGTTCGTGCTGCCGCAGTAGCGTCCGCGCTCAGCGCGCGGCGGCCACGGGCGCCGGCGCGCTCTCCGGCACGGAGACGGCCACCACCCGCGACGGCGCGTGCGCGAGCGAGGGCTGGTCCTGTACGGGGGTGAGCCGCCGGCCGAGCCGCAGTGCGAGCGCGGTGATGCCCAGCGAGAACACGACGAACGTCAGGATGTACGGGCCGTGCAGCGAGGCCCCCATCGGACCGCCCACGGCCGGGCCGACGGCCAGCGCGAGCTGCTTGCAGAGCGCGAACGCCGAGTTGTACTGGCCCACCATGGACTCCGGCGCCAGGTCCGCGACCAGCGGTGCGACGGTCGGCGACAGCATCGACTCGCCGAGGCCGAACAGCGCGTACGTGGAGATCATCGCGGCTGTCGCCATGGTCTGGCTGCCGTGCCCCAAGCCCGCGTAACCGGCCACGATCCAGGCGAAGGCCCAGATCAGGCCGACAGCCGCGATGACACGGGTGCGCCTCCGGCGCTCCACGAGACGCAGCACCACGAACTGGGCGACGACGATCACGGCGGTGTTGGCGGCCAGTGCCACGCCGAGCGTGGCGGGGTTGATCCCGGCGGCCTCGGTGCCGTACGCCGCGAGCCCGGACTCGAACTGTCCGTAGCAGGCGAAGAACAGCACGAACCCCAGCACACACAGCTGCACCATCGCGCGGTGCGAGAGCAGCGCCCGCAGTCCGCCGCGCGCCGCGGGCGCCCCGGCCACCGTCTCCGGCGTGTTCACGGGCGCGTTCGGCATCCGCACGGTCGCCGCGATGACGCCGAGCACCAGGAACATCACGGCTTCGATCAGGAACAGAAGCGTGAACGACGCCGGGCTGCTGGTGTCGACGATCTGCCCGCCGACCAGGCCGCCGATGCCCAGGCCCAGGTTCTGCAGGAAGAACTGCATGGCGAAGGCGCGCGTGCGGGTGGCGGCGCCGGTGCACCGGACGAGCATGGTGGCGAGCGCGGGCTGCATGACGGCGGTACCCGCGCCGAGCACGGCCGCTGCCAGGACGGCAGTGGTGACCTGCGAGGACACGCCCAGCGCGAGGGCGCCCAGCGCGGCGACACCGGAGGCGGCGATGAGCACGGGCAGCGGCCCGCGACGGTCGATCGCCCGGCCGGTGAACGGGAGGACGGCGAGGGCAGCCATGGCGAAGACAGCCAGCACGATTCCCGCCGTGCCAGCGCCCAGATCCCGTACCTGTGCCACATAGACGTACAGGTACGGGACGGTGAACCCGAGCCCGAACGCGCTCAGCGCGCTCCCCAGCTGGATCCGCCGCAGTGCTGCGCCCATTTCCCTGGTCACACTCACCTACCTCAAGTCTCGGAACCTCTGAGTCGTACCGATCGAACGACTCGAACCCGAAGACTTTATCACTAAAGTTAGATGTTGAACACTACGACCTGAAGGACTTCGACGGCTATGGGCGGCGTGCCATACTGCGCGCCATGTCCGACACCACCGAGCCCGGACTCGATGAGCCGAGCCTCGACGAACAGATCGCCGCCTACCAGCGGGAGTACCGCGACCTGGACCCCCAGGTCGAACAGGTCGTCTCCGCGCTCGGCCGCCTCAACCGCCGGATGAACGTCGCGTACGGGAGACAGCTCGCCGCGCTCGGCATCAGCAATGCGGAGTGGGAGGTCTTGAAGACCCTCGTCCTGGGAGGGGAGCCCTACCGCCTCGGTCCCGGCGAGCTCGCCAAGCGGCTCGGGCTCACCCCGGCCGCGATGACGCACCGGATCGACCGCATGGCCGGTGAGGGGCTGGTGACCCGCGACCGCGACGAGAACAACCGCGTCCGGGTCATCGTGGAGCTGACGGACGAAGGGCGCACGAAGTGGCTGGAGGCGATGCGGATGGCCACGGACTTCGAGGCGGACCTGCTCCAGGACCTCGACGGCGAGGAGCGCGGGGTGCTCGGCGCGATGCTGACCCGCCTGCTGCGGAGGGTGGAGCACGCCCAGCCGGATGCCGGCGGCAGGCTCACCGACCTGGACTGAGCGTTCCCGCAGGCCCGGCGGGGAGGGGGTTGACACACCCCTCGGTGATCCGTAAGGTTCTTCGGGTTGCCACGGAGCCTGAACGGTTCTGCGGTGACCGATCCCGCCGCAGACGCGGCACACCAAACTCAGCACGATCTCCCGTTCGGGGAATTTTCGGCATGCCGAAATTCATTTCGAAGGCCCGATTATGAGCCGCCGGGAAAATCCGCTAGTGTTTTGGACGTCGGAAGGGCCCAACAGCCCGGAAGGCAAGCCCCGCTGACTGGGAATCAGGCCCGAAAGGATCTGATAGAGTCGGACTCGCCGGAAAGGGAAACGCGAAAGCGAAGAACTGGAAAGCGAAAACTGCTTGACCCGCTTCGACCGGGAATCGGACACGAAAGAGTCTGATAGAGTCGGAAACGCAAGACCGAAGGGAAGCGCCCGGAGGAAAGCCCCAGAGAATGTTCTGCGGGTGAGTACAAAGGAAGCGTCCGTTCCTTGAGAACTCAACAGCGTGCCAAAAGTCAACGCCAGATATGTTGATACCCCGGCCTGCTTCGGCAGGTTGGAGGTTCCTTTGAAAGTCCTGCACGGTCCTCCGGGTCCGGGTAGGCACAACACAGCGAGGACGCAGTGGACAACGGGTCATATTCCGACCTTGTTGTTCCGCTCTCGTGATGTGTCTCCCGATTACGGGAAAACATTCACGGAGAGTTTGATCCTGGCTCAGGACGAACGCTGGCGGCGTGCTTAACACATGCAAGTCGAACGATGAAGCCCTTCGGGGTGGATTAGTGGCGAACGGGTGAGTAACACGTGGGCAATCTGCCCTTCACTCTGGGACAAGCCCTGGAAACGGGGTC
>NZ_JAAGNI010000043.1 GCF_010550605.1 Streptomyces sp. SID9727
TGCTCGCGGCGGCGGTCGCCGTGGCGGCGATCGGCGGGGGAGCCGCCGTCCTCCAGGCGGGCGGCTTCGGCGAGGAGCCGGACGAGGGCAAGGCCCGCACGGTCGCCGCGCCCGTCGGCACCCTGCCCGACGGCTTCACGCCCTGGCGCGTGACCGTGCCGGGCGGGCGCGAGGACATCCCGGACGAACTGCGGTGCGTCGCCCGCGCCGACGCCGTGTTCTGCGGGGGCGGCGGGGTCGTCGCCGCCCGGATCGACCTCCGGGACGGTTCACGCACTTGGACGGCGAAGAGCCCGGGCGTGCCCGTCCAGGGCATGCACCTGGTGGGCGCCACCGACGACACCGTGCTCGGCTACCGGATCGCCGCCCAGGACGACCCGCGGGGCACCTCCGACGAGGTGGTCGCCCTCGACGCCGAGAGCGGCAAGGAGCTGTGGTCCACGCCCTCGGGCGCCCAGTCGACGGCCGTCACGGGCCGGACCCGGGACGCTGTGGTGCTCGGCACCGACGTGATCACCGTCGACGCGTCCGACACCGCCCTGGAGGCCCGGGACGCGCACACCGGCGACCTCGCCTGGACGGCGCCGTTCCCCGCCGGCTCCCGGTGCGCCCCCGTCCCCGTGGGCACCCGGCTGCTCGCCATGTGCGCGACCGACGCCGAGCTCGACGCCTCGGCGGTCCGCCACCCGGCCCTGTACCCCCTCGACCCGGCCTCCGGTACCCGGGGCGAGGCCGTCGCGGTCGACGGCCCCGCCGTGCCGGTGGGCGTCACGGACGGCCGGCTCGTCCTGCTCAGGGAGCACCTGGAGGGCCCGGCGCTCACCGGGTACGACGCGGTGGTACAGGTCGACCCGGCCTCCGGGAAGGTCGCGGACGCCCCGCTGCCCACCACGTACGCGGGCACGCCCGGCATGGCGGACGGCACCGTGTACATGAGCGGGCAGACCGGCCGCGTCACCGCGTTCGACCCCGCCACGGGTCGCAGGAAGTGGTCCCGGCAGACCAGTGTGGAGGGCGCTTCGGGCCCCGTGGCCGGGAACGGCGCGCTCTTCTTCAGCTCCGCCACCGGCCGCGTGGTCGCCCTCTCCCCGTCGGACGGCTCGGTGCTGTGGGCGACGGACCCGAGTGCCGACGGCCTGACCGGCGAGGTGGGCGCGAGCCCCCGCGTGACCGTCGCCGGACGCGCGGTGATCGTGACGGCCGCCCGGAACACCGTCTTCGCCTTCGACACGGGCCACCCGCCGGCGACGGGCTGACCCGGCGCCCCGGCTCACCCGCTCCGCCTACAGTGGCCCGCATGAACCGCTGGACCGAACTGACCGGAGACTCCTCGGGCGAGGACTACGCCGCCCGTTTCGAGGCCCTCGCCCGCAGCGGCAAGGACATGCACGGCGAGGCGCGGTTCTGCGCCGCGCTGGTGCCCGCCGGGGCACGGGTGCTGGACGCCGGCTGCGGCACGGGCCGGGTCGCGATCCGGCTCGCGGAACTCGGCTGCGACTGCACCGGGGTGGACGTCGACGCCTCGATGCTGGCCGTCGCGCGCGAGCAGGCGCCCGGTCTGCCCTGGTACCGCGCCGACCTGGCCGCGTTCGACCCGGAGTCGCTCTCCATCGAACCGGGGTTCGATCTCGTCGTCGCTGCGGGCAACGTGATGGCGCTGCTCGCCCCCGGCACCGAGGCCACCGTCGTCGCCCGCCTCGCCGGGGCGCTGCGCCCGGGCGGTCTGCTGGTCGCCGGGTTCGGCCTGGATGCGGCCCATCTCCCCGTACCGCCCGGCCTCACGCTCGCGGAGTACGACGCCCACTGCGCCGCCGCCGGGCTCACCCCCGTCGACCGCTTCGCCACCTGGGACGCCGCCCCGTACGACGGAGGCGGCTACGCGGTCAGCGTGCACCGGCGGGGCGACGACGAACGCTAGGGCCGGTCTGCCAATTCCCGCCCGCCGCATCGTCCCCCGGGGCGGGCGACGCGAAGGTCAGGCAGGCCCTGGGCCGAAGCCGCGGACTCACGATCCGACCCTGGTCCGGACCTCTGTTCCCGGAGGGCCTGCACACGGCGGCCGTTGATCATTCCATCGCGTGTTCGTATTGACTTGGACTAGGTCCATCGTAGGATCGGTTCCGGCCCAGCCAGGGCAGGACGCCCTCCGGGCGAGACCGGTCAGGCCACCGCCCCCACATTCTCAGGGCACCGAGATCCGCCCCGTCCGGAAGGAATTCCATGACTGAGAACCACGACGCGATCGTCACCGACCCCAAGTCGGAGGAGGCCGGCGGCTGCCCCGTCGCGCACGGTCGCGCGCCGCACCCCACCCAGGGCGGCGGTAACCGCCAGTGGTGGCCGGAGCGGCTCAACGTGCGGATTCTCGCCAAGAACCCCGCCGTGGCCAACCCGCTCGGCGAGGACTTCGACTACGCCGCGGCGTTCAACGCGCTGGACCTGCCCGCCGTCAAGCGGGACATCGCCGAGGTGCTGACGACCTCGCAGGACTGGTGGCCCGCCGACTTCGGCAACTACGGTCCCTTCATGGTCCGGATGGCCTGGCACAGCGCCGGCACGTACCGCATCAGCGACGGCCGCGGCGGCGCCGGTGCCGGCCAGCAGCGCTTCGCCCCGCTCAACAGCTGGCCGGACAACGCGAGCCTCGACAAGGCGCGGCGCCTGCTGTGGCCGGTCAAGAAGAAGTACGGCAAGAACATCTCCTGGGCCGACCTCCTCGTCCTCACCGGCAACGTCGCCCTGGAAACCATGGGCTTCGAGACCTTCGGCTTCGGCGGCGGCCGCGCGGACGTCTGGGAGCCCGACGAGGACGTGTACTGGGGCCCCGAGACCACCTGGCTCGGCGATGAGCGCTACACCGGCGACCGCGAGCTGGAGAACCCGCTCGGCGCCGTGCAGATGGGTCTCATCTACGTCAACCCGGAGGGCCCCAACGGCAACCCGGACCCGATCGCCGCGGCCCGCGACATCCGCGAGACGTTCCGCCGGATGGCGATGAACGACGAGGAGACCGTCGCCCTCATCGCCGGCGGCCACACCTTCGGCAAGACGCACGGAGCCGGTCCCGCCGACGCCGTCGGCCCCGACCCCGAGGCGGCCCCGATGGAGCGCCAGGGCCTCGGCTGGGAGAGCTCGTACGGCACCGGCAAGGGCGGCGACACCATCACCAGCGGCCTCGAAGGCATCTGGACGGACACCCCCACCAGCTGGGACAACAGCTTCTTCAACATCCTCTTCGGCTACGAGTGGGAGCTCTTCAAGAGCCCCGCGGGCGCCCACCAGTGGCGGCCGAAGGACGGTGCCGGCGCGGGCACCGTGCCCGACGCGCACGACCCGTCGAAGAGCCACGCCCCGACCATGCTCACCACCGACCTGTCGCTGCGCTTCGACCCGGCGTACGAGCAGATCTCGCGGCGCTTCCACGAGAACCCGCAGGAGTTCGCCGATGCCTTCGCCCGCGCCTGGTTCAAGCTGACCCACCGCGACATGGGCCCGGTCGTCCGCTACCTCGGCCCCGAGGTCCCGCAGGAGACCCTGATCTGGCAGGACCCGCTGCCCGAGCGCACCCACGAGCTGATCGACGCCGCCGACATCGCGGCGCTCAAGGAGAAGGTCCTCGCCTCCGGCCTGTCCGTCTCCGACCTGGTCTCCACCGCCTGGGCCTCCGCCTCGTCCTTCCGCGGCAGCGACAAGCGCGGCGGCGCCAACGGTGCGCGCATCCGCCTCGAACCGCAGAGCGGCTGGGAGGTCAACGACCCGGACCGCCTGGCGGGTGTCCTGCGTACCCTCCAGTCCGTCCAGGAGTCCTTCAACGCGGAGCAGCGGGGCGGGAAGCAGGTCTCGCTGGCCGACCTGATCGTCCTCGCGGGCGCCGCCGGGGTCGAGAAGGCGGCCAAGGACGCCGGTACGGACATCGAGGTGCCGTTCACCCCGGGACGGGTCGACGCCTCGCAGGACCAGACCGACGTCGAGTCCTTCGTCGAGCTGGAGCCCGTCGCGGACGGCTTCCGCAACTACCTCGGCAAGGGCAACCGGCTCCCCGCCGAGTACCTGCTGCTGGACCGGGCGAACCTGCTGAATCTGAGCGCGCCCGAGATGACGGTCCTCGTCGGCGGTCTGCGCGTGCTGGACGCCAACCACCAGCAGACCTCGCACGGCGTGTTCACCGACGCGCCGGGCACCCTGACCAACGACTTCTTCGTCAACCTGCTCGACATGGGCACGACGTGGAAGTCGACGGCCGACGACCAGAGCGCCTTCGAGGGCCGCGACGCCGCCACCGGTGAGGTCCGCTGGACCGGCACCCGCGCCGACCTGGTCTTCGGCTCGAACTCCGAACTGCGCGCCGTCGCCGAGGTCTACGCGAGCGACGACGCCAAGGAGAAGTTCGTGCGCGACTTCGTCGCCGCCTGGGACAAGGTCATGAACCTGGACCGGTTCGACCTCGTCTGAGTACGACGTGAGGGCCGGCCCCGCACGGGGCCGGCCCTCACGTGTGTCCGGATGACGTCAGGCGGTGGCCACCGCGAAGACGTGGATGATCCCGCCGTCCGTGGTGGCCGGCAGCGTCACGGACGCGAGCCGCTTCCCGGCCTGGAGCGCGATCGGCGCGGTCGTGAAGACCTCGGTGCCCACCGGGTCCTTCCCGCCGCCCTGCACGTCGCGGTAGTCGGTGTGCACCGCCACCGTGTTCCCGTACGACGGCTGCTGCGAGCCGCCGCCCAGCGTCCAGTCGCTGAAGCCGATCCCGGCCTGCTGCGTGGAGCCGTCCGTGTACGTGAGCGTCACCGTGCCCGATGCCTTGCCCTCGGCCGCGCTGCCCAGGAACGCCAGCTTCGTGTCACCCTCGTCGGAGGGGACGTTCAGCACCTGGGGACTCGTACCGGCCACCTCGATGTTGTCCGGGTCACCGGCCTCCACCTTCGGCCAGGTGAAGTCGAAGCCGCCCGAGGAGACCGTGGAGCCCGCCTTCGCACCGGCCGCCGCCAGCGCCTCGGCCGAGTAACTCCAGCCCTCACCGTCGAAGTTGGCCTGCGGATTCTTGTCGTCCGCCGAGATGCCGGTGCTGTTGCGGTTCCACAGCAGGCCGTTCTTCTTCGCGACCGTCACCGCCGCCGACGTCTTCGGCAGCTCCGTGCCCGCCGACGAGGTCAGCGTCACCGGGACCGTGTAGTAGCCCTCGGCGGTGTCCTTCCCCGCCGACACGGTGAGCTTCGCCTGCGCCGCGCCGCTCGCCGGGACGGTGAAGTCGCCCTCCGCCGGGGTCACGGTGACCCCGTCCGGCGCCTGGGCCTCCCAGTGCACGGTGGTGGCCTTCGTCTGCAGGCTCTGCACCTTGACCACGGTCTGCGCGCCCTCGGCGCCCGGCTCGACCTTCAGCTGGTCGGGCGAGGCGCCCGTGAAGTACTTCAGCCCGCCGCCGGGGAAGGACGGCGGCGCGTCGGCCGGTGCGCCGCCCCAGGAGGTGTCGGGCGTCGTGCCGAGCGTGAAGTCCAGCCGCCCGCCGTGCTCCACGAGCGCGTCACCGACCCACGGCTTCGTGGACGTACGGCCGTTCACCTTCAGTCCGTGGATGTACGTGTGGTCCGCCGAGGCGGCCGGCGCCTCGATGGTGATCCTCTTGCCGTGCCCGGTGTGCACCACCGCGTGCGGGAACAGCGGCGCGGTCAGCGTCAGATCGGCGCGGCTCGGGTTCTGCGGGTACATGCCGAGTGCGGAGAAGACGTACCAGGACGACATGGTCCCCGCGTCGTCGTTGCCCGGGATCCCGCCGGGGCCGTCGGTCCACAGCTGGTCCAGTTCCGCGCGGACCGTCTCCTGCGTCTTGTACGGGGCGCCGAAGTAGTTGTACAGGTACGGCGCGTTGATGTCGGGCTCGTTCGTCGGGTCGTAACGGGTGGCGTCCTTCGCCGAGAAGTCGAACGTCCCGTCCGGCGTGCGGAAGAACGCGTCGAGCCGCTCCGTGGCCCGCTCGTTGCCGCCCATCGCACCGGCGAGACCCGCCACGTCGGAGTACACCATCCACGTGTACCGGGCGCTGGTGCCCTCCACGAACCCGGTGCCGGTGCCGGGCGTGAAGGTGCCGGCCCAGCTGCCGTCGGACTTCCGGTCGCGTATGTACCCGCCGTGCTCGGTGGCGTTGGCGTCGAAGACGTTGGTCCAGTTGCCGGACCGGTCGAGGAACTTCTTCGCGTCCGCCTTGTTGCCCAGCCGCCGGGACAGCTCGGACAGACCGTAGTCGGCCGCCGCGTCCTCCAGCGTCTCGGCCGCCCCGCCCCAGCAGTGGCAGTTGTCCGCCGGTACGTAACCGAGCTCCAGGTACTTGTCGAGGGCGGGGCGCTGGCCCACGCACTCGACGTTGCAGCCGGAGCTGTCGGAGTCGTTGGCGGTCGGCACGGTCGCCGCCGTGACCAGGGACTTCAGCGCGCCCTTGACGTCGAAGTCACGGCCGCCGAACGCGTAGATCCCGGCGAGCGCCGCGTCGGACGGGTCGCCCGACATCACGCTCGTCTTGCCGTTCTCCAGCAGCCAGCGGTCCCACTCGCCGTCGCGCTGGTTCGCGTAGTTGAACAAGGACTGCGCGTAGTCGCTGCCCGCCCTCGGATTGAGCAGGGCCATCAGCTGCACCTGCGCCCGGTACTGGTCCCAGCCGGAGAAGGTGCCGTACTGCGCCTTCTGGCCCTTGGCGAGCCGGTGCGGCTCGCGGTCGGCGCCCAGGTAGCGGCCGTCCACGTCGCTGGTGAGGGTCGGCTCCAGCATGGAGTGGTAGAGCGCGGTGTAGAAGGCGGTGCGCTGCGTGTCGGTGCCACCGCCGATCTCGACGGCCTTCAGCGCCTTGTTCCAGTTCGCGGCGGCCTGCCGCTTCACCGCGTCGAAGCTCTTGCCGGGCCCGTTCTCCTTACGGAGGTTGGCCTCGGCGTTCGCGGCGCTGACGTACGAGACGGCCACCTTGGCGCGGGCCTGCGTGGTGCCGTCCGCGAAGGTGACGTACCCGCCGGAGCCCTTGCCCGCCACGGCGTTGCCGGACGAGCTGTAGCCCGTACCGCCGGAGGCGGAGGTGGAGCCGGGGGTGAGCGTGCCGTCCTTCCAGGTGCCGGTCTTCGCGAAGGGCTTGTCGAAGTGGGCGGTGAAGTACAGCGTGTAGAGGTCCTTGCGGTTGTTCGCGCTCTGCGGCCCGCAGAAGTTGCCCGCCGTGACCGAACCCGTCACCGTCCGCGCGGCCTTGTCGATCCGCACGGTGGCGTCGGTGCTGCCGGTCTCCGAGTTGGAGGTGCGGAAGAGCAGGCTGGCGGGCTTGTCCGCCGGGAAGCCGAACTCCCCGGACCCCGTCCTGGCGGTCGTGGTCAGCGCCGCCGAAGCACCGCTCGCCAGGCCCACCTTGTAGTAGCCGGGGGTGGCCGTCTCGTCGTCGTGCGAGAAGTCGCTCGCGTACTTCGCGTCGGTGGTGTCCGAGGTGGGGGAGGAGTCCACGTCACCCACGTACGGCATGATCGGGATGTCGCCGTTCGCACCCGAGCAGCCCACGCCGTTGAGGTGGGTGAGACTGAAGCCGCGGATCTTCTTCGCGTCGTACTGGTAGCCGCCGGGAGCGGGCGTCGAGACCTGCTTGCCCCGCGAGTTCTGCGGGCTCCACGCCAGCATGCCGAACGGCTGCACGGCACCCGGGTAGGTGTTGCCCGCGTTGGACGTGCCGATCAGGGGATCGACGTACGAGACCGGGTTCTTCACGAGGTCCCTGCCCGGCGCGGCCGAAGCCGGGACGGCGACCGCGAGCCCCGCCACGGCCATGGCGGCGGCCGTGACGGAGCCCACGGCCCGGATCGCGGTGTGCGTACGACGTGTGTGCGTCTGTGGCACCGTTCCTGCCCTTCTGATGTGACGGACGGTCAACGCGGCGCGAGGCCGGCGCCGTGACCGCGAGGGAACGGCGTCGTCCCGACAACGTTGTCAACGACGTGAGGATGCTCCTCCTGCCGGTCCGGGGTGTCAAGGCTCCCCGGAATCCATCCGTCCGGCCGGGCCGCCCTCGCGCGACAGCCCGGCCCGCGCATCCGGTTGTCGCTCCGTCAGCGCAGGGACGCCGGAAGCGCCTCCCGGTGCAGGATGCCCAGCCGCTGCGTGGCACGGGTCAGCGCCACGTACAGGTCGCTCGTCCCGAACCGGCCCGGCTCCACCACCAGGACGTGGTCGAATTCGAGGCCCTTGGCCTGCCGGGGCCCCAGCAGCACCACGGTCCGGGTCAGATCCGGCTCGCCGCCGGGCGTCACGCCGTCCAGCGGCGCCGCGATCTCCTCGTGCAGCTCGCGCGGCGCGATCACCGCGAGCCGTCCCTCGGCGGGCGTCAGCTCCCCGACCGCCCGTGCCACCGCGCCCGCCAGATCCGCCCCCGCGTCGCGCACCCAGGGCGCCTCGCCCGTGGAGCGCACCGAGCCCGGAGGCTCGAACGAGGGGTCGACGGCCCGCAGCACCTTCGCCGCGACCTCCATCACCTCAGCCGGCGTACGGTAGTTGACCGCGAGCCGCACATGCTCGTACCGGTCGCCCACGTACGGCTCCAGGATCTCCCGCCACGAGCCGACCCCGGCCTCCTCCGAGGTCTGCGCCGGGTCGCCCACCAGCGTCATCGACCGGGTCGGGGACCGCCGCATCAGCAGCCGCCACGCCATCGGCGACAGCTCCTGCGCCTCGTCCACGATGATGTGCCCGAACGCCCACGTCCGGTCGGCGGCGGCCCGCTCCGCCGCACTGCGGTGGTCGGCCTCCTCCTGGCGCTCCGCCATCCGCTCCGCGTCGATGATGTCGTGGGCGGCGAGCAGTTCCGACTCCTCGTCCTCGAACTCGAAGGACTCCGAGCCCCGGGACAGTTCGAGGACGCCCTGGGCATACGCGATCCGCTCCTGGCGCTCGGCCTCGGCCGCCGCCCGCTCGGCGCTGTCGTCCACCCCGAGCAGTTCCGCGGCCTCGTCCAGCAGCGGCACGTCGGCCGGCGTCCAGGCGTCCGCGCCGGGCGCGCGCCGGATGGCCGCCGCGTCCGCCTCCGGCAGGTGCACCGGCTCGGCCAGGTAGTCGGCGAGGAAGCCCTCGGGGGTGAGGGCCGGCCACAGCTCCCCGATCGCGGCGTGCACCTCCTGGCTGACGGCGACCGCCTTGCCGAGCTGGGCGATGTCGTCCGGGCCGAGGAAGTTGGGCCCGCCGTACGGGTCGGCGCCGATGCGCTCGGTGAGCTGGGCGGTCAGCGCGTCGATGATCCGGAACGCGAAGTGCGGCCGGGCGAGGTTGTGCGGCAGCCGGGTGTCCCGGGCCGCCTGCCGGGCCTCGTAGGCGATCTCCCAGTCCAGGACCAGGTCGCCGTCGTCGTGCGGGACGATCAGCGGGGCGCCCGGCTCGGGCAGCAGTTGCCGGTCCCGCACGGCGAGCGCCAGCGCCTCGGCCATGGGCGCGCCGCCCTTCACGGCCGCGGCCCGGGGCGTGTCCGTGCCGCGGGCCCGGACGCCGGGGAACAGCTCGGCCTGGGTGGCGAGGAGGACGCCGGTCTCGCCGAGCGAGGGCAGCACCTCGCCGATGTAGCTGAGGAAGGCCGGGTTCGGCCCCACGATGAGGACCGCCCGCTTGGCCAGCAGCTCCCGCTGCTCGTACAGCAGGAAAGCCGCCCGGTGCAGGGCGACGGCCGTCTTGCCGGTGCCGGGCCCGCCCTCGACCACCAGGACGCCCCGGTGCGGCGCCCGGATGATGCGGTCCTGCTCCGCCTGGATGGTCCGCACGATGTCCGCCATGCGTCCGGTGCGCGCCGAGTTCACCGCGGCGAGCAGGACCGTGTCGCCGCTCGGGTCCTCGAAACCGGTGCGCTCCTGGTCCGCGACGTCCAGGATCTCGTCGTGCAGCTCGGTGACCGTGCGCCCCTCGGTCGTGAGGTGGCGGCGCCTGCGCAGACCCATCGGGGTGTGATGGGTGGCGAGATAGAAGGGGCGGGCGACCGGGGCGCGCCAGTCGATCAGCAAAGGCGTGTGCTCGCTGTCGTCCTCTCGGATTCCGATACGGCCGATATGGTGCGCGACGCCGTCCGTGAGATCGATACGGCCGAAACAGAGCGAGCCGTCCACCGCGTTCAGAGCGGCGAGCAGACCGGAGCGCTCGGCGACCAGGACATCGCGTTCGAGGCGGGCCTGCTGCCCGGTGCCGACCGGCGTCAGGGCGTCCTGGACCTGCTCGGCGGCGTCACCGCGCAGAACGTCGACACGGTGGTGGAGCCGGTCGATGTATTCCTGTTCCTTCTGCAATTCGGCGCTTTCCCGAGTTGACAAAACAGCTCCCTGACGGATATCGTGATTCTTGTTGGCCCCGCGAGGGGCCTTTTTCTGTGGACACACAGAACCACTCAATATACGTGAGCAAATCCCCGGGCCGCAATTGCGGTCCGGGGATTTCTCGTTGTCCCGGGAGCCTCGGTGCCGCGTCTACGCCAGGACCTCGCGCAGCCGGGCGGCGTACGCGCGGGGATGGGTGGTGTTGCCGTTGTGCCCGCCGGGGAAGGCGACGGTCTCCCGCCCCACCAGGTCGGCCAGCCGGTGCGCGCACTGCGCGACGAAGACGTCCGGTGAGGTGACGGCACCGCCGGCGGGCACGATGCGTACCGGCGAGGTCCGCAGCGCCTCCTGGTCGAGTTCGGCCTCGACGACGGCTGTGAAGTCGCGCGCGATGAAGAACCCGAAGTTGGCGGCCCGCTCCGGGGTGAGCGGCATCGGAGTCAGGTCCGGCTCGGTCTCCTGGCGGGCCGGGTCGATGCCGAGGACCCGGGCGATCTCCGGGAGCGCGGCACCCAGTCCGCCCTCGCGGTGGACCTGCTGGAGATGGATGAGCTCCGCCGCGTGCGCGGTGCGCGGGCCGGCGGGCAGCAGGGACGGGGAGACCGGGTCGTGCGCCACGAGGGTGCGGAGCTGCCCGGGGTGGGCCACCGCGAGGTGGAGCCCGATGGCGGCGCCCATGCTGCATCCGAGCATCAGGGCGGGCTCGTCGGTGAGCCGGGCCAGCAGCCGGTGGACGTCGTCGGCGTGCTGCTCCATCGTCACGCCCTGTGCCGGGTCGGCGAGGGTACTGCGGGACAGGCCCCGGCGGTCGTAGGAGACCACCGTGTACCGGTCGACGAGGTGGCTCGCCAGGTCGGTGCTCCGGCCGGCGTCGCCCTCGCCGCTCTGCGCGATGAGCAGCAGCGGCCCGGTGCCCCGGACCTCGTAGTACAGGGTCGCGCCGTCGGTGTCGAGGAACATCGGGTCTCCCGGTCGGTGAGGTGTCCGGCGCGGGGAGCGCCGGCGGTGCCCCCGACGTTACTCCATCGTTTTAGATGCATCAAGAGAGATGTATCAGGGAGGATGCATCTCCCAGCGATACATCGGTAGTGATGGATGGGGATAGGGTTCGCTCCATGAGTACCTCGATGACCCCGGTCCAGCTGTTCCTGCTCGGACGGACCCTGATGAAGATCGGTGAGCAGGCGCTCCCGGAGCCGTCGGCCCCGGCCGGCGCCGTGCAGCGCGGAGGCACCCGGGCGGCCCTGGTCGTGCTGAGCGACGTCCTGGGGCACCAGGACACCTCCGTGAGCGAGATCGCCGCCCGCACGGGCCTGCCGCAGAGTCAGGTCTCGGGTGCCGTGGCCCGGCTGAAGGAAACCGGCTCGTTCGTGTCCGCGCCCGATCCGGCCGATGGCAGGCGGCAGTTGATCCGTACGGCCACCGAGGTGTCGGAGCGGGTGGCCGAGGTGCGGTCCGCCCGGATCGACGACGCGTTGAGCGCTGCGCTGGGCACCGACGACCCGGAGACGATGCGCAGGATCGGCGCGGCGTTGGACGTGCTCGCCCTGCACCTCACGCCGGAGGCCGCGGCGGACCCCCGGACGTGAGGTACGGGCGCTCAGATCTCCTTCAGCAGCGCGTCCGTCGTCGTCACGACCGCGCAGCGGCCCGCCGCCCAGCGCAGCGCCATGTCGTGGTCCTCGCGCGAGAAGTCCGCGACCGCGTCGGCCACCACGAAGGCCTGGATGTCGCGCATCCATGCGTCCGCGGCGCTCATCAGCACACCGATGTGCGCGTACACGCCGGTGATCACCAGTTGGTCGCGGCCGCCGTCGCGGATGAGGGATTCCAGCTCGGTGCGCACGAAGGCGCTGTACTTCCACTTGGTGAGCACCGTGTCGCCCGGCGCGGGTGCCACCTCGTCCGGCGAGGCGAGGGCCTCCGGGTCGTCCGCCATCCCCGGCCCCCAGAAGTCCAGCTGGAGACCGCGCTCCTCGGCGCTCTGGCCGCCGCGCTGCGCCGAGTGCACGACGGGTATCCCGGCCCGGCGGGCGGCCTCCATCACGCGGGCGGTGTTCGCGAGCATGCCGGTCAGCGGCTCCTCGCCGGAACGGTACGCGCGCAGGAAGTGGTTCTGGAGGTCGTGGACGAGCAGCACGGCGCGCGCCGGGTCGACGGTCCAGCCGACCCGGTTCGCCGGGAGCTCGTCGGCGCCGGGCAGGGGATAGGGGGCGATGGCGGGAAGTGCCATGGGAGCAGCCTTTCGGTGCCGCGCGGAGCGGTCTCAGTTCTGTGCGGGGGGAGTTGACGCGGAGGCGGGAGCCGCATCGGTCCGCAGGCCCTTCTTGCTGATCTTGCCGATCCCCGTCTGCGGGAAGACGTCCACGAACTCGACGAGGTCGGGCACCTTGTACGCGGCGATTCCGTGGGCGCGCACGTGCCGCTTCACGGCGAGCGCCCCGGGCGGTTCGGCGCCCTCGCGCAGAATGACGTACGCCAGGGTGCGTTCACCGAGATACGGGTCGGCCACGCCGACCACCGACACGTCGTGCACCGACGGGTGGGCCAGGATGATGTTCTCGACCTCCTCGGGTGCGATCTTCTCGCCGCCCCGGTTGATCTGGTCCTTCGCCCGTCCCTCCACGACCAGATGGCCGCTCGCGGTGCGG
Organism: Streptomyces sp. SID9727; assembly: GCF_010550605.1. Taxonomy (GTDB): domain Bacteria; phylum Actinomycetota; class Actinomycetes; order Streptomycetales; family Streptomycetaceae; genus Streptomyces. Next base: position 12,956 of record NZ_JAAGNI010000043.1, read on the forward strand.
CGCACGATGTCGCCCGTGCGGTAGAAGCCGTCCTCGGTGAACGCGGTCCTGTTGTGCTCGGGGGCGCGCCAGTAGCCCCGGATCGTGTACGGACCCCGGGTCAGCAGATGCCCGAACCGCCCGTCGGGGACGTCCTGTCCGGCGTCGTCGACGATGCGGATCTCGTCGTCCTCGGAGATCGGCCGGCCCTGGGTGCCGACGATCGTCTCGTAGTCGTCGTCCAGCCGGGTGTAGTTGACGAGTCCCTCGGCCATCCCGAAGACCTGCATGAGCCGGCAGCCGAGCGCCGGTTCGAGGCGCCGGGCCGCCGTCTCGCTGTACTTGGCGCCGCCGACGAGGATCAGCTCCAGGCTCGACAGGTCCTGCTCCGCCGAAGCGGCCGCGTCCGTCCACACCAGGGCGAGCGGCGGGACCATGCCCGTCATGGTGACGCGTTCCCGTTCGATGACAGGGAACGCCGTGGCCGGATCGGGTCGCGGGCAGAGGACGACGGTGCCGCCCGCGTACAGCGTGCCGAGCCAGCCGGGCGAGCTCATCGGGAAGTTGTGCGCGGCGGGCAGGAGCACCAGGAAGCGGGTGTCCGCGTCGACGCCGCAGATCTCGTTGGAGCCGCGCAGCGAGTAGATGTAGTCGTCGTGCGTACGGGGGATGAGCTTGGGCACCCCCGTGGTGCCGCCGGACAGCTGGAGGAAGGCCAGGTCGTGCGGCTCGGGCCCGTCCTCCGGCGCCCCGGCCGCGTCGCACGGCACGTCGGCCAGGGCGGTGTGCCCGCCCGGATCGCCGACGACGAACACGTGCTTCAGGGTGGGCGCCTGCTCCCGTACGGCGGTGGCCAGCGCGCGGTGGTCGAACCCCGCGTGCTGGTCCGGGATGACGTAGGCGACAGCCTCGGCGAAGGAGCAGAAGTAGCCGATCTCCGTCTCACGGTGGGCGGGCAGCGCGTACACGGGGAGCGCGCCGATGCGGAAGAGGGCGAAGACGACCTCGGCGAACTCGGCGATGTTGGGCAGCTGGACGACGACCCGGTCGCCCCTGGCTATTCCGCGCGCCCGGAAGCCGGCCGCCAGCCGGGCCGCGCGCTCGTCCAGCTCCCGGTACGTCCAGGCGCGGCGCTCGGGTGCGGGGTCGATCAGCGCGACGCGGTCGCCGTGGGCCTCGGCCCGTTCGCGCAGCACGCTCGTGAAGGTCTCGCCGCGCCAGTGCCCGGCCGCGCGGTAACGGGCGGCGAACTCGGCGGGCCAGGTCGGGGCGTCTTCGTACGGTGAGGCGGTCATCGTTCCAGGGCTCCAGGGGGCGTTTGCGGGGTGCCGGGCGGACGGGTCAGGCGCGCAGGGTCGCGCCGCCGTCGACGTACAGGTCGTGCAGGGTGATGTGGCGGGCCCGGTCGGACACGAGGAAGGCGACCGCCTCGGCGATGTCGGCCGGGTCGGCGATCCGGCCGAGCGGGATGCCCGTGCGGTAGCTCGCCGGGTCGCCGGCGATGACGCGCTGCGCGGCGGGCCCGTCGTCGTGGGCCTCATCGGCGGGCCACATCCCGCGCTGCATGTCGGTGAGCGTGGAGCCGGGCGAGACGGTGTTGCAGCGGACGCCCCGGGGGGCCAGTTCCAGACCGAGGCACTTGGTGAACATGACGGCCGCGGCCTTCGACGCGGCGTACGCCGCCATGGTCGTACGGGGGATGCCGGCGGCGTTGGACGCGACGGTGACGATGCTGCCCGCGCCCCTGTCCGCCATCCGGCGCCCGACGGACCGCGAGACGTGGAACACCCCGTCGGTGTTGACGGCGAACGTCGCCCGCCAGTCCTCGTCGGTCAGCTCGGTGACCGGTGAACAACGCAGTATCCCGGCGACGTTGACCGTGATGTCGAGGGCGCCGAGCGTGTCCTCGGCCTCGGCGACCAGGGCCTCGACGGCCGCGGCGTCCGTGACGTCCAGCGCCCGGGCGACGACGTCCCCGTCGTGCTCCCGGGCGAGGGCGTCGACCCCCTCCGGGGCCGCGTCGGTCGCCAGGACCCGGCAGCCGCGCGCGACGAGGGTCCGCACGACCGCCTCGCCTATGCCGCGCCCGGCTCCCGTCACGAGGGCCAGCCGGCCGGCGAGTTCCCGCTCGGCGGGGGCGGCGGGGCGACGGCGGGAAGAAGAGGCGGAATGCGGCGCCATGGTCCTGGGATCTCCCTGTGACGGTGAACGGGGAACGGCAACACTTAGGTAAGCCTAACCATAGAGTGATCACGCGGACCAGGGGGCCGGAATCGGTGCCTGGGCCGCCCGTGCCGCACGCTATGCCCTTTTTATGCGTACATGGGCTTATAGCCAATTACGGGCGATCTAGACGGTTTTGATGCTGACGGAAGCGCTCAAAACGGACGAACAGGGATATTGTGCGCCCAGTGGGCAGCGTCACGTCGGCCGTTTCTGACGCGGGATCCGATCGCCCGGTTCCCAGTCGTGCCAAGTAATTTGACTGCCCCCGGCGCCGGCGATCATGAATATTTCCTTTGATTGATCTTGCAAAACAATTGTGATCAGCAATTCCGGGCTTGTTCCGGCCGTCGTTTCTCGCTTACGGTCCCGTCATCAATCCGGATGGAACGCCGAATCCTGCCGCCGTCCGGGAACCCGACCACTCACGTACGGCAGGAGCGGGGGACCCAAGGTTTGCCGCCGGTCCGGAATCCGGAGCGGCTAGGGGTGAAGTCGCCATGCGCGACCGGACATCTCCAGTCCGAACCCGACAGCTCACCTCGCAGGCGACGGAGAGGAAATACCCCATGCCCTTCACGGGTAAGCACCGTCGTGCCAAGTCCGCGTCCCTGACCCGCGGTTTCATCGCTGTCAGTGCGGGCGGAGCCGTTCTCGCGCTCCCCCTGATCACGGCCGGATCGGCCTCCGCCGCCCCCGCCAAGACCGTCGTCGCCGAAAAGGCTTCGGCCTCGACTTCCGCTGCCGGCAAGGAAATTGCCGTGCGCAAGGCCGCGTCCACCACCTATTCCGTGGTGTCCGGTGATTCGCTTTACAAGATCGCCCAGGGGTATTCCCTCAGCGGCGGCTGGGAGCGGCTGTACAAGGACAACCGCGGTGCTGTCGGCAGCAACCCCGACCTCATTCACCCGGGTCTGAAGCTCACCATCGGCGCCGCGTCCGAGGCCGCCGCCCCGAAGGCCGCGGAGAAGAGCGAATTCAAGGCGGAGACCGCCGAGAAGAACGGTGACACCGCCCCCCGGGCCGAGAGCGCCGACCGTGCCGACCGCTCCGAGCGCACCGTCGTCCCGGTCGCCGCCGAGAAGCCCGCCGAGACCCAGGCGGCCGTCGCGTACACCGACGACCTCGACGGCTGGATCAAGGAATCCCTGGCCGTCATGGCCGAGCAGGGCATTCCCGGCAGCTACGACGGCATCTACCGCAACATCATGCGCGAGTCCTCGGGCAACCCGATGGCGATCAACAACTGGGACATCAACGCCGTCAACGGCACGCCCTCCAAGGGCCTGCTCCAGGTGATCCAGCCCACCTTCGACGCCTACCACGTGCCCGGTACGTCGATGGACATCTACGACCCGGTCGCCAACATCACGGCCGCGTGCAACTACGCCGCCGCCACGTACGGCTCGATGGACAACGTCTTCGGCGCGTACTGATCCACACCTGCCCCGTGCTCGGGGCAGTGCGTGAGCAGGGGTGGAAAGAAGCGGAAGCGCTCCTTTCCACCCCTTTGGTCTGCCCGGCCGGCGGCGACGGACGTCCCGCGGCCCGCTCACCACCGCTCCGGTCGAGGACGGGGGCGCGAGGCGGCCGACGCGGGGCCGCCGTGCCCGGCCGTCCCGGAGTGCGGGGGCGCGGCCGGGCGTGGATGCTGGAACGGTCAGCGTCTCTAGGAGGTCAGTCATGAGCATGCTCGACAAGATCAAGGACATGATCAAGGGGCATCCGGACCAGGCCCGCCAGGGAGTCGAAAAGGGCGGCGACTACGTCGACAAGAAGACCGGCGGCAAGTACGGCGGTCAGGTCGACTCGGCCCAGCAGAAGATGAACGACCAGTTCGGCGACCGACCGCCGGGCGAGGGCCGGTAAGCGCCCGCACGGATCGTGAGGGAGCGGTGGACGCCACACAGCCGTGGCGTCCACCGCTCCCACGCGTCGCACCCCGTCGGCCGCGCGGGCCCGGCGCGCCTCCGACGTGCCGCCCCCGCCGCCCGGGGGCATCCTGACTGTGTGACCTGGCACGGCGCGGCCGGGCGGCTGCCCTCCGGCCCGAGCGGCGGCCCGCCCGGAGGACCCGAGGACGGCTGGGCGCCGGACGACCTGTCCCTGGCGCTCGCCCAGTCCGTCGTGAACGCCATCGAGGCGGTCGGCGGCCGGGCCGGCGGGGTCTACCTCCCGTCCCGCACCCCCGGCCTGCTCCGGCTGGCCGTGCTCGCGGGCCTCCCCGGCCCCCTGTTCCGCCCCTGGTGGCGGATGCACGTGAACCGGCCGTTCCCCGTCGCCGAGGCGTTCCGCACCGGCAGCCCGGTCTACCTCTCCGACGCGGAGGACGCCATGCGGCGCTTCCCGCAGCTGATGGCCGGACTGCCGTTCCCCTTCGGCTCCCTGTACGTGCCGGTGCCGCGCCGCCGCCGGCCGGTCGGCGTCCTCGTCGTCCTGCGCGCCGCGACCGGCGACGAGCCGGTGTCCGCCGCCGACCGGGACCGGCTCCAGCACATCGCCCGCGGCCTGGGCACACAGCTGGCCGCCCTCGCGGAGGCGGGCGTCCGGCCGGAGTGGGAGGGCGAACCGCTCCCCGTACAGCTGCCCGCCAGGACGTCCCCGCCCGTACGCATCGGCCGCTTCGACTGGAACCTCGCCACCGGTGCCGTCGAGGCGGACGACGACCTGTCGGCGATCCTCGGCACCGGAACCGGGCGCTTCCCCGGCACCATCGGGGCCCTGGCCGCCCGGCTCGCACCGGAGGACGTCCACGGCCTCTGGGCGCTGGCCCGGCAGGCGGCGGGATCCGGCGGCCCCGTCGTCCGCCGGATGCGGCTGCGCGGCCCGGACGGGCGCTCCCACCTGCTGGAGGTCTCCGGACGCCGGCAGGACGACGAGGGGCCCGGCGGGCACCTGACCGGCTTCCTGGTGGACCTGGGCATCGGCCCGGTCGTCACCGAGGCCGCCGACCGGCTGCCGCGCGGCATCTTCTCGCTCGACCGCTTCGGCCGGATCACCTACGTCAACCCGCTCGCCGAGGACATGCTCGGCCGGCCCCGCGCCGCGCTGGTCGGCCGGGTCTTCTGGGAGGCGCTGCCCTGGTTCGCCAACCCGGCGTACGAGGACCACTACCGGGCCGCGATGATCTCCGACGCCCCGGTCCACTTCCTCGCCCGCCGCGACCCGCCGCCCTGGCTCTCCGTCTCCCTGTACCCGGGGCAGGACGGCCTGACCGCCGTCCTCACGCCCGCCGAGAAGCCCGCCTACGCCCCGGACTCCGTCGTCACGCCCGGACTGGGGCTCGGCTCACCGGCCGACCGGTCCGCCGCCCTCTACCGGCCGGTCGCCCTCGCCATCGCGCTCACCGAGGCCGTCACCGCCCGGCAGGTCTCCCGCGTGGTCACCGAGGAGCTGCTTCCGGCCTTCGGCGGCCGGCAACTGGCGATCTACCTGCTCAAGGAGGGCCACCTCTACCTGGAGTGGGAGACCGGCTTCCCACCGGGTTTCCTCGACCGGTTCGACGCGGTCGGCCTGGACGCCCGCATCCCCGGCGTGGAGACGCTCACCACCGGGCGCCCCCTCTTCTTCGAGTCGATGCAGCGCCTGGCCGCCGCCTACCCGGGCATCCCCATGGAAACCGATGTCGGCGCCCGTGCCTTCCTCCCGCTCATCGCCTCCGGGCGGCTCGTCGGCTCCTGCATCCTCGGCTTCGACCAGCCACGCGGCTTCAGCCCCGAGGAGCGCACGGTCCTGACCGCCCTGGCCGGCCTCATCGCCCAGGCCCTCCAGCGGGCCCAGCGCTACGACACCGAGGCCGCCCTCGCCCGCGGCCTCCAGGACGCCCTGCTGCCGCACCGGCTGCCCGCCGTCCGCGGCATCGACACCCAGGGCCGCTACCTCGCCGGCACCCAGGGCATGGACGTCGGCGGCGACTGGTACGACGTGATCGAGACCCGCGGGCGCCTCGCCCTCGTCATCGGGGACGTGCAGGGGCACGGCGTGGCCGCCGCCGCGACCATGGGCCAGCTCCGCAGCGCCGTACGGGCCTTCGCGCTCAGCGGCCACGACCCGCAGGAGGTGATGAGCGGTACCAACCGCCTGCTCATCGACCTGGACACCGGCCAGTTCGCCAGCTGCTGCTACATCGTGACGGACCCGGCCACCGGCCGGACGCACGCCGTGCGCGCCGGGCACCCCCAGCCCGTTCTGCGCCGGCCCGACGGCACCGCCGAGGTCATGGAACTCCCCGGCGGCATCGTCCTGGGCATCGACGCCGAGGCCGCCTACCCCGTCACCGAACTGCACCTCGACCCCGGCGCCACGCTCGCCCTGTACACCGACGGCCTGGTCGAACAGGCGGGCATCGACATCGACGTCGGGGTCGAGCGGCTGCGCTCCACCCTCGCGGGCCGGGGCGCCGCCCCGCTCGCCGACACGGCCGACCATGTCATCCGCCGCGCCCGCCAGGCCGCGGACCGGCCCGACGACATCGCGTTGCTCCTCGCGGCCCGGTGGACGGGGGAGGACGCCTGACGACAGCCTCGGCACCGGGGCCTCAGCGGCCGAGCCGCCCCCGCGCCGGGGCGGTGGACAGGGACACGGCCAGCTCCGCGACCGCCGGCAGATGGTCGTTGAGGAAGAAGTGCCCGCCCGGCAGGACCCGCATCGCGAACGGGCCCGTGGTCGTCTCGCGCCACGGCCCCACGTCCTCCGGCGCCACCTCCGGGTCCCCGTGCCCGGTGAGGGCGACGACCGGGCACGACAGGAGACCGTCACCCGGTACGTACCCGGCGACGGCCTCGTAGTCGGCGCGCAGCGCCGGCAGGATCATGTCGAGCAGCTCCGGATCGGCCAGCACCGCCGGGTCCGTGCCGCCGAGCGCCCGGACCCGCGCGAGCAGCGCCTCGTCCGACTCCGGCCGGCCGGACCGAAGCCGCGAGGGCGCCCGCCTGCCGGACACCATCAGCGCCGTCGCCCCGTGGCCGGATACGCCGGACAGCCGCAGCGCCACCTCGTGGGCGAGCGAGGCGCCCATGCTGTGCCCGAGGAGGACGCGCGGCCCGGCCGGCTCGGGGCCGGCCGCCAGGGCCTCGGCGATCAGGTCGGCGAGCCGGTGCAGATCCTCGACGGGCTCCTCGCGGTAGCGGTCCTGCCGGCCCGGATACTGCACCGCGCGCACGTCCAGCGCGTGCCGGACGACGTCGGACAGCGGACGCCAGAACCCCGCCGCACCGCCCGCGTGCGGGAAGCACACCAGCTCCGCGCGGGCGTCCGTGCCGTGGTAGCGGCGCAGCCACGTTTCCGGGCGCGCGCCCGCCGTTCGGCCGGTCTCTTCGGTCTCTTGCCTGTGCATCGGTTGCCTTCGGTTCTCACGTCTCGTGTGCGGGGCGTCCACCGGCGGACGGTGAACACGTTCCTGCTCAGCGGCGCCGGGCGCCCGGCGCGGGCACCAGGCGGACCGCCGTGTTCAGGACATGGTCGATCACGTCGCGCGAAGGGTGCTCCGTGAGGTTCGTGAGGAGCCGGGCCAGGGTGTTGAGCAGGGCCGGCGAGCTCATCACGTACCGGTTCAGCACCGGCTGGAAGCCCGACCGGCTGAAGATCAGATCGGCGGCCGTGTTGCCGAGCCGGTAGTAGCGGCCCCAGCGCCGGTTCATCTCGGCCGGATAGTGGCGCAGCGCCCGCTCCCGCCGCGGACCCGGCGGCAGCGCCAGCGCGAGCGCCGTCGTCTCGGCGGCGACCTCACCGGCTTCGAGGGCCTGCCCGATGCCCTCGCCGTTCCACGGGCTGACCATGCCCCCGGAGTCACCGACGAGCAGGAGCCCCCGGGTGTACAGCGGGTGGCGGTTGAAGCCCAGCGGCAGGGCGGCGCTCCGCACCGGCCCCTCGGCGTTCTCCTCCCGCAGTCCCCATTCCGCGGGCGTACGGGCGAGCCACCGGTCCAGCGTGGCCCGCAGGTCCGCGCTGCCGTGCCGGCGGTGGGGGAGCGCGCCCAGACCGACGTTGACCCGGCCGTCCCCCATCGGGAAGATCCAGCCGTACCCGGGCAGATAGGCGTCGCTCCCCGGGAAGCGGAGGTCGGCCCACAGCTCCAGGAAGTCCTCCCGGGAGCGCTCCGGGCTGCGGTAGTAGCGCCGGGCGGCCGTGGCGATCTGCCGCTTGGCGTCGCGCTGGAGGCCCATCGCGAGCGCGATCCGGGCCGAGGCTCCGTCGGCGGCGATCACGACCGGGGCCCGGTGCACCACGGGCGCCGTCCCGGCCACTGCCGCCACCCCGGTGATCCGGCCCGCCCGGTCGGTCACCGGCTCCTTCACCTTCACCCCGGTACGCAGCCGGGCACCGGCCGCGACGGCGTGCCGGGCCAGGATGTCGTCGAAGTCGTGCCGGCTGCGGGTGAGCCCGAAGTCCGGGAAGCCGCCCAGCGCCGGCCAGTCGATCTCCACCTGCCGAGGGCCGGCCACCCAGCGCATTCCGCGCGACCGGGCCCAGCCGGGGGCCTGGATGTCGACGCCCATGCGGATCAGCTGGTGCACCGCGCGCGGCGTCAGGCCGTCCCCGCACACCTTCTCGCGCGGGAAGCGGGACTTCTCCAGGAGCAGCACGTCGACCCCGGCTCTCGCGAGGTGGTAGGCGGCGGACGAACCGGCCGGGCCCGCACCGACGACGATGACCTGCGCCTCCTCGGCCGCGTCGTGAGCGGTCTCCTCGTCCGGCGGCGACTGCTCTGCACGCGTCTCCCGCATGGGGCTCCCTCCTCGGTCCGGCGCCGCCGCCCGGGGACGACGACCCTGTACACCGCCATCCTGCCGGTTTCCCGGGCCCTGGGGAGGGTGATCGAAAAGGCCGGTGCCCGGTACCGGACCGTTCATACACGGCCGGGTGACCCGGGCCGTGTCCGGAAGGTCCGGGCATGGTCCCGGCCCGAGGTCCCGCCGATCAGTCCGGCGGCCTGCGCCCCGCGTCGGCGAGCAGCCGTTCGATGCGGTCGAAACGCTCGTGCAGCAGTCGCTCCGTGTCGTCCCGCATCCGGCGCGCGGCGTGCTCGGCCTCGGCGGCCAGCCGGTGACGGCGCCGCTGCTCGTGCCCGACGAACCAGGTCGCGAGCGCCGCCGTGACCATCCCGTACGTCGTGATGCCGACACCCATCACGACGACGGCGACGATCCGCCCCCAAGGCGTCACCGGGAAGAGGTCTCCGTAACCGACGGTCGTCGCGGTCTCCACCGACCACCACAGCCCCCGCGGATACGAGGTGATCGTGGCGTCCGGCGCGTGCCGTTCGGCCAGGACCACCAGCCAGGAGCCGACCAGCACGGTCAGGGCGAGCAGCACCGTCGCCCAGCCCGCCGCCTTCAGATGCAGCGAGCGGTTCTCCCGGCCGAGCAGCAGCTCGACGGCCTTCGTCAGGAATACAGGCACCATGTGCGGATCATCGGGCGACGGCGGCGGTCCCGGCGCCCGGGCGCGCGCCCGCGCCCGCGTGTCACCCGATCGCGCCCGGCCCGGCCCGTCCGGGGCACGCGGACCGGTCCCGCACGCCGATCGCCCCGCGACGATCCGTGTTAAACCTGGATATGTGGGTGGCACAGGTCGATTCCGGGCGAAATTTCATCGCTCCGCCCGGCGTCCGCAGCGACACGAGGGCGGCCGCCCGGGCGGTGACGCACCCGCGCCCACCGAGCCGTCGCGCGGGCGGACCTCCCCGGGGCGCCGCCTGCTCTCCCTCTTCAGCGTGCGCACCGTCGCCGGACAGTTCTTCGTCCTCATGCTCGGCATCGTCGTCCTGCTCGACGCCGCCGCCGTCGTCGCCCTCGTCGTGCAGGGCCGGCGCGACAGCATGAGCGCGGCGCGGGCCCAGTCGCTGAGCGTCGCGGAGACCTTCGCGCACGCCCCGGGCGTGGCGGCGGCGCTCGACAGCGAGGACCCCACGGCCGCCCTCCAGCCGCGCGCCGAGGAGATCCGGCAGAGCACCGGCGTCGAATACGTCGTCGTGGCCGGTACCAACGGCATCCGCTACACCCACCCCGACATCGCGCTCATCGGCAAGCAGGTCCCCGGCCCGTACAAGGACGCCCTGGAGCACGGGCCCGTCACCCGGACCGTCGACGCCAGCCGGGGCAAGGCCGTCAGCTCGGCGGTGGCCGTCCCGCGCAGGGACGGAACGCCTGCCGGGCTGGTCGCGGTGGGCATCAAGGTCGAGGCCGTCAACAAGCTGGCGTACCCGAGCATCCCGCTCACCGTCGGTGCGGGGGTCGCCGCTCTCGCCCTCACCGCGGCCGGCGCCGCCCTGGTCAGCCGCCGGCTCAGCCGCCAGACGCGCGGCCTCGGCCCGACCGAGATGACCCGGATGTACGAACACCACGACGCCGTGCTGCACGCCGTGCGCGAGGGCGTCCTCATCATCGGTGCCGACCACCGCCTGCTGCTCGCCAACGACGAGGCCCGGCGGCTGCTCGACCTTCCGCCCGACGCCGAGGGCCGCGCGGTCAGCGACCTCGGGCTGGCCTCCGGCACCGCGGAGCTGCTGGCCTCCGGGCAGGTCGCCACGGACGAACTGCGGCCCGCCGGGGACCGGCTGCTGGCCGTCAACCTCCGCCCCACCGAGGAGCGCGGCGGCCAGCCCGGCATGGTCGCCACCCTCCGCGACACCACCGAACTGCGGGCCCTCACCGGCCGGGCCGAGACCGTACGGGAACGGCTGACGCTCCTCTACCGGGCGGGCGCCCTGATCGGTACCACCCTCGACGTCGCCACCACCGCCCAGGAGCTGGCGGACGTGGCCGCCCCCGGATTCGCCGACTGCGTGACGGTCGACCTGGCCGACGCCGTCCTGCGCGGCGGGGAACCGAGACCGCCCACCGGGGACACCCTGGAGTTCCGCCGCACCGCCGTCCGCAGCGCCACCGAGGACCACCCCCTCCACCCGGCCGGGCGTGTCATCGGCTACCGGCCGACCACCGCCGGCGGCCTGGGCACCGGCGCCGGGCACACCTGGATCGTCTCGGACCTGGCCGCCTCCCGGCAGTGGCGCGAGACCGAACCGGAACAGGCCGACCGTCTCCTGGAGCACGGATACCACTCGCTGCTCTCCGTCCCGCTGCGGGCCCGCGGCGTCATCCTGGGCATCGCCAACTTCTGGCGCGCGCAGAACGAGGACCCGTTCGACCTGGACGACCTCTCCTTCGCCGAGGAACTGGTGGCCCGCGCCGCCGTCAGCGTCGACAACGCCCGCCGCTACACCCGCGAGCACGAGATGGCGGTCACCCTTCAGCGCAGCCTCCTCCCACGCGGCTTGCCGGAGCAGAACGCCCTGGACGTCGCCTACCGCTATCTGCCGGCGCAGGCGGGCGTGGGCGGCGACTGGTTCGACGTGATCCCGCTCTCGGGCGCCCGGGTCGCCCTCGTCGTCGGCGACGTCGTCGGGCACGGGCTGCACGCGGCGGCCACCATGGGCCGGCTCCGCACGACGGTCCTGAACTTCTCCAAGCTCGACCTGGCACCCGACGAACTCCTCGGCCACCTGGACGAACTGGTGGTCAGGATGGACCAGGAGGAGGCGGAGTCGGGCGGCGGCGAGATCACCGGCGCCACCTGCCTGTACGCGATCTACGACGCCGTGTCCGGCCGCTGCACCGTCGCCCGGGCCGGCCACCCCGGACCCGTTCTCGTGCTGCCCGACGGCACGGTCGGCTTCCCGGAGATCCCGGCCGGACTGCCCCTCGGCATCGGCGGCATGCCCTTCGAGATGACCGAGCTGGACGTCCCCGAGGGCAGCCGCCTCGTCCTGTACACGGACGGTCTGGTGGAGCGCCGCGACCGGGACATCGACGACGGCCTGGACCTGCTGCGCCGCTCGCTCGCCGACCGCGACCGCACCCCGGAGGAGACCTGCGACGACGTGCTGGAGGCCATGCTGCCCAGCCGTCCCGGTGACGACGTGGCCCTGCTGGTCGCCCGGACCCGGACCCTGGACCCGTCCCGGCGCGTCGAGTGGGACGTGCCCCCGGACCCCGCCGCCGTCGCCGGAATCCGCAAGCAGGCCATGCGCTGGCTCTCCGACCGGGGCCTCGACGAGGAGGGCTTCGTCACCGAGCTCATCCTGAGCGAGCTCGTCACCAACGCCATCCGCTACGGCTCCGAGCCCATCACGGTCCGGCTCCTGTACGACAGGGCCCTGACCTGCGAGGTGTCGGACTGCAGCAGCACCTCCCCGCACCTGCGCTACGCCACCACCACCGACGAGGGCGGCCGGGGCCTCTTCCTCGTCGCCCAGTTCGCGGAGCGCTGGGGGGCCAGGTACACCGACCGGGGCAAGGTCATCTGGTCCGAGCAGGCAGTGGGCGGCCCGCCGCCGGCCGGCTTGTTCTAGGTGTATCGCCCTGTGAGGTTGGGGACGCGGGGCCCGGCGTACTGCCGGGCCCCGCGCCGGTTCACCTCAGGTGCCGGATGTCCTGCGTGTCCCGTCAGGGGTAGGACACCACGTTCGACGGGACGGTCGAGGTCCCCGAGGTCGGGGAGCCCGTGTCGTTGATGACGTGGTTGTACTGGCCCTGGCCGCCGAGTGAGACGACGAGCAGGTCGTGGAACTTCACGCCCGCCTTGACCGGGGCTTCGAAGCCGTGGTCCTGGCGGATGCCCGGGTCGACGTTGAAGTAGCAGTAGCTGCCGAGTCCCCAGCCCTCGTGGGTGTTGACCGAGTCGTCCACCTTGTAGGCGGCGTAGCCCTTGGTGCTGCCGTTCTGGACGGCCACCTGGCTGGGGGCGTCGTAGGCCTTCTCGTTCTGGAAGAAGATCGTTTTGCCGTTCTCGCCGGACCAGCGGACGTCGTACTTGTTGAAGTGCTCGACGAAGAGCCCGGTGGCCAGGACGTTGTCGCCGTTGACCTGGAGGCCGTAGTCGGAGCGGTTGGTCTCCCAGCCGATGCCCTCGCCGTGGTCGGCGCGCCAGAGCCAGGTGTGGTCGATGATCGTGTCGTTGCTGTTGATCACCATGCCCGTGGTCGCCTTGCCGGCGCCCGCGCCGCCGACCCGGACGAACACGTCCTGGACGCTGGTCGGGTTGGCCGCGTGGCTCGCGGAGGCACCTTCGGGGCCGACCTCGACCAGGGAGTCGCTGTTGGTGGTTCCCGCGTCGATGAGCAGCCCGGCCAGCTTCACGCCGTCCACGTCACCGACCTTGAGGGCGGTGACGCCGTTGTCGGGGATGATCGTGGCGAGGCCGAGGCCCAGCACGACCGTGTTGGCGCGGTCGATGTTGATCGTCTGGTTCACGTGGTAGATGCCGGGCGTGAACAGCAGGTGCAGGCCCTGCTGGACGGCCGCGTTGATGGTGGCGGCGGTGGCCCCCGGCTTGACGACGTAGAACTGGCTCAGCGGGATCGACTCACCCTGCGGGGTTCCGCTCCAGGAGACGCCGCGCGCGTTGGTGCGCTTGGCGGGGACGAACACCTTGTAGTCGTTGCCGTCCAGGTAGAGGAACGGCTTCTCGCGGGAGACCGGGGTGTTCTGGAGTGTGGTGTACGGGGGGTTGGGGAAGCTCTGGGCGGGCGCGCCTTCGACGCCGGAGAACGTCATGTTCCAGACGCCGTTGCCCCAGCTGCCGATGGAGCTGTCGCGGGTGTACCACTGCTGCTGCGAGTACGGGCCGACCTGGCCGTCGATCTTGCTGTCGGCGATGTATCCGCCGCTCGCCCAGCCGTAGCCGTTGGGGGCGAGGTTGAGGCCGCCCTTGACGTGCATCCGGCGGAACGGCGCGGCCTGGGACACCGCCCAGCGGTCGGTGCCGCTGACCGGGTTCAGGGCCAGGTTCTCCGCCGAACGCCAGAAGTTCTGGGTGGCGTTGCCGTTGAACCAGCCCGCGTCCACGGTGACGTCACCGTTGAACGTCGTGTCGTCCGGCTTGAGGCCGAGACCGGCGATCGACGTGTAGAAGCCGATCTGCGCGTTGATGTTGTTGTACGTGCCCGGCTTGAACATCAGCGCGTAGCGGCCGTTGCCGAACTGTGCCGACTCCTGCTGGTGGAAGATCTCGTCGACCTTGGCCTGGATGTTGGGCGTCGACGGGTCGAAGACCAGGACGTTCGGGCCGAGGTCGCCGCCGCCCGGGAGCTGCGGGCCCCCGTCGCCGCCGGTGGTGCCGAACACCTGGAACTCCCACAGCGAGTAGCCGTACCCGGTGGCTCGGGCGGTGCCGGTCAGCCGCACGTAGCGGGCGGTGCCCGAGACGTTCAGCGTCTCGTTGCCGCCGGGGCCGGTGGTGGTCGAGTAGGCGGTGCTCCACGTGCTGTTGTCCGTGGAGAACTCGATCTTGTAGCTCTTGGCGTAGGCGGCCTCCCACTTCAGGGCGATCTGGCTGACCGAGGCGGAGGTTCCCAGGTCGACCTTGAGCCACTGCGGGTCGGAGAAGGCGCTCGACCAGCGGGTGCCGTTGTCGCCGTCGACGGCGGCGGTGGCGGGGGTGCCGGCGCTCTCCTGGCTGGACGTGGTCACCGTCTTGCCCTGCGAGAGCAGGGAGGGGGCCGCGTTGGCCGCGGTGGAGGGCACGAAGGCGAGGAGTGAGACGACGAGACCGGCGACGGCGGCGAGTACGCCGGTGCGTCTCCTTCCGGTCGAAGGTGCGGTTCTGCGGAGCGAGGGGGGTCCATACATGGGGGCTTGTCTCCTGAGTCGCGGAACGGGTGCACGACACGAGGTCGGAGAGCGCTCTCTCCGGCCGATGGGGATACTTCACCCTGGCTCACGACGCGTCAATAGGTGTGCGGCAACAGCTTGTTCACGTGGCCTTGCGAACAACAGTTGACGACGGAAAGCTCACGAGTGTCCGCCTTGCGGCCATCTTGCGGGAGCTGCCGCTCCCGGCCCGTCGCCCCGTCGGTTCAGGTGATGACGGGGTGCGTACGGGGAGTGAGTGCGGTCGAGCTGATCGTTGCCGCCGCAACCACCGGGCGCGCGGGCCGGACGCGTGGACCCCTCGGCCGCCAACCCCCGCGCCGGTTACCGGACATGTTGTCCCCGCCCGGGGGACAGCGGCCCCGGCCCGTCGCTATCCTCCGGGGCATGAGCCGTGAGCGTGGCGCGAGCAGCAGCCCTGACCAGGCGCGACGAGGCCAGGGGTGACCGAGGTGACGGGCCCCGCGCCCGCGGACGCGCGGGGTGTCCAGGCATGGCGGGCGTTCGGTACCCGGCTGCGCCGGTGGCGCAGGCGGGCCGGTCTCACCCAGGCCCAGGTGGGCGCCCGGGTCGGCTACGACCACACCGCCATCAGCAAACTCGAACACGGCAGCCGCCGCACCCCGCTCCCGCTGGCCCGCCGACTGGACCGGCTGCTGCGGGCCGACGGCGACCTCGTCGCCGCCTGCGAGGAGGCCGAGGCGGGTGAGCGGTCGGTGGCCGTCCCGGCCGCGCCCGGGCCCCCGCCCGACCCGGTCCGGCAGTACCCGCTGCCCGGCGAGCCGGCCGGCGGGGAACTCACGGCGATGCTGCCCCCGGGCACCGTCCTGCCCGGACGGCTGCCGGCGTACGGCCTGGTCTGCCCGCTGCACGGGCGTGATGGCTGCGCGGTCCCGGCGCTCACCGATGTCGTCGCCCTGCACGCGCGGTTCTGCGCTCCGGGGCCCGACGCCGCCGACCACCCCGCCCTGGACACCGACACGGTGCACGCCCTGACCGCGCTGCTCGCCGTCTGCCTGCGCGCCGACGAGGAGCGCGCCTGGCCCGGAGCGACCGCCTTGGTCGAGCGCACCCTGCACGCGATGCTCCGCTGGATGGCGCTCCCGGCCGCCCCGTACCAGCGCCAACTCGCCCCGCTGGCCGCCGAGTACGCGCAGTCGGCCGGCTGTCTCAGGCTCCTGTGGGGACGCAACGGCACGGCGATGGCCTGGCTGGACCGCTCCCTGGTGTGGGCGGCCCTGTCCGGCCACGTCGGCGTCCGGGTCGCGGCACTCAGCGACATGAGCACCCTCGCCAGGCTGGAGGGCGACGGCCCCTCCGCCCTCGCGTACGGCGAGGCCGTCCGCCCGGCGGCGGCGGGCCGCCACTGGGCGGGGGCCCTGAGCGACCTGTACCAGGCGCGCGGCCACGCGGTGCGCGGCGACGCCGACCGCACCCTGCACCACCTCGCCCGGGCCTGGTCGCAGATGGACCTGGCCGGTGAGCGGGACGAGGCCGAGGCGCCCTGGCTCTCCGTCGCCTCCGTGCGCCTGCGGGTGGAGTCCGGCGCGGCGGGCGCCCTGCGCGACCTCGCGGTCGCGACGGGTGAGCGCCGGTACGCGCTGCGCGCCCTGGACGCGGCCGGCAGCGCGATCCGGCTGCTGCCGCCGGGCCTGCACTCGGCCCGCAAGCTGTTCCTGGTCCGCACGGCGGATGCCTACGTCTGCGCGGGCGAACCGGCCGCCGCTTCGGCGGTGGCCGGACCGGTCCTGGACAGCACCGTGGTGCACCCCGCGACCCTGCTCGGCCAGGAGCTGCGCGGACTGTACGGGCGACTGGCCGGCCGCTCCGACGGGTGCGCGGAGACCGAGGACTTCGTCCGCAGGCTGGCCGCCGTCGTCCGCTGAAGCGCGGGGCGGGCGTGTAACGCACAGGGCGGGGCGTGTGGTCCACGCCCCGCCCCCGTACACACGCCTGCGGCGGTCAGCTCACGTCGAGGGCCACGTCGTCCACGACGAAGCTGGTCTGCAGGTAGGCGTCCTCCTTACTGGTGAAGCCCAGCGTCACGGTCTGCCCGGCGGCCGACGCGACATCGAAGGTCCGCAGGACGTAGCCCCCGGCCGCGTCGAGGTTCGAGTACGTGCCCAGCGTCCGGGACCCCAGCTTCACGGTGAACGTGTCGTACGCGTTCCCGTCGGGCGTCTCGGCGGTGTCGGTGCGCAGATAGAACGACAGCCGGTACGACGAGCAGCCGGCCGGCACGGTCAGCGACTGCGTGACGTAGTCGGAGTGGGTGCTGCCCCAGCCCCCGAGCCACGCCTGGTACGAGCCGCTGTGCGCGGGCTTCTCGGAGGTCCGGTTGTTGATCACACCGTCGGTCTGCGTCCACGGCGCGGTCCCGCTCTCGAACCCGCCGTTGGTCACGACCTGCCGGGGCTGGCAGGTGCCGCCGCCTCCGACCACCAGCGAGTAGGTGGTGGTGTGGGTGGCCGTGCCGGTCCCGGTCACGGTGAGCGTGTACGTGCCCGCCGCGGTCTGGGCGCTCGCGGAGACCGTCATCGTGGCCGACGAGCCCGACTGCACCGACGTGGGCGAGAAGGAGACGGTCACCCCGCTCGGCGCACCGGACGCGGACAGCCGCACGCTCTGCGCGTCGCCGCCGGTGGTGGCCGTGGACACGGTCGCGGTGACCGAGCCGCCCGGCTGGACGCTGCCCGAGACCGGGTTCACCGAGACGGAGAAGTCGTCGTCGGGCGCGGTGGAGCCCACGGCGGACTTCCACAGCGTGTACGCGACCCCGTCGGCGCTGCGGTTCAGCGCGGTGGCGCTGATGTTGGCGGTGGTGTCACAGGAGGAGTGGTAGCACGGGTCGTACGAACGGCCCGCCGTGCCGCCCCACTTGGACGCCTGCCCGGACGTCTTGGTGTCACTGGCCCCGGTGGCGTACCCGGAGGTCGCGATGCCCGCCTGCTGGAAGGAGTAGTCGTCGGAGCGGCCCTGGCCCTCCACGTTCTCCTCCGGGGCGAGCCCCAGGGAGTCCCAGTAGGCCTTCATCGGGGCCGACGCGGCGGAGTTGAGGTTGTTGATGAAGTAGCCGCCGTTGACCGAGGCCACCATGTCGAAGTTGTAGTAGGCGGTGATGGCGCTGCGCTGTGCCGCACTCAGCTGGCTCACGTAGTACTTGGAGCCCTGGAGGCCCTGCTCCTCACCGTTCCACCAGGCGAACCGGACGTGCTTGGTCATGGTGGGGTTCTGCTGGGCGAGCGCGAGCGCGTTCTCCAGCAGGGTGGCGGAGCCGGAGCCGTTGTCGTTGATGCCGGGCCCGGCGGACACACCGTCCAGGTGGGCGCCGAACATCACCGTGCTGTCGGCGGGCCCGCCCGGCCAGTCCGCGATGAGGTTCTTGCCGGTGTAGGTGCAGGTGGCGCAGGTCTGCTCGGTGACGGTGTAGCCGGCTGCCTGGAGCTTGCCCTTCACATAGGCGAGCGAGGCGTTGTACCCGTTGCTCCCGGCCCGCCGGTTGCCGCCGTTCTGGGAGGCGATGGTCCCGAACTGCGTGAGGTGGGCCTGTACCCGGGCGACGTCGATGTCGGGCGGGGTGCCGCCGGGCGTGCCGCCGCCGTCGTTGACGGTCAGGGTGTACTGCGCGGTGTGCTCCTGGGTGCCCGCGCCCTTCACGGTGAAGGTGTAGGAGCCGGGGGCGGCGGCCGAGGTCGTCGAGACGGTCATGGCGGAGCTACCGCCGGACTGCACCGACGCCGGGCTGAACGAGGCCGTCACCCCGCCGGGCAGCCCGCTCGCGGACAGGTTCACCGTCTGGGCGCTGCCGGAGGTGAGCGTCGTACGCACGGTGGCCGTCACCGAGCTGCCGGGCTTCACCGAGCCGGACGCCGGGTCCAGGGACAGCGAGAAGTCGTTGTTGCCGCTCGGCGAGCAGGTCGGGTCACCGCTCTGGGCGGGCACGCTGACCGCGTCCCACGCCGCCTTCGTGCGGTTGTACAGGGTGCAGGTGGTGTCGAGGTTCTTGGCCGCGGTCAGGGTGGCCGTGCGGTAGCGCTTGTACGTCATGCCGCTGGTCTTGAGGAGCATGCCGCCGTAGAACACCTTGCCGGCGTCCTGGATGCCGACACCGGTGACCGCGGAGTTGTTGCAGGTGGGGCTGGAAGGCTTGCCGCCGCCGGGGTTGGAGCCCTCGGCGAGGAGATAGAACCAGTGGTTCAGGGGCCCGGCCGCCGCGTGCTCCTCGGTGTTGGGTATGGAGGAGCTGTAGCAGTTCGGGTCGCCGGTCTGGCCGGGGTTGTACATGACCCGGATCGGCCCGTTGCCGACGAGGTTGATCTTCTCGCCGACGGTGTAGTCCGGGTCGTCGTACGGAGCCGGCTCGTTGGTGTACGCCTCGGTCAGCGCGCCCATGATGTCGCCGGTGGCCTCGCCGAGCCCGGACTCGTGGTTGGCGCCGCCCGGTGTGTACTGGTCGATGCCGTGGCCGAACTCGTGGGCCACGACGTCCATGGCGCCGATCCACTGGTTGGCCTGGTTGTGGCCGATGGAGACCGTGGAGCCGTCCCAGTAGGCGTTGACGTCGTTGAGCCCCACCTTGACCGGCCAGCTGCGGCCGTTGCCGTCGTGGCCGTTGCGCCCGAGCCAGTCGCGCAGCATGTCCCACTCGTGCTGGGCCGCCCACATCACGTCGACGCAGCCGGTCTCCTTGCTGGACGCGCTGCCGTTGCCCCACGAGTCGGTGGACTTGGTGAAGACGCTCCCGGTGCTGTAGTCGGCGCAGCTGAGGCCGGTGCGGCCCGGGTCGCGGAGCGAGTAGCTCCCGCCGGAGGACGTGGTGTTGATGGTGAGCGGGCTCGGCCCGTTCCACTGGCTGTTGCCGGTGCCGGCCCGCACGTCGTCGTAGCTGTCGAGGACCGCGCCGGTGCCCGCGTCCACGAACACGTGCAGCCGGCTGGGCGCCTTCGCGGTCCGGCCGGTGAGCACGGTCTCCCAGGCCAGCCGGGAGCGCTTGCCGGTGGCCCGGACGACGAGCCGGTGGCTCTCGACCTTGTCCACGGTGCGCAGTTGCCCGCGGGAGGTGGCCTCGGCGGTCTTCGCGGAGACGGTCGCGGTGGTGGGCACGTTGATGCGCCGCGAGACCGCCGACTGCGAACCGCGTACCCGTCCCCTGGAGTCGGCCACCACGACGGCGTCCCCGCCGACGACGGGCAGGCCGCGGTAGGTGCGCTCGTACGCGACGGAGTAGAGGCCGTTGACCCACGGGGTGACCATCCGGCGCTCGTAGCGCTCCTCCGGCCCCTTGGCCAGGGTGTCGAGCCCGCTGGCAGCGGCTTTGTCGGCGGCCGAGACGGCGGTGGTGAGTGCCTTGGGGGCGGGCGGCGGTGCGGGGTCCGCCGAGGCGGACGGGCCGCTGACGGCGACCAGCATTCCGGCGAGGACGGCCAGGGTCGTCCCGGCCGTCATCGGTCTGCGTTTCATCGAGGCTCCTCATGGTGTCCGTGATCGAGCGACCGAACACTCACATGTGGTCATGACCCCGTCAACGAACTGCGGGTGCCTGCAAGGGAGTTGGCAAGTCTCGTCAAGTCGGGCACACGCTGCCGCGGGACGCGCAAGCGGAAAAGGGGATGGACAGGCGGGGAGCCGGACGTTATCCCTTCATGTGCCCCTTCTCTTCGCCTCGACCACAAGGAAGGCACCAGCCTTGACCTCGCACTCCCTCACCGCAGCGGCCGCCGGCACCTGGCGGCTCGGTGATCTGACCGTCAACCGGATGGGCTTCGGCGCCATGCGGCTGACGCAGAACGGCCGGGCGTTCAGCGACGAGCGCACCCCGCACGACCGGGACCGGGCCGTCGCGGTGCTGCGCCGCGCCGTCGAGCTGGGCGTGAACCACATCGACACGGCCGCCTTCTACTTCTCGCCCCTGCGCTCGGCCAACGAGCTGATCAGCCGGGCGCTCGGCCCCTACCCGGACGACCTCGTCATCACCACCAAGGTGGGCCCGGGCCGCGGCCCCTCCGGCGACTGGCTCGACTGGGCCCGCCCCGAGCAGCTGCGCGGCCAGGTCCTGGAGAACATCCGGCAGCTCGGCCGCGACCACCTCGACGTGGTGAACCTCCGGATGAACGGCAACCGTCCCGTCTCCGACCTCTTCGGCGCCCTGGCCGGGCTGCGCGAGGAAGGGCTCGTCCGCCACCTGGGCCTCTCCAACGTCTGGCCGGAGCAGATAGCCGAGGCCCGCGCCATCGCCCCCGTCGTCTGCGTGCAGAACCGCTACGGCATCGGTGAGCGGCGCGCCGACTCCCAGGAGGTCCTGCGCCTGTGCGGTGAACTGGGCATCGCCTTCGTCCCCTTCTACGCCATCGCGGGCGCCGGCCGCGAGTCCGGGGCCGTCGCCGAGCACGAGGCGCTGCTCGACGTGGCCCGCGCCCGGGGCGCCTCGCCCGCCCAGGTCCGGCTGGCGTGGACCCTCCAGCAGGGCCCGCACGTCCTGGCCATCCCGGGCACCGGCGACCCCGCCCACCTGGAGGCCAACGTGGCGGCGGGCGCCCTGCGGCTGACCGACGAGGAGATGGCACGCCTCACCGCGCTCGGGCAGGCGACCGGTGCGGACGTAGCATGATCCCCATGGAACAGCGCGAACTGGGCAGGACCGGACGCAACGTGTCGGTCGTCGGACTGGGCACCTGGCAACTGGGCGGGGACTGGGGTGAGGTCCGCGAGGAGGACGCCCTCGGAGTGCTCGACGCCGCCGTCGAAGCGGGGGTCACCTTCTTCGACACGGCGGACGTCTACGGGGACGGCCGCAGCGAACAGCTCATCGGCCGCTATCTGAAGGAGCGGCCCGACGCCGGGGTCTTCGTGGCGACGAAGATGGGCCGTCGCGTCGACCAGGTGCCGGAGAACTACACCCTGGACAACTTCCGGGCCTGGAACGACCGCTCCCGCGCCAACCTGGGCGTCGACACCCTCGACCTCGTGCAGCTGCACTGTCCGCCCACCGCCGTCTACTCCTCCGACGAGGTGTACGACGCGCTGGACACGCTGGTCGCCGAGCAGCGCGTCGCCGCCTACGCGGTCAGCGTCGAGACGTGCGCCGAGGCGCTGACGGCCATCGCCCGCCCGGGGGTGGCGAGCGTCCAGATCATCCTGAACCCGTTCCGCCTGAAGCCGCTGGACGAGGTCCTGCCGGCGGCGCGGGCGGCCGGGGTGGGCATCATCGCCCGGGTGCCGCTGGCCTCCGGTCTGCTCTCGGGCAAGTACACCGCGGACACCGTCTTCGCCCCCGAGGACCACCGCACCTTCAACCGGCACGGCGAGGCGTTCGACCAGGGCGAGACCTTCTCCGGCGTCGACTACGGAACGGGTGTGGCGGCCGCTGCCGAGTTCGCCGCGCTGGCCCCCGGGGGAGCGACCTCGGCGCAGACGGCGCTGCGCTGGATCATCCAGCAGCCGGGCGTCACCAGTGTCATTCCCGGCGCCCGCTCGACGGAGCAGGCACGGGCCAACGCGGCCGCCGCCGCGCTCGCCCCGCTCCCGCAGAGCACGCTGGACGCGGTGCGCGACCTCTACGACCGGAGGTTCCGCGCGACGGTCCACGACCGCTGGTAGTCACCGCCCGGAGAACAGGCTCATCCCCAGGAACACGGCCGCCAGGAAGGCGATCGCACCCGCGATGGCACTGGCCACCCTGGGCCGGCGCCGGATCGCCTCGCCGGCGGTCCGCCGCCGGCCCTTCGCGGTCCTGGCCGCCGCACGCCGTCCGTGCCCGCCAGGTCCGGGAACGGTCCCGTGTCCCGCCGCTGCCTGCGGCAGCCGGTACGTCGTCGGCGCACCGGAGTCCGCTCCGGGCAGCGGGGCGGGCGCGGCGGGGAAGCGCGCGGGGGCGGGCGTCCGAGCGGGCTCCGGGTGGTGCGGCGGCAGCGGTTCCGGCCGGCCCCGCCAGGCGTCGCTGTGGAACCAGTCGGCGACCTGCTGGGCGGTGGGCCGCTCCTCCGGCTGTTTGGCGAGCAGGCCGAGCAGGTACGTGTCGAAGGCGGCGGGGACGTCCACGCCGCGCCGGCGCAGCGGCACCGGAGGCGTGTCCACGTGCTGGTAGAGGGTGGCCGTCGCGGTGTCGGAACGGAACGGCGGCTCGCCGAGCAGCAGTTGGTAGACGACGCAGCCGAGCGAGTACATGTCGGACGCGGCGTCGGCCGTACGGCCGAGCGCCCGCTCCGGGGCGAGGTAGAGGCTCGTACCGACGATCTGGCCCGTCGTCGTCAGCGCAGCGGACGGGTCGTCCACGAACTGCGCGATGCCGAAGTCCCCGATCTTGACGGTGCCTTCGCCGTCCAGCATGAGGTTTCCGGGCTTGATGTCGCGGTGGACGATGCCCTGGCGGTGCGCGGCGGCCAGCCCGGCGGCGGCCTGCCCCGCGATGCGGGCGGCCTGTTCGGGGCCCAGCCGCTCCTGGGCCAGCAGCAGATCCGCCAGGCTGCGGCCCTCGACCAGCTCCATCACGAGGAACAGCCGGTTCTCCCAGGCCCCGAAGTCGAAGACGGCCACCAGATGGGGATGGCTCAGGCGGGCGGCGGTCTGGGCCTCCAGACGGAAACGGGCGGTGGCCGACTCGTCGGCGTGTTCCCCGAGGAGCAGCTTCACGGCGACGGCACGGCCGAGGACTTCGTCGGTGGCCCGCCAGACCTCACCCATCCCGCCCCGGCCGATGGCGGATATCAGCCGGTACCGACCAGCAACCAGCACCTGTGCACACCAATCTCGATAGCTCGGGCCTAGACCGTGTCCGAGGGCCGCTTCGACTGCCGCGGCGACGGCCTCGCCGGGGCGAGAGCGGGGTGGGGGAGCGCGGCAAGATCAGGATATCCGCCGCGCGGAGCCCGCACGACCGGCCCTCCTCAACGGGCGGCGCCGCCCAGCGATTCGACGAGCGGAAGCAGCCGGTGCGGCACGCGTTCGCGCAGTGCGACCTCGGTCCGGGTCCTGACCACGCCGGGCAGCCGGATGAGCCGTTGGATGACGTCCTCCAGATGCCCGTTGTCCCGGGCGACCACCCGGGTCAGCAGGTCGCCGCCGCCCGTGGTCGAGAACGCCTCGATGATCTCGGGCACGGCGGCGAGCGCGTCGCCCACCTCGTCGAGATGGCCCTGGGTGACCTCCAGGTGCACGAAGGCGAGGACGGGGTGGCCGAGTGCGGCGGGGGAGAGGAAGGGGCCGCTTCCGGTGATCACACCGTCCCGCTCCAGCCGGTCGATGCGCGCCTGGAGGGTGCCCCGGGCGATGGACAGGATGCGTGCGTACTCGCGCACGCTCGTCTGCGGCTGCTCGATGAGCAGCCGCAGGATACGGGTGTCGAGCGCGTCCACCGCCATGCTTCGCCGGCCTCTTTCGGTGCGTCCTCCGGGGGCCAGCGACTGTATCAACGGCCGCCGTGCGCGGCGGGCCGCGCGTCACCGCTCCGGCCGGATGTGCCCCGCGCACCGGCGGGCCGCGCCGGGCAGCCGTCCGCCGAAGGGCACCGTGAGGAACGGCTGCGTCTCCATGCCGGCCCGGGTGAGCGGCTTGGCGGGGTGGTGGCCGTCACCAAGGGTGAGCGTAGTGAGGGCGAATGGACGTGTGGGGGACCAGGAGAAGGGGGGCGTGGGGCGGCTTCCGGCGCTGCTGGTCCGTTGGTAGGCGGCTGGTCCTCCGGATGCGCTGTGGAGTGAGCCATTGGCCCGGTGAATCGAGTTCAGTTTGAGCCAACCGCCCTCCAGATGGTCTGATGTATCAGTCGATGGCGCTGCGGACCTCCGCGGCGCCTTTTTCATGCCTGGAGGGAGAGCCGGTGAACCGGAGTGGGGGAGTGACCTTGCTGAGGAAGGCGTTCGTGGCCCGGGACCCGGGACGGCTGCGCCTGCGCTTCGCAAGCCGCGCGGTGCTCGGCATCGGACTGGCCGTCGTGGTGTGCGGGCTCGTCGGCCACTCGCTCGTGGCGGCCATCACCGGCGGCCTGGCCGCGCTGCTCGCCCTGTTCACCGTGACCGACCCCACGGTCCGGGGCCAGGCGGTCACCACCGCGCTGCTGCCCGCCGTCGGCTTCCCGGTCCTCGCGCTCGCCGCCGTACTCCACGACCACCCGCTCGCCCGCGACACCGCGTTCCTCGCGGTCATGGGGGCGGGGGTCTACGCGAGGCGGTACGGGCCGCGCGGGCACTCCCTCGGCATCTTCGCCTTCATGGCGTTCTTCACCACGCAGTTCCTCCACACGCTGCCCGGGCAGCTCCCCGCCCTCTACTCCGCCGTCGCCCTGTCCCTGCTCTCCGCGTCGGCCGTCCGCTTCGGCCTCTGGTGCTACGAACGCCGGCTGACCGCCCCCGCCGCACCCGCCCCGCCCTCCGGCGCCGGTCTGGCCAGGGTCACCACCCGCCAGGCCGTCCAGGCGGTCACCGGCGGAGCCGTCGCGCTCATGGCCGGGCAGCTGATGTCCGACCAGCGCTGGTACTGGGCCGTCGGCGCCACCTGGTGGGTCTTCGTGAACACCGCCTCGCGCGGCGAGACCCTGGTACGGGGCTTCCGCCGGGTCCTGGGCACCCTCATCGGCATCCCGGTCGGCCTCGCCCTCGTCGTCCCGCTGCACGGGGCACCCGTGCCGACCGCCCTCGTCGTCGCCGCCGGGGTGTTCGGCATCTTCTACACGGCCGCGGTCTCCTACACCTGGATGATGCTCTCGGTGACGGTCATGGCCGGCGCGCTCTACGGCTCGCTGGGCGTGCTCGACCCCGGGCTGCTCGCCCTGCGGCTCGGCGAGACCGCCGTCGGCGCGCTCGGGGCGATGCTCGCGGTGCTGTGCGTCCTGCCCGTCACCACGCACGCCACGACCGACGCCTGGATCCAGCGCGCCCTGCGCTGCGTGCACGCCTGCACCGAGGAGGCCGCCGCCCGGCTCTCCGGCTCCGCCACCGCCGATCCGGCCCCGCGCATCGCCGAGCTGGAGGCGCTCCTCGGACGCGTCCGCCTCTCACTCGCCCCGCTGGTCCACCCGCTGAGCCCGCTCCGCGCCCGCCGGGCCCGGGCCGGACACGTGCTGGCCCTGCTCGACGCGTGCGCCCGCGAGGTGCGGGGCCTCGCCTCGGTGGCCGCCGACCCGGAGGCGTCCCACGACGCCCGGCTCGCCGCCGCCTGCTGGCGCGTCGAGAACGCGGTGGAGGCGCTGACCGGCCGCACGGCCGTCGTGTCCGCCGCCCCGGCGCACCCCGTCGCCACCGAACCCGCCCTCGCCCATCTGCACAGCCTGGAACGCGCGCTCGCCGAACTCGCCGCGCCGCTGCACAGCCCGCCGAGCGCACCCCTGGTCACGGCCTGACCGCCTTCGGGCACGGCCTGGTTCGGCACCCTTGGTCTAGACCGCACCGGCGCACTGCTACCGTCGCGGCAAAAGATCACGACGGCCACGTCCGCCGCGCGCAGCCGGCGGGGAGGAGCAGCGGTGGACAGCAGCAACGGAGCGGGACGGGCATTCATCGGGTCGTTCACCTCGGCGGGCGGGCGGGGCGTCACCGTCGCCGCCGTGGACGCGGAGACCGGCGCGCTCACCGTCCTGGGGGCCACGGATGCCGTGCCCGACCCCTCCTACCTGGCGCTCGGCGCCGGCGGCACGGTCCTGTACGCGGTCAGCGAGACCGAGCCGGGTGGTGCGGCGGCCCTGGACGTCACCACGGACGAACCCCGTCCGCTCGGCGAGGTCCGGGCGGTGGACGGCGACGGCCCCACCCACCTCACCCTCGTCGGCGGCCACCTGGTCACCGCGAACTACGGCTCGGGCAGTGTCAGCGTGCTGCCCGTCGCGGGGGACGGCACCCTCGGCCCCGTCGCCGCGGTTCTCGCGCACCAGGGCAGCGGACCGGTCGCGGACCGCCAGGAGGGTCCGCACGCCCATCAGGTCCTGCCCGACCCCTCCGGGGCCTGGGTGCTCGGCGTCGACCTCGGCACCGACTCGGTACGGGTCTGCGCGGTCGACCCGGCCACCGGCGAGCTGCGCCCGCACGGCGAGACGGCCCTGCGCCCCGGCACCGGCCCCCGCCACCTGGCCTTCCACCCCTCGGGCCGCCACGCCTACGTGCTGAACGAGCTGGAGCCCACGCTCACCGTGTGCCGCTGGGACGCCACGGCCGGCGTCCTGGAACCGGTCGGCGAGACCCCGGTGCTCCCCGACGACGCGACCGGTGAGAGCTACGCCTCCGAGGTCGTCGTCTCCCACGACGGCCGGTTCGTGTGGGCGGCCAACCGGGGCCACGACAGCATCTCCGTCCTCGCGCTCGACGCGACCGGTGAGAAGCCGTCCCTGGTCACGACCGTGAGCTGCGGCGGGCACTGGCCCCGCGACCTCGCGCTGGACCCGGCCGGGCGCCGGCTGTACGCGGCCAACGAGCGCAGCGGGAACGTCGCCTGGTTCACCGTGGACCCGGAGACCGGTGTCCCGCGCCACGACGGCTCCCTGGACGCCCCGGCGGCCTCCTGCGTGGTCTTCGGCTGAAATGCGGCGAGGCCCCGGTGCCGGACTGCCGTCCGGGCCGGGGCCTCGCGCATGCCGGTAGGGTCAGCGGGCCTGCGCCCCCTGGGCCACCGCGGGAGCGATCCCGAGGGCCGAGGTGTACATCGAGAGGACCAGCTTGCCGATCGCCGGGTACGCGCCCAGCGGCTCGGCGCTCGCGCAGCCGGCCTCCTTGGCCGCGGCGTCCAGCAGGCCCTCCGCCACCTCCGGGCCCACCAGGTACGGCGCCACGGCCAGCTGGAGCGAGCCGGAGCCCTTCAGCTGATCGGCGGTCGCGGCGACCGAACCCTCCACGTCGAGCGCGGCGGCCATCACCGGCACCGCGAGCCGGGCCGCGAGCAGCATGCCCGTGATCCCCGCCGCCTGCACGGCCTCCTCGCCGCCCACCGTCGCGAGCACGATGCCGTCGGCTGCCGTCGCCACCGTGAAGAGCCTGGCCCGGTCCGCGCGGGCCAGCCCGGCCTCCGACAGACGGACGTGCAGCGCCTCGGCCAGCAGCGGGTGCGGGCCGAGCACGTCGGTCAGCTCCGCCGGGGCCTCGCTGTCGGTGATCGCCTGACGTATCCGCTGCACCAGCGAGCCGTCCGGGCCCGCGAGCAGCGGGACCACCACGGCGGCCGGGCCCTCGGGCTCCGCGACCTCACGGCCCACGGCGAGCGCCTGCTCGTAGCGCGCGGTGCGCTCGGCGGCGGAATGCGCGATCACGGAGGTCAGCGCCGGGTACTCGGCGTCGTCCCCGTCCACGTAACCGATCAGGGCGTTCAGACCGGGCAGCTCGGAACGGGCGATGCTGATGACCTCTTCGGCCAGACCGCGGCTCGCCGAGGAGGGCGTACCGGGAACGGCGAGAACGAGCGCGGCAGCGCCCTCGGGTGCGACCACGGGCTCCGGGCGGCGGTGCCGTCCGGACTGGCGAGGTCGCGGCATTCGTACAGGCAGGCCGGAAGCGGGCCCAGTGGGGGTGCTCATGGCGCCGCATGCTACTGGTTTCGGACGGCGTCCTGCGCGGGGAGGGTCCGGTCGAGCGGCCTCTGTCCGCTTTTATCCGATCAGTGGCTTACCGGCCAACCGCCCCGATCCGTTGTCGGCGTGAGCGCGCCCGTCGCCCTACGGGCGGGGCCCGGGCGCCGGAACGCAGAGCAGCGTCGGGTGGTGCGGCAGCCTGAGCCCTCCGGTGTCCAGAGCCTGGGCGATGCGCAGCGCACCGATCAGGGGATCACCCGAACCGGGGACGGCCCGTGCCCCGGGCAGCAGCCGCGCCAGCTCCTCGCGCAGCGGTACGAGCAACGGTTCTCCCATCCGGAACAGCCCGCCCGTCAGAGCGACTTCGCAGGCGTCCTCGTCCGCGTCCGCCTCCGGGCACACCGCCGCGGCGGCCTCCGCGATATGCGCGGCGGCTTCCCGCAGGATGCCCGCGGCGACCGGATCGCGGTCCGCGCACGCCGCCACCTCCGGCGCGAACGAGGCCAGCAGCGCGGGCCGGTCGGCGCGCGGGTAGAGCAGACCGGGCAGTTCCTGCGGTGGCCCGAACACCGCTTCCAGCCGGGTCAGCAGCGCGGGTGAACCGCCGCGCCGTCCGTCGTACGCGCGCATCGCGGCGTCGAGCCCGGCCCGCCCGATCCAGGCACCGCCTCCGCTGTCGCCCAGCAGGTGCCCCCAGCCGTCCGCCCGCCGCCACCGCGTCAGATCCGTGCCCAGCGCGATCAGCCCGGTGCCGGCGGCCACCACCGCGCCGGGCCGCTGGCCGACCGCC
>NZ_JAAGNI010000059.1 GCF_010550605.1 Streptomyces sp. SID9727
ATGTGCTCTGTACTGCGCTGGGCTACCAGGACTCGAACCTAGAATGACGGTACCAGAAACCGTAGTGTTGCCAATTACACCATAGCCCATGGTGTTGCAAGTACCCCCGACCGGATTCGAACCGGCGCTACTGCCGTGAGAGGGCAGCGTGCTAGGCCGCTACACAACGGGGGCCCTAGCGATCCTGCATCGAGACCGTGGGTGCGACCCAGATGATCTCGCGGGAAGGATCTGTACCCCCGACCGGATTCGAACCGGCGCTACTGCCGTGAGAGGGCAGCGTGCTAGGCCGCTACACAACGGGGGCTTGTCCTGCAATGTGCTCTGTACTGCGCTGGGCTACCAGGACTCGAACCTAGAATGACGGTACCAGAAACCGTAGTGTTGCCAATTACACCATAGCCCACTGAAACGCAACCCCTCGGGGGTCTTGTTCCTGTCTGCGCTTCCCGGCCGGATCTTTCGGCCCGCTCGGGCGGCGCAGGAAGAACATTACCCGAAGGTGTCCGACGCTCCAAAACGGGTATGGCCCGCGAGCAGCCCTGGCAGCTGGTCCAGCCCCGTGATCCGCGTGAGCTCGGGCCGCCCGCCGAGGCCGCGCCGGTCCAGCCAGACGCCGGTGAGACCGGCGGCCGTCGCACCCGCCGCGTCGATGTCGGGTTCGTCCCCGACGTACAGCACCTCGTGCGCGTCGAGCCCCAGCGCCTCGCAGGAGGCCAGGAACGCGCCGCCGGCGGGTTTGGAGACACCCAGCTCCGCCGCGCACAGCAGGGACTCGAACCGGTCGCGCACCCCGAGCACCGTGAGCTTCTGGTGCTGCGGCTCCTGGGCCGAGTTGGAGAGCACGGCGTGCCGGTACGTCCCCGCCAGGGCGTCGAGCGCCGGCACGGCGTCCGGGAAGAGGGCCCAGGCGGACTCGTAGTGGGAGACATGGCGGTCGAACCAGGCGTCGGCCTCGCCGTCGTCCATCGCCCGCCCCAGGAACTCCCTGGCCCGGTCCCGCCGCTGCCCCTGCCAGTCGGTCTCCCCGGCGGAGAACCGCGCCCAGTGCCGGCGCGTGACCCGCTGCCACGCCTCGACGGCCGCTTCGGCCGTGGCGTACCCCGGGGGCAGCCCCTCCGCCGCGAGGTGCCGGGACATGCCGGTGGCGGCGGCCGTCGTGTGGTCGAAGATCGTGTCGTCGATGTCCCAGAGGACGGCTCTGATGGGCATACGGCCACGCTATCGCGCCGGTCCCGCGCGGCGGGAGGTCAGAACTGCTGCTGGTCGACGCCGGGCGGCAGCAGGCGCGGGGTGTTCACGCCGAAGACGAGAAGGTCTTCGCCCACCGACGCCACGGAGACGAACTGATGATCCTCCGGATGCCGTGCGTCCACGGCGTTCGCCGGCTCCTCGTCTGTCGACGACGAAGCCCTGGATCTCGAAGGGCGGAGGCCGGGCCCCGTGCGGGGTCCGGCCTCCTGGTGTCCGTGGTGGTTACGCGGCCAGCTTGGCCAGGGCGGCGTCGATGCGGGCGATCGTCCTCTCGCGCCCCAGGATCTCCAGGGACTCGAAGAGGGGGAGGCCGATCGTGCGGCCGGTGACGGCCACGCGGACCGGGGCCTGGGCCTTGCCGAGCTTGAGGCCGTGCTGCTCGCCGGCGGCGAGGACGGCGGCCTTGAGGGCGTCCGCGTTCCAGTCGGCGGCGATCAGTTCGGCGCGGGCGGTGACGAGGAGGGCGTCGGAGCCCTCCTTCATCGCCTTGTTCCACGACGCCT
This sequence comes from Streptomyces sp. SID9727, assembly GCF_010550605.1. Classification (GTDB taxonomy): domain Bacteria; phylum Actinomycetota; class Actinomycetes; order Streptomycetales; family Streptomycetaceae; genus Streptomyces. The sequence continues at coordinate 1,758 of NZ_JAAGNI010000059.1, forward strand.
CGTCGTGCACCGGCTCGTCCAGGAACAGGAAGTCCACGTTGGCGGTGATCTCGGAGAGCACCGTGACCCGGGTCTGGGCGTGCGGGGCGATCTCGGCGAAGACCGCCGCGTCGAAGGACTCCGGGGCCCAGGGGGCGAACGGCGCCTGGAGCCAGGGGCCGCACGCCTCGGTGAAGGCCTTCACGTCGAGGCGGCGGATGTGCTCCGCGTTGACGTGCTCGCACTTCTTGAGGTCGAAGCGGGCCGGGTTGGCGTTGACGTCCTTGATGTCGAAGGCGGCGACCATCTCGTCGATGTCGAAGATGTCGCGGTCCTCGGCGATCGACCAGCCCAGCAGCGAGAGGTAGTTGAGCAGCCCCTCGCGGACGAAGCCGCGCTCGCGGTAGAGGTTGAGCGAAGCCTGCGGGTCACGCTTGGAGAGCTTCTTGTTGCCCTCGCCCATGACGTACGGCAGGTGCCCGAAGGCCGGGGTGTCCTTGGCGACGCCCAGCTCGATGAGCGCCCGGTACAGGGCGATCTGACGCGGGGTGGAGGAGAGCAGGTCCTCGCCGCGCAGGACGTGGGTGATCTCCATCAGCGCGTCGTCCACCGGGTTGACCAGCGTGTAGAGCGGGGCGCCGTTGGCGCGGACGATGCCGTAGTCCGGGACGTTCTCCGGCTGGACGGTGATGTCGCCGCGGACCAGGTCGGTGAAGGTGATCGCCTCGTCGGGCATCCGGAAGCGGACGATCGACGCGCGCCCCTCGGCCTCGTACGCGGCCTTCTGCTCGTCGCTCAGCTCGCGGCAGTGGCCGTCGTAGCCGGACGGGCGGCCGGCGGCGCGGGCGGCGTCGCGGCGGGTGTCCAGCTCCTCCGTGGTGCAGTAGCAGTGGTACGCGTGACCGCCGGCGAGCAGCTTCTCCGCGACGTCCCGGTAGATGTCCATCCGCTGCGACTGGCGGTACGGGGCGTGCGGGCCGCCGACCTCCGGGCCCTCGTCCCAGTCCAGGCCGAGCCAGCGCATCGCGTCGAGGAGCTGCTCGTACGACTCCTCGGAGTCGCGCGCCGCGTCGGTGTCCTCGATGCGGAAGACCAGGGTGCCCTGGTGGTGCCGGGCGAAGGCCCAGTTGAAGAGAGCCGTCCGGACCAGGCCGACGTGCGGGTTGCCGGTCGGGGAGGGACAGAAACGTACACGTACTGGTGCGTTAGCCACGCTTGATCACCTTGTTGGTGAGAGTGCCGATGCCTTCGATGGTGACGGCGACCTCGTCGCCGACATGGAGGGGTCCGACCCCTGCGGGAGTACCGGTGAGGATCACATCGCCCGGAAGCAGCGTCATGGCTTCCGTGATGTGGACGACCAGGTCCTCGATGGACCGGATCATGTCGCTCGTCCGGCCGAGCTGGCGTTGCTCGCCGTTGACCGTGGCCTGGATGGCGAGGTCGCTGGGGTCGAGGTCGGTCTCCACCCAGGGGCCGAGGGGGCAGGAGGTGTCGAAGCCCTTGGCCCGGGCCCACTGCTTCTCCCGCTTCTGGGCGTCGCGGGCGGTGACGTCGTTGGCGCAGGTGTAGCCGAAGACGACGTCCTTGACCCGCTCGCGCGGCACTTCGCGGCACATCCGGCCGATGACCACGGCCAGCTCGGCCTCGTGGTGGACCTCGTCGGAGAAGGAGGGGTACTCGATGGCGTCGCCGGAGCCGATCACCGAGGTGGTGGGCTTGAAGAAGGCGACGGGGACGTCGGGGACCTCGTTGCCGAGCTCGGCGGCGTGCTCCGCGTAGTTGCGGCCGATGGCCACGACCTTGTTGGGGAGCACGGGCGGCAGCAGCCGCACCTTGTTCAGCGGGACCTTGGTCCCGGAGAGCTCGAACTCGGAGTACGGGATGCCCTTGATGATGTCGAGGACGAGACCGTCGGGCCCGTCGCCCTCGACCGCGCCGAAGGCGACATTGCCGTCGATGGAGAACCTGGCGATGCGCACGGGTTGCTGTCGCCCCTCACTGCTTGCTGGGTGCCTGGAAAAGACTGACACTCCAGGCTAGCGCGCATGAGGGGCGCTCCCGCGCGGGTTCACTCCGCGGCGGTGGGGGCCTTCATGAGGATCGTGCGGCGCGGGTTGGCGGTCTGCGTCGGCAGCTGGACAGCGTGCTCCGGGAGTTCCGTCGTCTTCAGCGACTCGGCGTCGTCGAGGTGCGCCAGCGTGGTGCGGCGGGGGTTGGCGAGGATGCGGAGCGTCGTGTTCATCTGCCGTACGGCCCTGTCGTCGGGGCGCCGCCCGTACGAGAGGGGGCGCCGGTTGTCGGTTCTGCCATCCCAGTAAAGCGTCAGGCTAAACATTCAATTCCCCCCGGAGGCCCGGGGAAGACGGCGATCTTCGTGTGAGTTTGCTCACCAGCACCGCGACAATTCGTTCAATACGGGCACGAGGTCTGGACCTGAGAAACGGACATGTCACACCCGAATGGACCATTCCGCTCCTGATCATGGCGACTGGGACACCTGCCACCCCGCCGGAACTCACCCCCAATCGTCCGGATTGTCCGCGAACCGCCCCCACCGCTTGTTACGCCTTCATCACACGGTGTCACGCAGGTCACAGCCCGGTACCTGGCCCTTGTTGGAGATCCAGCACTGTGCTGAAATTCCACGCACCGCCGCGGGTTTCAAGCCGGCGCGCAGGGGCGCAACGCAGCGCCGAGTGGCGGCGGGAAGGGGAAGAGCGCCGGTCACTCAACGACCACATGGGGCGGGACAACGCCCCACCACGCCGACACCGTTTTCTCCGTTCATGACGGAAGAACGCCTGGTCCAGAGGTTGCGACGCTAGTGCAGGGACGTTTCAAGAGGGATGGCAGCGCTGCGGCGGAACAGGAGCCGCGCGGCGGGACCGACCGCGGTGCCTCGCCCCAGCACGCCCAGAACCCCGGATCGGCCGCGGCCGGTGACCAAGGCGACCGCGACCGGCGCCCCGGCGCCGCTCCGTCCGGCGGCGAGCCCGAGCAGGCCGCCGCGCCGGCCCCGCGGGGCCCCGTCAACACGGGCTCGCGGGTAGCTCTCCGCAACTGGCGCATCAGCACCCGCCTGGTGTCCCTGCTCGCCCTCCCCGTGGTCGCCGCGACCACGCTGGGTGGTCTGCGCATCAACGACTCGCTGAACGACATCCAGCAGCTGGAGCACATGCAGCTGCTGACCGAGATGACGAAGCAGGCGACCTCGCTGGCGCAGGCGCTCCAGGAGGAGCGCGACCAGACGGCCGGTCCGCTGTCGCACGGCGTGCCCGCGACCGACTTCAAGGTCACCACGCCCCGGCAGAAGACCGACCGGGCGCAGCGGGCGTTCCTCAACGGCACCGGCGACATCGGCGACACCACCGGTGACGACACCCTGGAGAGCATCCACACCAGCGTCCAGCAGATCGCCACGCGGCTCAACTCCATCCGCGACATCCGCAAGCACGCGTACGAGAAGGACAGTCCGTCCCTCCAGACGGTCGACGCCTACAGCCAGCTGATCACCTCGCTGCTGAGCCTGTCCCAGGACATGGCCCAGGCGACCAGCAGCCCCGAGATGATCAAGCGGACCCGTGCGCTGGCGGCGTTCTCCTCCGCCAAGGAGTACGCCTCGATCCAGCGCGCGATCATCGCCGCCGCGCTGCCCACCAGCGACGACAAGAAGCCCGACCTCGACCGCAACGACCAGCAGTTCGGCCTGGCCGCGCGGAACAAGGAACTGGCCGCCCGCACCTCGTTCGAGGCGATCTACACCTCCACCGGCAAGGACGCCGACGAGCTGACCTCGACGCTGGACGACGGCAACCCGGACATCAAGGCCGCGAACACGTACGCGCAGAAGATGCTGGAGAACCCGCTCGTCATGGGCGGCTCCAAGGTCCGGCGCTCGTACATGAACTGGTACGACCAGGACACCGTCAAGATCACCGCCATGAAGCGGGTCGAGGAGACCCTGCTGAGCGACATGGAGGGCAAGGCGCGCGAGCTGCGCGAGGAGTCCCAGCGCGAGGCGATCATCTCCGGTGCGCTGATCCTGCTCGTCCTCGGTGTCTCGCTGGTCGGCGCCTTCGTCGTCGCCCGGTCCATGATCCGCTCGCTGCGCCGGCTCCAGGACACCGCGACCCGCGTCGCCCAGGACCGTCTGCCCGAGCTGGTCAAGCAGCTCTCCGAGGCCGACCCGCAGGACGTCGACACCTCGGTCGAGTCCGTCGGTGTGCACTCCCGCGACGAGATCGGCAAGGTGGCCGCGGCCTTCGACGACGTGCACCGCGAGGCGGTCCGCCTCGCCGCCGAGCAGGCCCTTCTGCGGGGCAACGTCAACGCGATGTTCACCAACCTCTCGCGCCGCTCGCAGGGCCTCATCCAGCGTCAGCTCTCGCTCATCTCCGAGCTGGAGTCGCGCGAGGCCGACCCGGACCAGCTCTCCTCGCTCTTCAAGCTCGACCACCTCGCGACCCGTATGCGCCGGAACGGCGAGAACCTCCTCGTCCTCGCCGGTGAGGAGCCGGGCCGCCGGTGGACCCGCCCCGTGCCGCTGGTCGACGTACTCCGCGCCGCCGCGTCCGAGGTGGAGCAGTACGAGCGCATCGAACTGGCCGCGGTGCCCGCCACCGAGGTCGCGGGCCGGGTCGTCAACGACCTCGTACACCTGCTCGCCGAGCTGCTGGAGAACGCCACGTCGTTCTCCTCGCCGCAGACGAAGGTCCGGGTCACCGGTCACGCCCTGCCCGACGGCCGGGTGCTGGTCGAGATCCACGACACCGGCATCGGGCTCTCCCCGGAGGACCTGGCCGCGATCAACGAGCGGCTGGCCTCGCCGCCCACCGTGGACGTCTCGGTCTCCCGCCGCATGGGCCTGTTCGTGGTCGGCCGGCTCTCCCTCCGCCACGGCATCCGCATCCAGCTGCGCCCCTCGGACTCCGGCGGCACCACCGCGCTGGTCATGCTCCCGGTGGACGTCGCGCACGGCGGCCGGCAGCCGGCCCCGAAGCAGGCGCCCGGGCAGCAGTCCCCCGGCGGGCTGCTCGCCGGCGGCAACGACCCCCAGGCCCAGGGCGGCCGCCCC
>NZ_JAAGNI010000074.1 GCF_010550605.1 Streptomyces sp. SID9727
CGCGGTCTCGGTACCGAGCCAGGGCGCCTCCCGCTCGTCCGGTGCCGGGCCCCGCACCGCCGCCTCCGCCACCGCGCGCAGCGCCGTCAGCAGCGGGCCCACCGCCGGTTCGTGTCGCAGCGCGAGGTCGTCGCCGTCGACCTCCAGGGGGACGCCCGCCGAGGTCAGGGCCCGGCGCAGGGGGGGCAGCGTGCGCCCGCCGGCCCGGACGAGCACCGCCATCTCGGACCACGGGACCCCGTCCTCCAGGTGCGCCCGGCGCAGCAGGTCCGCGATGTTCTCCAGCTCCGTGGAGGCGGTCGGGTAGGTGTACGCCTCGACGGAGCCGCCCTCGCGGACCGCGCCCAGTTCGCGGTGGGCGCGGACCTTCGCCGACGGCAGCCGGGTGAGCGGCATCCGCCGGGTGAGCAGCCGGCTGGCGGCGAGGAGCCGGTCGCCGGAGCGGCGCGAGGTGGTGAGGACGCCGACCGGGGCCGGGGCGCCGTCCGCGCGCCGGAACATCGCCGGGAAGTCGAGGATGCCGTTGACGTCGGCGCCCCGGAACGCGTAGATCGACTGGTCCGGGTCACCGAAGGCGATCAGGTCGCGCCCGCCGCCGCCCCCCGGAGCGCTCCCCCGGTTGCCGGCCAGCGCGTGCAGCAGCCGTACCTGCGCGGGGTCCGTGTCCTGGTACTCGTCCACGAGGACCGCGTCGTACGCCCCCGCCAGCTGCGCCGACACCTCGGGGCGCTCCGCGAGCAGCACCGCGCGGTGCACCAGCTCCGCGTAGTCCAGCACGCCTTGGGCGTCGAGCACGTCGAGGTATTCGGCGAGGAAGCGGGCGGCGGCGCCCCAGTCGGGCCGGCCGGTGCGCCGGGCGAAGGCGGCGAGGGCGTCCGGGCCGAGGCCCAGTTCACGGCTGCGGGCGAGCACCGCGCGCACCTCGTCGGCGAAGCCGCGCGTGGTCAGGCAGGCGCGCAGCTCGTCGGGCCAGCTGATGTGCGGGCGCCCCTCCTTCTCCAGTTCGAGCTGGCCGGCCAGGAGGTCGCGGACGGTCACGTCCTGCTCGGGCCCGGACAGCAGTCGCAGCGGGTCCGCGAAGAGGTCGGCGTCCTGGTGGGCGCGGACCAGGGCGTAGCAGAAGGAGTGGAAGGTGGTGGCCTGTGGCCCCCGGGCGGCGCCGAGCCGGGCGGCCATCCGGTCGCGCAGTTCGACGGCGGCCTTGCGGCTGAAGGTGAGGACCAGCAGGCGGGCCGGGTCGGCGCCCCGGGCGATGCGCGCGGCGACGGCTTCGACGAGCGTCGTCGTCTTGCCCGTACCGGGCCCGGCGAGCACCAGGAGCGGACCGCCGGGGTGGTCAACCACCGCGCGCTGCGCCGCGTCCAGGAGAGGGGGCTCCACCGAACCCGGCAGGGTGCGCACCAGCCGGTAGGAGCCCGTGGTCCCCGGCCGTGCGTGACGGTGAGGACTGAGCCGGGTGGTGGAGGAGGTGCTCACGTGGGTTCGCCGGTCCTGGTGGGTGTACGGGTGGGGGAGCGGCATCAGCCGCGAACTGAAGACGCTACTCCGGCACGCCCCCCGAATGCGGCGGGACGACTGCGGGGATCGTCACGTTCTTCCGGCCGCGCCCCGCGCACCGTACGGACGCGGTTCCGCCCGATCCGCCACCCCATGGCCGAAGCTGTCAGGTGTGAGTTCCCCCACCGCCGCCGCCCGTCACGCCGTCCCATCGCGCGCGCCGCATGTCCAGGCGCGGGAGGTGGCCCTCCGCGCTCGCCGGGGCCTCGCGCAGCGGGGTGTTCTCCGCCCGGTAGTGGTCCAGGGCGCGCAGCTCGTGGCCGGGCAGCAGCCTGCCGTCGGAGCGCACCACGCGCCACCACGGCGCCGCGCTCCCGTACAGCGCCATGACCCGGCCGACCTGGCGCGGGCCGCCCTCGTCCAGCCACTCCGCGACGTCGCCGTAGGTCATGACGCGGCCGGCCGGGATCAGGTCGGCGACGTCGAGCACGCGCTCCGCGTACTCCGGCAGCGCGTCGCCCGTGGGGTGTTCGCTCATCCGCCCCATCCTGCCGCACACCACCGACAGCGCGGCCCTCACGGCCCGGCCCGTGTCCGTGCGCGCACGCAGCGTGCGCACGGCGGGAAAGGAGCGTATGTTGCGCACCGCACGCCCCCCGCATCGCACCCTGATGCCCCCTCGCGCCCATCGGCCGTGCCACCATCATGCGGGCGGTGACCGGTGATACGAGAACACGAAGACCAATCAGAGGCGACGAAGGAGCAGGGCGTGCAGCCACCGAAGGCGGCCGACGACGCCTCCGATGCCGAGCCGCGTCCGGACAGGGCCCGGGAAGCGGGCACGGACGCGGAGACCCCTGCCGGATCGAGCCTCGCCGGCTCCGACGGGGCGCAGGCCGAGCGCGTCTCCGGTGACGAACCGCTGCTGCCCGCCCGTGTGCACCGCCCCTCCGACCTGCTGCGCCTGCTCATCGGAGTGCTGGCGGTCATCGTGCTGTTCTCCGTCGCCGCCTTCGCCCACGGCACGACCACGGGTCTCGAAGAGGACATCAACAAGGGCACGGGCCAGGCCCCCGACCTGCTGATCAAGCTCGCCGGGCTGGTCTCCAGCATCGCCGTGCTGCTCGTCCCGGTCGCCTTCGCCATCGAGCGGCTGATCAAACGCGACGGGCTGCGGATCGCCGACGGGGTGCTGGCCGCGGTGCTGGCACACGGGGTGACGCTCGCCGCTGACCTGTGGGTCGCCAAGTCCGCCTCCGGCACCATCCGGGACGCGCTGACCCAGCCGCAGCCCGGCGACGCGGTCACCGATCCGGTGCACGGCTACCTCGCGCCCGTGATCGCCTACATGACCGCGGTCGGCATGGCGAGACGGCCGCGCTGGCGGGTCGTGCTGTGGATGGTGCTGCTGCTCGACGCCTTCGCGATGCTGGTCGGCGGCTACACGACCCCGTTCTCCATCGTGCTCACGGTGCTGATCGGCTGGACGGTGGCGTACGGCACGCTGTACGCGGTCGGCTCGCCGAACGTCCGCCCGACCGGCCAGCACCTGATGGCCGGTCTGCGGCACGTCGGCTTCCGGCCGGTCACCGCGATGCGTGCCGAGGACGCTCCCGACTCCGGCGACCAGAGCGACCGGGGGCGCCGCTATCTGGTCTCCCTGGAGGACGGGCCACCGCTCGACGTGACCGTCGTGGACCGCGAGCAGCAGGCCCAGGGGTTCTTCTACCGGGTGTGGCGCAGGCTCACCCTGCGCGGCATCACCCAGCGGCGGTCCATCCAGTCGCTGCGCCAGGCGCTGGAGCAGGAGGCGCTGCTCGCGTACGCGGCGATCGCCGCCGGCGCCAACGCGCCCAAGCTCATCGCCACCTCCGAGCTCGGCCCGGACGCCGTGATGCTGGTCTACGAGCACATCGGCGGGCGGTCCCTGGACGCCCTGGCGGACACCGAGATCACCGACGATGTGGTGCGCGGGGCGTGGAGACAGGTCAAGGCCCTCCAGTCGCGCCGGATCGCGCACCGCAGACTCACGGGCGACGCCATACTGGTGGATCGTTTCGGCAAGGTGTTCGTCACCGACCTGCGCGGCGGCGAGATCGCGGCCGGTGACCTGGTCCTGCGGATGGACGTCGCGCAGCTGCTCACCACCACCGGGCTGCGGGTGGGCCCGGAGCGGGCCGTGGCCGCCGCGCTCGCCGTGCTCGGCCCCGACGCGGTCGCCGACTGCCTGCCCCTCCTCCAGCCGATCGCGCTCAGCCGCTCCACCCGGGCGCAGCTGCGCCGGCTCGCCCGGGCACGCTCGCAGCGCGAGCGCGAGGCCGTTCTCGAAGCGTCGGACGCGGCCAAGCGCGCCCGGGCCGAGGACGCCGAGCTGTCCAGGAGCGGGGACCGCAAGAACGCCCGCAAGTCGCTGCGCACCGAGAAGCAGGCCGAGAAGCGGGCCATGGACGACGCCCTCGAAGAGGTGCGCGAGGAGGACCTGCTCTCCCAGATGCGCCGGGAGGTCCTGCTGATCCGGCCGCAGGCGCCGGTCGAGCCCGTCCGCCTGGAACGCATCAAACCGCGCACCCTGATCAGCTTCATCGCCGGTGCCATCGCCGCGTACTTCCTGATCTCGCAGGTCACCGAGGCCGACTTCGGGGCGGTCGTGGAGCAGGCGGAATGGGGCTGGGTGGCCGCCGCGCTCGGCTTCTCGGCGCTGAGTTACGTGGCCGCCGCGATGAGCCTGCTGGGCTTCGTACCCGAGCGGGTGTCGTTCGCGCGGACCGTCCTCGCGCAGGTCGCCGGGTCGTTCGTGAAGATCGTGGCGCCGGCGGCGGTCGGCGGGGTGGCGCTGAACACCCGGTTCCTCCAGCGCTCCGGGGTCCGGCCCGGCCTCGCGGTGGCCAGCGTCGGCGCCTCCCAGCTCTTCGGCCTGGGCTGCCACATCCTGCTGCTGGGCGCCTTCGGCTATCTGACCGGCACGGAGAAGACGCCGTCCTCGCTCACCCCGTCCAGGACCGTGATCGCCGGGCTGCTGACGGTCGCCGTGCTGGTCCTCGTGGTCACCGCCATCCCGTTCCTGCGGAAGTTCGTGGTGACCCGGGTGCGGTCGCTGTTCGCCGGGGTCGTCCCCCGCATGCTCGACGTGGTGCAGCGTCCGCAGAAGCTGCTCACCGGGATCGGCGGGATGCTGCTGCTGACCGGCGTCTTCGTGATGTGCCTGGACGCCTCGGTCCGGGCGTTCAGCGGACCGGACACCCCGCACCTCAGCTACGCGAGCATCGCGGTCGTCTTCCTCGCCGGCAACGCGCTCGGCTCGGCGGCGCCGACGCCGGGCGGCATGGGTGCCGTCGAGGGCGCGCTGACGCTGGGTCTGATCGCGGTCGGGCTGCCGAAGGAGGTCGCCGCCCCGGCCGTGCTGCTGTTCCGGCTGATGACCCTGTGGCTGCCGGTCCTTCCCGGCTGGCTGTGCTTCAACCACCTCACGCGCAAGGGGCAGCTGTGAGACCCGGGCGCTGAGCGGGGGCGGGCGGGCGCACGGAGGGCCTACGTGCACGGGAGGGCCTACGTGCACGGGCCACCCACTTGGACCGGCACCCCGTGCGCGCGCCCCGGCGCCGCCGCAGCATGGAGCGATGAGGACCTCCCCTGCCCTGCGCGCCGCGGCCCTCGCCGCCACCGTGACCGTGCTGCTCCCCCTCGCCGGCTGTGCGGACGGCGGTGAGCGGGAACCCGCCGGCCCGACGAGCCAGGGCCGCGCGGCGAACGCCGCCACCGGCAGCCCGTCGTCCGGCCTCGCCTCCCAGAAGCTGACCTGGAAGAAGTGCCCCGCGCCTTCCCAGGCCCAGGGCGGCGGAAACCCGCCTTCCCCGCTCCCCGGCGGGGCGAACTGGGAGTGCGCCTCCATGAAGGCCCCCCTCGATTACGCGAAGCCGGACGGCGCCACCATTGAGCTGGCGCTGATCCGCGCGAAGGCGATCAGTCCGAAGAAGCGGATCGGCTCGCTCATCTTCAACTTCGGCGGCCCCGGCGGCTCGGGCGTCGCCACCCTGCCCGCGTTCGGTACGGCGTACGACAAACTGCGCGCCCGGTACGACCTGGTGAGCTTCGACCCGCGCGGCGTGGGGAACAGCGACGGCGTCGAGTGCGAGACCGACAAGCAGCTGGACGCCCGCTACCAGGAGGACGGCACCCCGGACGACGCGGCGGAGGAGAAGGCGTTCGTCCAGGACACCAAGAGGTTCGCCGCCGCCTGCGAGAAGCGGTCCGGTGAGCAGCTTCCGTACGTCGGCACCACCAACGCCGCCCGCGACATGGACCTGATGCGCCAGGTGCTCGGCGACGACAAGCTGTACTACTTCGGCATCTCGTACGGCACCGAGCTGGGCGGCGTCTACGCGCACCTGTTCCCGAAGAAGGTCGGCCGGGCGGTCCTGGACGCGGTGGTGGACCCCACCGAGGACGCCGAGCAGTCCTCGCTGAGCCAGGCCAAGGGCTTCCAGCTCGCCCTGGACAACTTCACGAAGGACTGCGCGGAGCGGGGTGACGCCTGCAAGCTGCCCGGGTCCGACGCCGGGGAGATCGAGAAGGGCATCTCCTCCCTGCTGGACCAGCTGGAGAAGAAGCCCATCAAGGGCATCGGCGCCCGCAAGCTGACCGAGACCCAGGCGACCACCGGCATCGCGGCGGCCCTCTACTCCAAGGAGACCTGGCCGCTGCTGGAACAGGGGGTGGACGAGGCCGACGGCGGGAACGGCTCCCTGCTCCTGGCGCTCGCCGACTCCCTCAACGGCCGCTCCGACGACGGGCGGTACGACAACTCCGCCGCCGCCTACTCCGCGATCAGCTGCGCCGACTCGCGCGAGCGGTTCACGCTGGAGCAGACGAAGGCGAAGCTCCCCGAATTCCGCGACGCCTCGCCGGTCTTCGGCGACTACCTGGGCTGGGGCCTCATGGGCTGCACCGACTGGCCGGTCAAGGGCACCTGGAAGACCCCGGACGTCAGCGCCCCCGGCTCCGCCCCCGTCCTCGTCATCGGCAACACCGGCGACCCGGCGACCCCGTACGAGGGCGCCGAGGCGATGGCCGGGGAACTGGGCGAGGGCGTCGGCGTGCGGATGACGTACAAGGGCCAGGGGCACGGCGCGTACAACAGCGGGGACGCCTGCGTGCAGAAGGCGGTCGGCGGCTATCTGCTCGACGGCAGGGTCCCGGAGTCCGGCACGGTCTGCGGCTGAGCCCCGCGAGGCGCCCCCCTACGATGGGCGAACTGCCGTACGGGCAGCGCTCGACGGGGAGGGAACGCACACGTGGTCGCACACGCACGGGCCGGATCGGTGGCCGCCGCCGTACTGCTGCTGACGGGGGTGCTCGCGGGCTGCGAGGACGGTACGGAGGACGAGCCGGGGAAGCGGGCGGACGGCTCCGCCGCCTCGTCGCCCGGCCCGCTCGCCTCGCAGCACCTGGACTGGACCCGTTGCGAGGCTGCCGAGGACGGTGAGGCGCCGGGCTCCGACTGGCGCTGCGCGACCGTGAAGGTGCCGCTGGACTACGCGAAGCCGAAGGGCGGCACGATCGGCATCGCTCTGATCCGCAAGGAGGCCACGGACACGTCCAAACGCCTGGGCTCGATGCTCTTCAACTTCGGCGGACCGGGCGGCTCCGGCGTCTCGATGCTGCCGCGCGCCGCCGCCGGGTACACCACTCTCAACACCCGCTACGACCTGGTGGGCTTCGACCCGCGCGGAGTGGCGCGGAGCGCCGGGGTGCGGTGCCGCGACGACGAGGCGCAGGAGAAGGCGTACCGGAATGTGGACATGACGCCGGACACGGCGGCCGAGGAGACGGCCTTCATGGCGGACGGCGCCGACTTCGGGGCCGGCTGCGCACGCCTCTCCGGCAAGGTCCTCCCGTACGTCGGCACGACGAACGCCGCCCGCGACATGGACCTGATCCGCCAGGTCCTCGGGGACGAGAAGCTGACGTACTTCGGCATGTCGTACGGCACCGAGCTGGGCGGCACGTACGCCCACCTCTTCCCGGAGAAGGTGGGGCGCACGGTCCTCGACGCGGTCGTCGACCCGACCGCCGACGCCACCGGACACGCCCGCAACCAGGCGACCGGCTTCCAGCGGGCGCTGGAGAACTACTTCAAGGACCGCGGCGAGGACCCGGAGGCGGGCACCCGGCGGGTCGCGGCGCTGCTGAAGCGGATCGACGCCGAGCCGCTGCCGACCGGCACGGACCGCGAGCTCAACCAGTCGCTGGCGATCACCGGCATCGTGCTCCCCCTCTACTCGAAGGACAACTGGCCCACTCTCACGCGGGCCCTGGACGAGGCCCAGGACGGCAGCGGCGCCACGCTGCTCCAGCTCGCCGACTCGTACAACGGCCGGGACGAGAACGGCCACTACGACACCCAGAACCATGCGCAGCGGGCCATCTCCTGTGCGGACGGCAAGGCCCGGCCCACGGCGGCCGAGGCGAAGGCGCTGCTGCCCGAGTTCGAGAAGCTGTCCCCCGTCTTCGGCCCGTTCCTGGCCTGGGACACGGCGGGCTGGTGCTCCGGCTGGCCGGTGGAGGGCGAGCACGACGACCCGGAGGCGAGCGCGCCGGGCGCCGGTCCGATCCTGGTCGTCGGGACGACGGGCGACCCGGCCACGCCGTACGAGGGCGCCCGCAGGATGGCGGACGAGCTGGGCGAAGGCGTCGGCGTGCTGCTCTCCAACGAGGGCGAGGGGCACGGCGCGTACGGCGGCAACAGCTGTGTGACGTCCACCGTGGACTCGTACTTCCTGGACGGGAAGGTCCCGGCGGACGGCAAGACCTGCTCGTGACGGTGCCCGCGGACGCCGAAGGGGGCCGGCCCGCGCGACGCGGACCGGCCCCCTTCCGACCGTTCTAGTAGACCGGCTTCTCGGGCTCGATCTGGTTGACCCAGCCGATCACGCCGCCGCCCACGTGGACCGCGTCGGCGAAGCCCGCCGACTTGAGGACCGCGAGGACTTCCGCACTGCGGACACCCGTCTTGCAGTTCAGGACGATGCGCCTGTCCTGCGGGAGGTCCTGGAGGGCGTTGCCCATCAGGAACTCGTTCTTCGGGATCAGCCGGGAGCCCGGGATCGCGACGATCTCGTACTCGTTCGGCTCGCGGACGTCGATGATCTCGATCTTCTCGTCGGCGTCGATCCACTCCTTGAGCTGCTTCGGAGTGATGGTCGAACCGGCCGCCGCCTCCTGGGCCTCCTCCGACACGACGCCGCAGAACGCCTCGTAGTCGATGAGCTCGGTGACGGTGGGGTTCTCGCCGCAGACCGCGCAGTCGGGGTCCTTGCGCACCTTGACCTGGCGGTACTGCATCTCCAGTGCGTCGTAGATCATCAGCCGGCCGACCAGCGGGTCGCCGATGCCGGCGAGCAGCTTGATGGCCTCGTTGACCTGGATCGAGCCGATGGAGGCGCAGAGCACACCGAGGACGCCGCCCTCGGCGCAGGACGGAACCATGCCCGGCGGGGGCGGTTCCGGGTAGAGGCAGCGGTAGCAGGGACCGTGCTCGGACCAGAACACGGACGCCTGGCCGTCGAAGCGGTAGATCGAGCCCCAGACGTAGGGCTTGTTCAGCAGAACCGCGGCGTCGTTGACGAGATAGCGGGTGGCGAAGTTGTCCGTGCCGTCCACGATCAGGTCGTACTGGGAGAAGATGTCCATCACGTTCTCGGCTTCCAGCCGCTCTTCGTGAAGGACCACGTTGACCAGGGGGTTGATGCCCTGGACGGTCTCCTTGGCCGACTGGGCCTTGGACTTGCCGATGTCGCCCTGGCTGTGGATGACCTGGCGCTGCAGGTTCGACTCGTCTACCTCGTCGAACTCCACGATGCCGAGCGTGCCGACACCGGCGGCGGCCATGTACATCAGGGCCGGCGAACCGAGGCCGCCGGCGCCGACACAGAGCACCTTCGCGTTCTTCAGCCGCTTCTGCCCGTCCATCCCGACATCCGGGATGATCAGGTGGCGGGAGTACCTGCGGACCTCGTCGACGGTGAGCTCAGCAGCTGGCTCGACCAGGGGTGGCAGCGACACAGGAACCTCAACAATGCAGGTGGTCGGTTTCTACGTACTTCGACTACGTACGGTTGTTCTTGCCGTAACACTGCCACGCCCCTTCTCATTCCGAGATACCAGGTCCGATCCGCGAGACGATTTCGTCCCAGTACCTGGGCAGTGCCGCGAATGGATCGCTTTGTCCGACCCCGTTCCCCGGGCCGGACCGTCCGCCGCGGTCGGTGAAGAAGATCGTCCCGGCGCCCTGCCAGCGGGCGATGCGCATCGCCTCCTCCAGATGCGTACGCGGAACGCCGTGCACGAAGTGCGCGAAGCGGCCGGGCGGGTAGGCCGCGGTCCACTCCGCCACCTGCGACCACCGGTAGTCGCTCCACGCGCCCCGGAACGTGACGAGCTGGTCGCCGGTCTCGGCGTACGCGGGATACGGGTGGGTGTCGTGCCCCAGCACGAGGTGGCCGTCGTCCTTCCCGAGGAAGGCCCGCAGGGTGCCGTTGAGGCGGCGGACGGCGGGGAGTTCGGCTCGGCCGGCCGGGCAGTGGTCGAGGTAGAAGCCGTCCACCCGGTACCAGTCCAGGTAGGACCGCGCGTCGGCGAGCAGTTCCCCGAACGGGCGGGTGCCGTGGGCGAGGTCGAGCTGCCCGAGCAGCCTGCCGCCGGACGCCCGTACGGCGTCGAGCGGGTCCCCTTCGCGCAGCGCGCGGGCGCGGGCGTTGCGGAGCCGTCCGGCCGCCTCCAGGCAGTGCGGGTCGGGCCTGCTGCCGGGGCCGTTGTCGATGTTGAGGACCGCCCAGTGCAGCGGGGTGCCGGGGCGGGTCAGCTCGGCCCACTCGGCGGGGGCGAGCAGCGGGTGGGCGTAGCCGGGGACACCGAAGCCGATCCGGTCGGCGCCGCTGGTGCGCCGGGCGGTGCCGGTGCTCGTCAGATACGGCACGCCGCCTCCATCCAGATGTCGGCGAGCGACTCCTCCAGGTTGATCCGGGGGCGCCAGCCGAGCCGGTCCCGCGCGGTGCGGACGTCGGCCTGCTGCCAGGCGCCGCAGCCGTCCGGGTACGGGGACGGGGTGGCCGAGAGGTGTTCGATGACCGACTCGGTGGAGGTGCGGGGGGCGCCGATGGGGAGGCGGGCGGGGGGCGTGTCCAGTTCGTGGAGCGCGCCGGCGTATCCGGCGACCTTGGCGAGGACGGCCGCCGCGTCGCGCAGCCGGACGGCCCGGCCGGTGCCGATGTTGACGACGCCCTGGGCGGCGGAGAGGGAGGCGGCGTGCACGGCCCGCGCCACGTCGCGTACGTCCACGAAGTCCCGCTGCACGCCCAGGCCGCTGAGCTTCAGCTCGCCGTCCCCCGCCTGCATGGTGCGGCGCATCGCCTCGGCGAGCCGGCCGAGCGGGGAACCGGCCGGGGTGCCCGGGCCGACCGGCGAGAAGACCCGCAGGACGACCGCGTCGAGGCCGGAGCCGAGGACGAGTTCGGTGGCGGCGAGCTTGCTGACGCCGTACGGGCCGCCGGGGCGCGGGATGGCGTCCTCGGCGGTGGAGGACCCGGGCTGGGAGGGCCCGTACTCCGAGGCGCAGCCGACCTGGACCAGGCGGGCGGTGCAGCGGCTGCGCCGCATCGCCTCGCAGACGGTGGCGACGGCGACGGTGTTGTGGCGGGTGAGGTCGCGCGCGCCGCCCCGGGTCGCGCCGGCACAGTTGACGACGACCCCGGGGTGGACGGCGTCCAGGAAGCGGGTGAGCGCTCCGGGGCTGCCGGTCGCGAGGTCGAACCGCACGTCGGCGTCGTCGCCCCGGCCGAGGGCCGTGAGGTGGACGGCGGGGTCGGCGAGCAGCCGGTCGGCCACGAACCGGCCGATGAATCCGTTGGCTCCGAGCAGCAGCACCCTCATCGCGCACCGCCCCGGCCTGAGGGCCGACGGCGGGCTGCCGGTGCGGGGGATTGGCGGGTCATGTCGGTGTCTCCTTGAGGGCTGTTCCGTACGTCTCGGTGCGTACGGTTCGGGTGGTGACGGCCCGCGGCGTCGGCTCCGCGGGGGGCTCTGGGCGCCGCCTCAGGGGGCGGCGTGGGCGGATGCCCGGGAGAGGGCGAGTACGGCGGTGATCAGCAGGCCGAGCGCGGCGGTGCCACAGGCCAGTACGGGCACGACCCCGGCGCCCGCCGCTTCGATGAGGGCGTCGACGGGCCGGGCGACCGCGTCCAGCCCCGGCAGCCGCCCGGCCAGGACCAGGGCGGGGGCCGCGGCCTCCAGGGCGCAGGCGGCGGCGAGTCCGGTGGCGGCGGGTTCGGGGAAGCCGTGCACGGTCAGGAGCCGGGCCAGCAGGAGCAGGAGCCCGAGGGCGGCGGCCCCGGCCGGTGAACCGCCGGTGCCGAAGCCCAGCCGGGCCAGGTACAGCAGCGCGGCGAGGGCGCAGACGAAGAGCGCGAGGACGCCGAACAGCGGGGGGCGCACGCCCGCCCCGAACTCCTCCAGCGCATGGCTGCCGTGCAGCCTGCGGTGCGCGGCGAGGGCGAAGAGGTGCGCGCACCAGGCGGCCGGGACCACCGCGACGGCGAGCCCCAGCAGGGGTGCCGGGGTCGCAGTCCAGGGGCCTTCGGGGCCGCCGCTGACGACCTGGTGGAGGAGGTCGTCGCCGTACAGGACGTAGCCGAGCAGCCAGCAGGCGCAGAGCGCGGCGGTGCCGGACGACCCCGCACCGTCCCGGGCGCTCAGCGGGCCGGTGCGCAGGGCGAGGGCGAGGCCGGTGAACGCGAGGAGGGCCCCGGCGGAGCCGATGGCCAGCCGGGCGTCGCCGCCGAGGACGCCGTCGGTCAGGGCGAGCGCGACGAGGGTCGCGAGGCAGGCGGCGCCGGGCAGCAGGGCGCGCA
>NZ_JAAGNI010000092.1 GCF_010550605.1 Streptomyces sp. SID9727
CGTCGGGGCGGCCGCGCGCGACCCGCAGCGGTTCGCGGCCCCGGACACCTTCGACCCGTTCCGCCCGGACCAGGACCGCACGCTGACCGGCCCGGCGGGCTGCCCGGCCGTGGCGCTCAGCCGCCTGGAGGCCGAGCAGGGCCTGCGCGCCCTGCTCGACGCGATGCCCCGGCTCCGCTGGGCGGAGGGCTTCCGCCCGGCCGCCACGGGCCTGCTGACCCGGGGCCCTAGCTCCCTCCTCGTCCGGCCGGGCTGAGCCGGGGCCCTCACCCCCGTACGAGCAACGCCACCGGCCGGTCCGCGAACAGCTCCGCCGCCTCCGCCGTGCCGCCCGTGAACGAGCGGCCCGGTGCGAGGAGGTCCCGCCACACGCCCTCGTCCGGCAGGGCCAGCCGCGTGCCCCGCCAGCCGCCCGACTCCGCGAGCCGCAGCGACAGCCGGGTCACCGCCGTCACGACCTCGCCCGAGCGGCAGAAGGCCACGCAGTGCGAGGCCGCCGGGCCCGAGGCGCGCAGCGGGGCGTACGTGCCCGACTCGCCGAACACCGCGGGCCGCTCCCGCCGCAGCCGCAGCACCACCTCCGTCAGCCCGGCCTTCTCGTCGGCGGGCGCGTCCGGCGACGGCTCCCGGAACGGCCGCCGGTTGTCCGGGTCGACCAGGGCCAGATAGGCGCGCTCGGTGCCCTGGTAGAGATCCGGCACCCCCGGCATCGTCAGGTGCACCAGTGCCGCGCCCAGCGCATGCGCCCGCACGTGCGCGGCGAGCGGGGCGGCGAACTCCTCCACGAGGGACCGTACCGGGCCGGTGTCCGCGGCCGGCCCGGCGGCCACGAAGTCCGACGCCATCCGCTCGTACACCGGATCCGGCTCCGTCCAGCTCGTGAACAGACCCGACTCGCGCACGGCCTTCAGCAACGCCGGCTCCAGCCGTGCCGCCCGCTCCTCCGCCGGGATGCCCGCGCAGCCGACCGCCGTCTGCCACGCCTGCCAGGCCAGCTGCGGATCGGGCGCGGCCTGGGCGGACCGCCCGAGCCCCGCCACCAGTCCCGCCCACCGTCCGGGGCACTGCGAGAGCACCGCGATGCCCGCCCGCACATCGGCGCTGCGCTTCGTGTCATGCGTCGTCAACGCGGTCCCGGTGGCGGGCCAGTCGCGCGCCAGGCGGGCGCAGAAGGCGTGGAAGTCCTCCGGCTCGACCGCCGGGTGCCCCGGGTCGCCGCCCACCTCGTTGGCCGAGATCAACGGCAGGTACCGGTAGTACGCCGTGTCCTCGACCGCCTTCGCCCGCAGCGCGGACGACGTCTGGGCGAACCGGGCGCAGAACGCCGCCCGGTCCGCGCCGCCACCGAGCCGCCCGAGCGCCAGGTCCCGCACCACGTCGACCGCCGACGCCTCCTCGCGTACCGCGAAGACCGCCTTGGCGTCGCTCACCGTCGTCGCGTCGAGCGTCGCCTCGGCGGCGTCGGAGCAGGGGCCGCCCGCCGTCACGTACGGGCGGTAGACCGGGACGCGGACCAGCAGCTCGCGGATGGCGGTGCGCAGGGCCCAGGGGGCGTGGTCGCGCAGCGCGGGGTCCCCGGCGCAGATCCGCGAGGCGAGGCGGGTCAGCAGCTCCGTCTCCGCCGCCAGTTCATGGGTGACGACGCGGTACGCGGCCCGGCGCACGGTCGCCGTCCAGTAGCCGCCCCGGTCGCCGGCCGGGGAGGCCGCCTCGCGGTAGTGGCCCAGCAGCTCGGCGGCGCCCTGGGGGTCGGTGAAGAGCCCGTCGATCCGGTACAGCGCGTCGTAGCCCGTGGTTCCGGCGACGGCCCAGCCGGCCGGCAGCCGCTCCGAGCCGGTGAGGATCTTCTCCACCACCGTCCACACCCCGCCGCTCTCCTCGGAGAGCCGTTCCAGATAGCCGGCCGGGTCGGCGAGACCGTCCGGGTGGTCGATCCGCAGACCGTCGACCACCCCGTCCCGGACCAGTTCGAGGATCTTGCCGTGGGTGGCGGCGAAGACCTCCGGGTCCTCCACCCGCACCCCGATCAGGTCCGCGATGGTGAAGAACCGCCGGTAGTTCAGCTCGGTACGGGCCAGCCGCCACCAGCCGAGCCGGTAGTGCTGGGCGTCCAGCAGCTCCGGGAGCGGGAGGCGGGCGGTGCCGGCCCGGAGCGGGAACTCCTGCTCGCCGTAGCGCAGCACCTCGCCGTCGACCCGCATCCGCTCCATCTCGTCACCGATCCGCCCGCCCAGCACCGGCAGCAGCATCCGCCCGTCGCCTGCCGCCCAGTCGATGTCGAACCAGCGGGCGTACCGGGACTCCGGCCCCTCGCGCAGCACCTCGCGCAGGGCGTGGTTGTGGACGGGGTCGGCCGCCATGTGGTTGGGCACGATGTCCAGGACCAGGCCGAGCCCGTGCTCCCGCGCGGTGCGCGCGAGGCGCCGCAGCCCCTCCTCGCCGCCCAGCTCGTTCCGCACCCGGCCGTGGTCGGTGACGTCGTAGCCGTGCCGGGAGCCCGGCACCGCTTCCAGGACCGGGGAGAGATGCAGATGGGAGACGCCGAGGGAGGCGAGGTACGGCACGGCGTCCTCGGCGGCGCGGAACGGGAACTCCGGCTGGAGCTGGAGACGGTACGTGGCGGTGGGCGTCATGGGACCTTCGTACCCACATCGGGGCCGCCTCTGTCACCCCGCCCCGCACAAGGGCCTGTCCGGCGGATCAGGGCCGGACAGGCCCCGGGCCACGACGGAGTGACACGGGCGGCCGCGCGACCGGTCAGGCCGGTCGTTGCAGCACCACCATGCTCCGGCCCACCAGCGTCACCCGATCGCCCGCCGCGACCTTCGGCCCGGCCCCGGGCAGCACCCCGGCCGGGCGCGCGGTGTCCACCACGGCGTGCCACTGCCGGCCGTGGTTCACGGGCACCGCGAATTCCAGGGTCTCGGCGCTCGCGTTGAACATCAGCAGGAACGAGTCGTCGGAGATCCGCTCCCCGCGCGGTCCCGGCTCCGAGATGGCGTTTCCGTTCAGGAAGACCGTGAGGGCCTTCGCGTGGGCGGCCTGCCAGTCCCGCTGGGTCATCTCCTGGCCCTCGGGGGTGAACCAGGCGATGTCGGACAGCTCGTCGTGCGTGCCCTCCACCGGGCGGCCGTGGAAGAACCTGCGGCGGCGGAAGACCGGGTGGTCGCGGCGGAGCCACACCATCGCCCGGGTGAATTCGAGCAGGCTCATGTCCTGCGCACCGTCGTCCGGCCCGCCGTCCTCGCCGTCCTCGCCCACCGCGGCGGCCGGCTCGGGCCAGTGCACCCACGACAGCTCGTTGTCCTGGCAGTAGGCGTTGTTGTTGCCCTGCTGGGTACGCCCGAACTCGTCGCCGTGGCTGAGCATCGGCACGCCCTGCGACAGCATCAGCGTGGCGGTGAAGTTGCGCATCTGACGCTCGCGCAGCTCCAGCACCTCGGTCCGGTCCGTCTCGCCCTCGGCGCCGCAGTTCCACGACCGGTTGTGGCTCTCGCCGTCCCGGTTGCCCTCGCCGTTTGCCTCGTTGTGCTTGTCGTTGTAGGAGACCAGGTCGTGCAGCGTGAAGCCGTCGTGGCAGGTCGTGAAGTTGATCGAGGCCAGCGGGCGCCGCCCGTCGTCCTGGTACAGGTCCGAGGACCCGGTCAGCCGCCCGGCGAACTCGGCCAGCGTCCGGGGCTCGCCCCGCCACAGGTCGCGGACCGTGTCCCGGTACTTGCCGTTCCACTCGGTCCACAGCGGCGGGAAGTTCCCCACCTGGTAGCCGCCCTCGCCCACGTCCCACGGCTCGGCGATCAGCTTCACCTGGCTGACCACCGGGTCCTGCTGCACCAGGTCGAAGAACGACGACAGCCGGTCCACTTCGTGGAACTGCCGGGCCAGCGTGGCCGCCAGGTCGAAGCGGAAGCCGTCCACATGCATCTCGGTCACCCAGTAGCGCAGCGAGTCCATGATCATCTGGAGCACGTGCGGCGACCGCATGAGCAGCGAGTTCCCGGTGCCCGTGGTGTCCATGTAATACCGCTGGTCGTCGGTCAGCCGGTAGTACGAGGCGTTGTCGAGCCCCCGGAAGGAGAGCGTGGGCCCGAGGTGGTTGCCCTCGGCGGTGTGGTTGTAGACCACGTCGAGGATGACCTCGATGCCCGCCTGGTGCAGGGCGCGCACGGCCTGCTTGAACTCCAGGACCTGCTCGCCCCGGTCGCCCCAGGAGGCGTACGCGTTGTGCGGGGCGAAGAAGCCGATCGTGTTGTAGCCCCAGTAGTTGGCGAGCCCCGCGTCCGCCAGCCGGTGGTCCTGCACGAACTGGTGCACCGGCATCAGCTCGATCGCGGTGACGCCCAGCTCCGTCAGGTGGGCGATGATCTCCGGATGCGCCAGCCCGGCGTAGGTGCCGCGCAGTTCCTTCGGCAGCCCCGGGTGGAGCATCGTCAGGCCCTTCACGTGAGCCTCGTAGATCACCGTGCGGTGGTAGTCCGTACGGGGGCGCCGGTCGTCGCCCCAGTCGAAGTAGGGGTTCACCACGACCGAGGTCATGGTGTGCGGCGCGGAGTCGAGGTCGTTGCGCGCGTCCGGCTTCCCGAACGGGTAGCCGTAAACCGCCTCGCCCCACGTGATCCGCCCGGACACCGCGCGAGCGTACGGGTCGAGCAGCAGCTTGGCGGAGTTGCACCGGATGCCGTGCTCCGGTTCGTACGGTCCGTGCACGCGGAAGCCGTAGCGCTGACCGGGCATCACCCCGGGCAGATACGCGTGCCGGACGAACGCGTCGGTCTCTCTCAGCTCCACCGCCGTCTCGGAACCGTCGTCGTGCAGCAGGCACAACTCGATTCGGTGGGCGGCCTCCGAGAAGACCGCGAAATTGGTCCCGGCGCCGTCGTACGTGGCACCGAGCGGGTACGCCTGTCCCGGCCACACCTGCATGGATTCGACTCTTCCCGTCCTGCCGCGGTCGCCCTGGGGGAATGCGGGCCGCCTCTCCCCGGCCCAGATCTTCCCCGAAAGAGCTCCCCTTACCTAGGACGTCGGCCGGTCGGTCAACCTCGTGCCTCTCCGTGTCGCCCGGAACCGGCCTCCGATCGCCTCCTGTCCGCGGCTGTCCGGTTCGCGGCCCTCACTGGGGTGTTTAATCCCTATGAATCCGCTCACTCCCGTCGAACCCGCCGACTGGAACACGTTTGCTTCCATGGGGAGTTGGTAAAGGAGCCTGCGCATCGGGCTGCACCGGCTCCCGCTCCCGGAGTACCCTTCCTTGATCGTTGGTGGGGGAGTGGAAGGCGGTGCGCGGGTGAGCTCGGGAGGGTTCGAGCTGCCCCCGGGTGACACGGGTCACGAGGGGGACGTGGCCGAGGTCCCGCCCGGGGCGGTATCGCTGGCGCAGCCCCTGGAGATCGGTGCGGAGCTGGACTGGGGCGCCGACGCCTGGAGCGAGGTGCGCATGCGCGCCCAGCGGGCCGGGCGCGCCTATATCTGGCTGAATCTGGTCGAACAGCGGCTGCGTGCCGTCGTCGCGGCGGTGCTCCGCCCGATCTACGAGCCCGTCCACGGCGAGGACTGGGTGGTGGCCGCCGCCGGGCCCGCCGGCCAGGAGTGGGTGCAGCGCGCGGTCGCCGTGCGCGAGGTCTCCCGCCGCAAGGGCTATCTGCTCGACCCGGCCGACGACAACGTCCTCAGCTTCCTCACGCTGCCCCAGCTCCGCGAACTGATGGTCCAGCACTGGCCCTGCTTCGAGCCGTACTTCGACGACCGCCGCGATGTCGAACTGGCGCTCGACGAGCTGGAGGTCGCCCGCAACGTCGTATCCCGGAACCGCGCCCTCAACGAGGCGGTGCTCGCCCAGGCCGAGCGGGCCTCCGCCCGGCTCCTGGAGATGCTCGGCAGCGGCGCGGGCGTGCCCTCCGCGGACCGGCTGCCGGTCGACGCCGTCGAGGAGCTGGTCGGCGACCGGTACGCGGACGTGGTCTCCGTCCACTCCGACCGGGTGCGCCTCCAGCGCCAGCTGCCCGCCGAGGACCTGTTCGGGGACGCCCGCCGACTCGACGCGATCGGCATCGGGCTCAACCTGCTGGTGCAGAACTTCTCCGGACGCCGCCTCATCCGGCTCGCCGAGTCGGGCTGCCGGATCCGGCTGCTCTTCATCAACCCGGCCAGCAGCGCGGTCAAGCGCCGCGAGCGGGAGCTCGGCCTGAAGAAGGGCGAGCTGAGCCGGTCCGTCGAGATGAACATCCTGCACACGCGCCGGGTGCGCGCGAAGCTCCGCGACCCGGACGCCTTCCAGATCCACGTCTTCGACGAGACCCCGCGCTTCACGGCCTACCTGGTGGACGGCGACGGGGCCGACGCGGTCGGGGTCGTCCAGACCTATCTGCGCAGGGCGCGCGGCATGGAGGCACCGGTGCTGGTGCTGCGCGGCGGCGGGCGTGCGGTGGTCCGGGCCGGGCAGGGGTACGAGCACGGGCTGTTCGAGACCTACCGCGAGGAGTTCGAGTCCGTGTGGACGGACTCCCGGCCGGTCTCCTGACGGCGTTGTCAGTGGCCCGTGCGAGGGTGGTCGTCATCCGGGGGAGCACCACGAAGGAGGTACGGGATGAGCTGGCACCGGCACGCACTGGTCGGCTTCGATCTGGAGACGACGGGGACGGACCCGCTGGAGGCCCGGATCGTGACGGCCGCGGTCATCGCGGTGGACGACCGGGACGGTGAGCCGGTGGCCCGGCACACCTGGCTGGCCGACCCGGGCATCCGCATCCCGGCCCAGGCGTCCGCGATCCACGGCATCAGCAGCGAGCGCGCGGCGGCGGAGGGCCGGCCCGCGCGCGAGGTGGCCGACGAGATCGCCGACACGCTGGCCGGCTACTGGCGCCGGGGCGTCCCGGTCGTCGCGTACAACGCCGCCTTCGACCTGACGCTGCTCACCGCCGAGTTGCACCGCCACGGACTGCCCCCGCTGGCCGACCGGCTGGGCGGCGCGCCCATCGGCCCCGTGGTCGACCCGTACACCATCGACCGGGCCGTCGACCGCTACCGCAAGGGCAAGCGCAACCTGGAGGCGGTCTGCGTCGAGTACGGCGTGATCCACGGCGGCGCCCACGACGCGGCGGCGGACGCACTGGCCGCGGTGCGCGTGGCCTACGCGATAGCCGCCCGTCACCGCGTCGTCGCCGAACTCCCGGCGGACGCCCTGCACGCCCGTCAGATCACCTGGCACGCGGAGTGGGCGGCGGACTTCCAGGACTTCCTCCGCCGCAAGGGCACCCCGGACGCGGTGGTGGACGGCCAGTGGCCGGTGAGGGAACCGGTACGCACGACGGCCTGAGCCGGGCGTCACGCCCGCGCGGTGAGGACCGCCGGATCAAGCCCGTCCGGCGATGGAGGACAAGCGCCGGCCCGCGCGCCGGGGGACCTCACCGGCTCAGAACGGATACCACCGCACCGAGGGGTCACCGTCCCGCAGCGACGCCACCCGGCGCCGGAACTCCGCCAGAGCGGCATCGTTCGAGGGCGCGTGCTGCGCCACCCACGCACAGCTCGCCGTCTCCCGCGCCCCTCGCAGCACCCCGCACCCGTCCCACTCGCGTACATCCCATCCGTACGCCTCGGTGAACGCGTCATACGCGTCGGCCGGCAGCCCGTACCGGTCGCGGGACAGCGCGAGGACCACCAGATCGTGCTCGCGCAGGTCCGAGGAGAAGGTCTCCAGGTCCACCAGGACCGGCCCGTCCGCCCCGACATGGACGTTGCGCGCCAGAGCGTCCCCGTGGATCGGCCCCGGCGGCAGATGCGGGACCAGCGCCGCGGCCGCCGCCGCGAACCCGTCGCGCCGCTCGCGCAGATACGCCGCGTCGGCCGGATCGATCGCGTCGCCCGCCAGCAGCAGCCACCGTTCGACACCGCCCAGCAGCTCCCGGTGCGGCAGCGCGAAGTCCTCCGGCACGGGCAGCGCGTGGACGGCGGCCAGCAGGGGGGCCAGGTCGCGCGGCTCGGCGGGCCGCACCGCCTCGGGCAGCCGGTGCCACACGGTCACCGGGTGACCCCCGACCAGCCGGGCCCCGTCCTCGGCCGCCCGGACGGCGGGGACCCCGGACGCCGCGAGCCACCGGGCGACGGACACCTCGCGCCCGGCCCGCTCCAGCAGCTCGGGGTGGCGTACGGCGTCCCGGCCGATCTTGACGACGAGGCCGTCGGCCGTGAACACCGCGTTCTCGCCGAGCGCCAGCAGCTCCGCGCTCCCGGGGAACCCGGCGGCGGCCAGCACCTCGCGCGCTTCCATCTCGTTCATGGTCCGATTTTCGCATCCGTGCAGGTTGCCTTGACGAACCGGCGGCCCGTCAGCACGATGACGGAGGCCACCTGAGCGGCCAGAGCGGCAAGTAGCCGGTCGAACAACGCAAAGGGGGCGTCAGCATGACATTGGCGAGTGCAACCGTAGGATCCGGGCGCCACGGGCCGCCGGGCAAGCGCACGGGCAAGCGCACGGACGGCCGGCTCGACCGGGGCGCCGGCACCTGGTTCCTGGTCCTGCCCGCCCTGATCCCGATCCTGGTCCTGAGTGTCGGCCCGCTGCTCTACGGCATCGCGCTCGCCTTCACCGACGCCCAGTCCGGCCGCACCCGCGCCACGCAGTGGACCGGCGCGCTGAACTTCCAGGACCTGCTGCACGACGGGCTGTTCTGGGAGTCGTTCCGGATCGGCCTGGTGTGGGCGGTCGGCGTCACCGTCCCCCAGTTCGTGCTGGCCCTCGGCCTCGCGCTGCTGCTCAACGAGAACCTGCGGATGCGCTGGCTGGCCCGGGCCCTGGCGATCATCCCGTGGGCGATGCCCGAGGTCGTCGTCGGCATCATGTGGCGGCTCGTCTACAACCCGGACGCCGGCATCCTCAACGAGACCATCCGCGACCTCGGGCTCGGGGACGGCCGGGACTGGCTGACCGGGCTCGCGACCGCGCTGCCCGCCGTGATCGTCGTCGGCGTCTGGTCCGGGATGCCGCAGACCACGGTCGCCCTGCTGGCCGGGCTCCAGAACACCCCGCACGAACTCCACGAGGCCGCCGCGCTGGACGGTGCGGGCGCCTGGCGCCGGTTCCGCACGGTGACCTGGCCCGCCATCAGACCGGTCGCCCTCTCCATCACCGCGCTCAACTTCATCTGGAACTTCAACTCCTTCGCCCTGGTCTACGTCCTGACCAACGGCGGCCCCGGCGGCCGGACCCGGCTGCCGATGCTCTTCGCGTACGAGGAGGCGTTCCGCTACGGGCAGTTCGGCTACGCCGCCGCGATGGGCTGTGTGATGGTCGCGGTGATCTCCGTGATCCTCGCCGTCTATCTCGCCGGGCGGCTCAGGGGAGGCGACGACCGATGAGCACGCGCACCAAACGGTCCGTGCGCGCCGGGCAGTACGTGGCGCTGCTGTGCTACCTGGTCTTCCTGGCGTTCCCCTTCCTGTGGCTGATCTCCACCGCCTTCAAACCCGCCCCCGAGCTGGGCTCCCTGCACCCGACCTGGATTCCGCACCACCCGACGCTGGACAACTTCCGGCAGGCGTTCGACGAGCAGCCGCTGCTGCGGGCCACCGCCAACTCGCTGATCGCCGCTCTCTCGGCCGGGCTGATCGCCGTCCTGATCGCGACCCCGATGGCCTATGTGATGGCCCGCCACCGCACCCGTCTCGCCACGGCCGCCACCGGGTGGGTGGTGGTCAGCCAGGCGTTCCCCTTCGTCCTCCTCATCATTCCGCTCTTCCTGGTCCTGAAGAACCTGCACCTGATCAACACCCTCTGGGGCCTGATCCTGGTCTACGTGGTGTGGGCGCTACCCTTCGCGCTGTGGATGCTCGTCGGTTACGTGCGGGCCGTGCCGCGCGAGCTGGAGGAGGCGGCGGCGGTCGACGGGGCCGGGCGGCTGCGGACGCTGGTCTCGGTCACCGCCCCGCTGCTGGCCCCGGGGATCGTCGCCACGGCGCTCTTCGCGTTCATCACCGCGTGGAACGAGTTCTTCTTCGCGCTCGTCCTCCTCAAGACCCCGGAGAAGCAGACGTTGCCGGTCGTACTGACGCACTTCCTCGGCGCCGAGGGCGCCGCCGACCTGGGACCGCTCGCCGCCGCCGCGTTCCTCGCCACCCTCCCCTCGCTCGTGCTGTTCGCCGTGATCCAGCGGCGGATCACCGGCGGCATGCTGGCCGGGGCGGTGAAGAACTGATGCGCGCGCTGGTCCGTACGGCGGCCGCGACGGCCACCGCGCTCGCCCTGCTGCTCACCGGCTGCGGCGGGAACGATGACGGCGACGCGGACGGGAAGGTCACTCTCCGCTTCCAGTCGCTGGCCTGGCAGAAGGAGTCCGTCGACATCAACAAGCAGCTGGTGAAGGAGTGGAACGCGGCCCACCCCGACGTCCGGGTCGAGTACGTCCAGGGCAGCTGGGACAGCGTCCACGACCAGCTCCTGACCTCCTTCGAAGGAGGTGAGGCGCCCGACATCATCCACGACGCGTCCGACGACCTGGCCGACTTCGCGTACGGCGGCTACCTCGCCGACCTCCGCCCCCTCCTCCCGGACGCGCTGACCGACGGCATCCCGCGCAACAGCTGGGAGACGGCCACCTTCGACGGCGGGGTGTACGGCGTGCCCTTCCTCCAGGAACCCCGCGTCCTGATCGCCAACACCAAGATCCTCAAGGAGTCCGGGGTCCGCATCCCCACCGCCGAGAAGCCGTGGAGCTGGGCGGAGTTCCGCAGGGTGACCGAGGAGCTGACCGGCGAGGGCCGTTACGGGGTCGCCTGGCCGCTCAAGGAGCCCGTCTCCGTCACCCTCAACCTGGGCCTCTCGGCGGGCGGCGAGCTCTTCCACCGGGGCGCCGACGGCAAGGTGACCGTCGCGATGGGGGAGGGCGACCAGGTCGTCCCGGGCACCATCCACGACCAGGTCAACACCGACCACAGCGCCGCCCGCACCGCGCTCGGCATGGGCGGCGGCGACACCCTGCCCGGCTTCTTCGGCGGCAAGTACGCGATGGTGCCGCTCGGGTTCTCGTACCGCCAGCAGGTCGTCGAGCAGGCCCCGAAGGGCTTCGAGTGGACGGTGCTGCCCGCCCCGGCGGGCCGGGACGGGCTGGCGCAGGGGGTCAGTCCCCAGACCCTGTCCGTCGCCGAGGACAGCCCGCACAAGAAGGAGGCCGTGCGGTTCATCGACTTCCTGCTCAAGCCCGCCAACATGGTGCGCCTGGCCAAGGGGGACTGGATGCTGCCCACCGGTACCGAGGCGCTGGCCGACCCCTCCCTGCACACCGCGGACCGGGGCTGGGCGACCGGCGCCGCGCTCGCCGGGTCGCTGCGGTCGGCCCCGGCCCAGTCGGTGCGCGGCTACCCCGAGTGGAAGGACAAGGTGGCGACGCCCGCGTTCCAGGAGTACTACAGCGGGGCGATCGACGCGGCCGAGCTGAGGAAGCGCCTGGTGACCGATGGCAACCGGGTCCTGGCCCGCTACCAGCGCTGAACGGCGTGGGCCCTCCTCCCGGCGGTCCGGGAGGAGGGCCCACGTACAGCGGGGGTCAGACGCCGACCGGCTCCGGCTCCTCGCCGCCGCGCGCCGGTGCGGAGAGGGCCGGCTCGTCGTCGTACGACTCGTCGTGCGTCAGGTCCGGCAGCCACCGCAGCCACTTCGGGAAGTACCAGTTGCGGTCGCCCAGCAGGGCCATCGCCGCCGGGAGCAGCACCCCGCGGATGATCGTCGCGTCGATCAGCACGGCGGCCGCCAGGCCGACGCCCATCTGCTTCATGGACTGCATCGAGAGCGTCCCGAAGATCGCGAACACGGCGACCATGATCACGGCGGCGCTGGTGACGACCCCGGCCGTGGTGACCACGCCGTGGGCGATGGCGTCCCGGGTGTTGCGGCCCTGGAGACGGGCCTCACGGATCCGGGAGACCACGAACACGTGGTAGTCCATCGAGAGCCCGAAGAGGATGACGAAGAGGAACAGCGGCAGCCAGGACATGATCGCGCCGATGCCCTCCGCGCCGACCAGTGAGGCGCCCCAGCCGTGCTGGAAGACCGCCGTCAGGATGCCGTAGGCGGCGCTCACCGAGAGCAGGTTGAGGATGATCGAGGTGATGGCCACCGTCAGCGACCGGAAGCAGAGCAGCATCAGCAGGAAGGCGAAGACGACCACGAAGGCGAAGATCGGCACGACCGAGCCGACGAGCTGGTCGTTGAAGTCCTTCGACCCGGCGACCTGCCCGGTGATCGGCGCCTCCACCCCGTCGACCTTGCCGAGGGTCGCCGGACGCACGGTGTCCCGCAGCAGGTCCAGGCTCTTCTCGGCCGCGGCCTGGTCCGAACCGCCGACCAGCGGTACGTCGAGGACCGCGACGTTCTCCGCGTCGTGCGTCACGATGTCCACCGGGCCCTTGGAGGCGCCCGAGGAGACGGCCTGCCTGCGGAACTCCTCCAGTGCCTGGCGCACCGGAGCGGCGCCGATGTCGTCGGCCCGCACCACGACCTGGGCCGGATCGGCGCCCCCGGGGAACGCCTCGTTCAGCCGGTCGTAGGTCCGCACGATCGGCATCGAGTCGCCGAACTCCTGGTCCAGGGTGAGGTTCTGGGTGTGCATGCCGAGCGCGGGCAGGGCGATCGCGGCGAGCGCTCCGGCGGCGACCACGAGCGCGGTCCACGGGCGGCGCAGCACAGCGGTGAGCACCGCGCGCCAGACACGGCTCTCGCCGTCGGCGCCGCCCCGCTCCGAGCGCTTCAGGCGGTTCAGGAACGGCACCCGCCCCTTCTCGACCCGCTCGCCGAGCAGCGAGAGGAGTGCGGGCAGCACGGTGACCGAGCCGACCATGGCGACGGCGACGACCATCAGCGAGGCCAGGCCCATGGCCTCGAACTCCTCGATGCCGGTGAAGAGCATGCCCGCCATCGCGACGCAGACCGTCACGCCGGAGACGATGACGGCGCGCCCGCTGGTCGCGGCGGCGATCATCAGCGCGGTCCGGGCGTCCCGTCCCTTGGCCCGCTCCTCGCGCTCCCGGCGCAGATAGAACAGGCAGTAGTCGACGCCCACGGCCAGACCCACCAGCAGCATCACCGAGTTGGCGGCGTCGCTCATCGGCTGGAAGTGGCTCACCACCCCCATCAGGCCCAGGGTCGCCATGATCGCGGTGAGCGCCAGGGCGACCGGGAGCAGGGCCGCGACCAGCGCGCCGAAGGCGATGAGCAGGATGCCGAGCGCGACCGGCACGGCGGAGAGTTCGGCCCGCTGGAAGTCGCTCCCGAAGGCGTCGTCGAAGGTCTTGCCCATGCTGGCGCCGCCGATCTCCTCGATCAGCAGCCCGTCGTGCGCGCCGTCCACCTTCGCGACGGCTTCCAGCACGGGTGCGACGCGCTCGCTCGCCGTCTCGGGGTCGCCCCTCATCTCGAACTGCACGAGCGCGCTGTGCCCGTCGGCCGAAATGGCCTTGGTGGTGTAGGGCGAGGTGACGGCGGCGACCTCACCGGTGTCCTGCACGGCCTCGATGACGTCCTTGACGGCCGCCCGGAACCCGGCCGACCCGGCCACGGCCCCGTTCTCGCCCTCCGACTGGATGAGCACGGTCTCACCGGCCGGGTCCTTGAGCCCCGCGTCCTCGATGATCTGCCCGGCCCGGCCCACCTCGCCGGACATCTGCTCGCTCTCCTTGACGTCGACCCGGCCGGCCGCGGAGCCGAGGCCCATGGCCAGAACGACGAACAGCACCCAGATCGTCACCGCCGCCCAGCGGTGCCGGGCACTCCAGCCGCCTGCCCGGGCGGCCACACCCCGCACCCGCGGCCCCCGCGTCGGCGCCGCATCCACATTCCCCATGACGGGTCTGCCCCCTCGTGACCGGCACCAGCCCATCGCCGCCGCCTTCCGATTCGAAGGTAGGGGCGGCATAAGGCGAGATCGTCATGCTCTCCGGCGAGCCGGGCGGGCCTCCTCTCCGCCCTGAGGATGGGGGATGCCCCCGAGAAGAAGGATCCAAGCCCCTTACACGTAAAGGTGATCGTCGTATCGAGGGGCTCCTGCGACCGTCGTGTGACGAAAGGTTGGCGAGTGCGTCGGAGCTGTAGGGAGGTATTGATCTGCGCGCGTCAATCGGCCAGGGTTTCGAGTCAACCCCCGGAGATCTTCCGGCCGGAGGTCAATCCCCCCACAAAGAATGACGAGGAGACCCCTCTTCATGGCCATTCACAAGCGCGCACGCCGGTTCAAGCTGACCGCCTCCATCACCGCGGTCGCGGCCGCCGCCGGCGTGACCCTGCTGGGCACCCCGTTCGCCGGAGCGACACCCGCTCCGGCCATGGGCAAGGTCTACGGTGCCGACGCGGCGACCGCGGTCGCCGGCAGCTACATCGTGATGCTGGACCAGAAGGCGGACAAGGCGGAGCTCGCCGAGGAGTACGGCGGAAAGCTGAAGCGCAACTACAGTTCCGCCATCAACGGCTTCTCAGCCAGCGGCCTTTCGGAGACCGAGGCCAAGCGGCTCGCCGCCGACCCGGCCGTCTCCAAGGTCGTCCAGAACAAGAAGTTCCACATCGACGCCACCCAGGACAACCCGCCGTCCTGGGGGCTGGACCGCATCGACCAGACGGAGACCGCCGGCGACAACGCGTACACCTACCCGGACAGCGCGGGCGAGGGCGTCACCGCATACGTCATCGACACCGGGGTCCGCACCACCCACGAGGAGTTCGGGGGCCGCGCCAGCTCCGGATTCGACGCCGTCGACAACGACGACAGCGCCGACGACGGCAACGGCCACGGCACCCACGTGGCCGGCACCATAGCCGGGTCCACGTACGGCGTCGCCAAGAAGGCCAAGATCGTCGCCGTCCGCGTCCTGGACGACTCCGGCTCCGGCACCACCGAGCAGGTCGTCGCCGGCATCGACTGGGTCACCGAGCACCACCAGGGCCCGTCCGTCGCCAACATGAGCCTGGGCGGCGGCGCCGACGAAGCGCTCGACGCGGCGGTCCAGAAGGCCATCGCCTCCGGCGTCACCTTCGCGGTCGCCGCCGGCAACGAGTCGAGCGACGCGGGGGAGGGCTCCCCGTCCCGCGTCCCCGAGGCCATCACCGTCGCCTCGTCCACCGTGGACGACGAGCAGTCCTCGTTCTCCAACTACGGCTCGGTCGTGGACCTCTACGCCCCCGGCTCCGACATCACCTCGTCCTGGAACGACAGCGACACCGGGTCCCACACCATCTCCGGTACGTCGATGGCGACCCCCCACGTCGTCGGCGCCGCCGCCGTCTACCTGGCCGGGCACCCGGACGCCACTCCGGCCGAGGTCGCCACGGCCCTGACCGACGGGGCGACCCCGGACGCGATCGGCAACGCCACCACCGGCACCGCGAACAAGCTGCTGAAGATCGTCGAGTAACAGCAGCGCCACCCGCCGGCGGCCACCGCGCTCTCCCCCACGGGGCGCGGCGGCCGCGCGGTGCGTGATGCCCGTTCTACGCTTGGCCCATGACGACCGAGACGGGCGGGAGACGGGCATGACCGAGCCGGCGCGGGGCGTGGCCGCGGCCATCGAGGGCGAGCTCCGGCTCCTGGACCCCCTCGTCCGGGCCTCCGCCGACCTCCTCGACCAGGTGCTGCACCCCGACTACCGGGAGGTGGACACCACCGGCCGCCACTGGGACCGGGACACGATCATCGACGTGCTCGTCTCGGGGCGGGCTCCGGGCCCCGGCCGGCTCACCGCCTCACGCATGCGCGCCATCCACCTCGCCGACGAGCTCGTCCACCTCACCTTCGACACCGAGGCCAAGGGCAGGCGCGCCCACCGCAGTTCGCTCTGGCGCCGCACCGCGGCCGGCTGGCTCCTCTACTACCACCAGGCCACACCCTTCGAGGCAGCGCCCGGCTACTGAGCCCGCGGCGTCCGCCGCGCCCGGGCCGCCCACCGGCCGTCCGTCCGGCTGATGCGGACCGGGTGGCCGAAGCACTCGCTGACCAGGTCCGTGGTCAGCACCTCGTCCGCCGCGCCCGAGGCCAGACACCGCCCGCCGCGCAGCAGCATCGCGTGCGTGGTGGAGGCGGGCAGCTCCTCCAGATGATGGGTCACCAGCACGGTCGCCAGCTCCGGATGCTCCGCGCGCAACGCGTCCAGGCTGTCCAGCAGCTGTTCCCGGGCGGCCAGGTCGAGCCCGGTCGCCGGCTCGTCGAGCAGCAGCAGCCGGGGCTGCGGCATCAGGGCCCGGGCGATCAGCGTCCGGCCGCGCTCACCCTGCGACAGGGCCGGCCAGCGCGACCCCGTCTTGCCGCCCATCCCGAGCATCGTCAGCAGCCGCTCCGCCCGCTCCCGCTGCCCCGGACCCGGCGACCAGCGCGGCACCGGCTCGACCGAGTTCGTCAGCCCGGTCAGCACCACCTCGGCCACCGTCAGCGGGGAACGCAGCGGATGGCGCGGATTGACGTGGCCGAGCAGCGTCCGCAGCTCCCGCAGGTCCACCCGCCCCAACGTGCGGCCCAGCACCTCGACCGAACCCCGCGTCGGATGCGTCACCGCTCCGAGCAGCCCGAGCAGCGTGCTCTTGCCCGCCCCGTTCGCGCCGAGCAGCGCCCAGTGCTCCCCGCCGCGCACGGTGAGCGAGACCGCGTCGAGCAGGACGTTGCCGTCGCGCACGAGCGAGACCCCGTCCGCCCGGATCACCGGGACCGGGGCCGTGACGACGGACGGGGACAGGGGGGCGGTGGTGGTCACGTGCGGCTGCTCCTTCGTACGGGCGCGAGCGCTCGTCCGCGCACCGGAAAGCCTATCCGTGGCCCGTACACCCGTCGCGCCCGGCACCTGTCGCCTTTCTTCAAGACCGGCCCCCCGCGCCTGCCTAGGTTGGGGTGCATGAAGACCGAGCACGCCCAC
The DNA here is from genome assembly GCF_010550605.1 of Streptomyces sp. SID9727. GTDB lineage: Bacteria > Actinomycetota > Actinomycetes > Streptomycetales > Streptomycetaceae > Streptomyces. The sequence goes on from NZ_JAAGNI010000092.1 coordinate 16,879, forward strand.
ATGACCGAATGCGCCGCCGAGGCCGCCCGCGTGGCCCGGGGCGTCACCGCACCGCAGCTGGACGCCACCGCCACCCCCTGCGCGGACTGGGACCTGCGCACCCTCATCAACCACTGGGTCCTCTACACCTCGCACGGCATGGAGCACCGCGCCCGGCGCACCGAGCTCCCCGAGGAGCTGATCGCCCGCGACTTCACCGCCGACGCCGACTGGGCCGACCGGTACGCCGACCGGCTCGACCGGGCCGTCGCCGCCTGGTCCGACCCCTCCGTCTGGGAGGGCACCATCGGCGAGGGCGACTCCGCATCCCCGGCCGCCGACACCGCCGCGATGCTCATCGAGGAGATCGCACTGCACGGCTGGGACGTGGCCCGGGCCACCGGCCAGGAGTTCCGGATCTCCGAGGAGGCCGCCGCGTACATCCTGGCCACCGTCGAGAAGACCGCCGCGCTCTACCGCCAGTACGAGGGGTTCACCGAGGAGGTGGACCTCCCCGGCGCCACCGGGTTCCCCCGCGCACTGGCGCTGAGCGGGCGCGACCCGCAGTGGAGCGCGGGCTGAGAATGGCCCAGGCGGACGGGGGCCGAATGGCCCGGGGGAGTGCGCCACCGGCTGGCTAGGCTCCCCCCATGACCACTCACCCCGCCCCGGAACCGGGCAGGCCGGTCGTCGACCTCTACTTCGACCCGGCCTGCCCGTTCGCCTGGATCACCTCCCGCTGGCTGCTGGAGGTGGAGCAGCACCGCGACATCGAGCTGCGCTTCCACGTCATGAGCCTCTACCTGCACAACACCGGCAACGAACTCCCCGACTGGTACCGGGATCTGGTCGACCGGTCGATCGGCCCCGTCCGGGTCGCCGCCGCCGCGGCCGAGGAGCGCGGCGAGGAGATCCTGCGCGACCTCTACACCGCCCTCGGCAGCCGCATCCACCAGCGGAAGAACGAGGACTTCGACCAGGTCGTCGCCGAGGCCCTCGCCGAACTCGGCCTGCCCGCACGCCTCGCGCAGGCCGCGCACGACGAGGCGTACGACGAGGCCGTACGGCGCAGCCACGAGGCCGGACGGGACCCGGAAGCCGGCGGCTACGTGGGCACGCCCACCCTCCACGTCGACGGGACGGTGTGGTTCGGCCCGGTGCTGCGGGCGATCCCGCGCGGCGAGGAGGCGGCCCGGCTCTTCGACAGCTTCCGGGTGCTCGCCGGCCACGCCGACTTCTTCGAGCTGAAGCGCACCCGGACCGGCGGCATCGACGTCGGCTGAGCCGGGACCGCCGCGCCGCCCGCCTCAGGCGCTGACCGCGACCGGCCGCGACGCCGCCGCGTTCGCCTCGTCGTACCGGTCGAGCAGCAGCCGGGCCAGCTCCGGGGCCGG
>NZ_JAAGNI010000109.1 GCF_010550605.1 Streptomyces sp. SID9727
TGGTTCGCGCTGCCGCTCGTGCTGGCCCTGGGCTGCCTGGCCATAGCCCGGGTCGAGGCGCACCCCTACGGTGCGTGGGCCTCCCCGGACGGGCAGCGGCTGCTGGCGTCGTGCGCGGTGCCGGGGGACGGCGCGACGGACGACACGCTGGTGGCGGTCGCGGTGCGCGGGGTGGACGCGGTGGACGACCCGGCGCTGCGGGCCGCGCTCACGGGCCGGTCCGGCGGACGGAAGCGGCCGGGCACCCGCGAATGACAAACGGTGCGGCGCGCCCGAAGCGCGCCGCACCGCTGAGCCGAACCCGGTGTCGCTGGACCAGCGGGCGGCACGAGGTGCCGTATGCCCGCCGTCTGATCTTCCGGGTTGGGGTGGTCACGAGCCCGTTCGCTACGCGAGCCCGGCCACCAGGTCCGCGACCGACTTGCGCCGGCCGGTGAAGAAGGGGACCTCCTCGCGGACGTGCATCCGCGCCTCGGAGGCCCTGAGGTGACGCATCAGGTCCACGATGCGGTACAGCTCGTCCGCCTCGAAGGCCAGCATCCACTCGTAGTCGCCGAGCGAGAACGAGGCGACGGTGTTGGCGCGCACGTCCGGGTAGCCGCGGGCCATCTTGCCGTGGTCGGCGAGCATGCGGCGACGGTCCTCGTCGGGCAGCAGGTACCAGTCGTACGAGCGCACGAAGGGATAGACGCTGACGTAGTTGCGCGGCGTCTCGTCGGCGAGGAACGCCGGGATGTGCGACTTGTTGAACTCGGCGGGGCGGTGCAGCGCCATGTTCGACCAGACCGGCTCCAGGTGGCGGCCGAGCCGGGTGCGGCGGAAGAGGTTGTACGCCTCCTGGAGTTCGTCCGCCGTCTCCGCGTGCCACCAGATCATGAGGTCGGCGTCGGCGCGGAGGCCCGAGACGTCGTACGTGCCGCGGATGGTGACGTCCTTCGCGGCGAGCTGGTCGAACAGCTCCTGGACCTCGCCGGACACGGCCGCGCGGTCGGTGTCGGCGGGCAGGACGTCGCGCAGCTTGAAGACGGACCACAGCGTGTAGCGGATGACCTCATTGAGGTCCTTGGCCTTCTTGCCGGCGTTCGGAGCCTTGCTTGATGTCGCAGTCTCGGGTGCACTCATACGGCTATTGTCCCGCCTCGCTCCGAGTGCCCTGAACCAGGGTGGGGGTGGCGATGATCTCCCCGGTGGGACCCCCGCCGAGGTCCCCTGCGATCTCGTCCGCCGCCCGGTGGGCGCTCGCCACGCAGGCCGGGATGCCGACCCCGTCGTAGACCGCGCCGCACACCCGCAGCGCGGGCAGCTTCGCCACCTCGTCGCGGATCCGGGCGACCCGGGTGAGATGGCCCACCGGGTACTGGGGCAGGCCGCCGATCCACCGGGTGACCTCGGTCCCCACGGGCCGGGCGGTGAGCCCGGTCGCGGCGGCGAGGTCACGCAGGGAGATGCCGACGAGCTCGCCGTCCTCGCGGTGCAGGTGCTCCTCCTCGCCGTACCGGCCCACGGAGGTGCGCAGCACGAACAGGTCCGGGGCCGCGTCGGCCACCCACTGCCACTTGTGCGTGGAGAAGGTGGCGGCCTTGATGGTGTGCCCGTCGACCGGCGGTACGAGGAAGCCGGAGCGCCCGTCGAAGGCCGTGCCGGTCACGTCGGAGCGCCGGAACGCCATCGTGACCAGTGCCATCGACGCGTACTCGACGCCCGCCAGCTCGGCCGAGGCGCCCGGCGACTCGGCGGCGAGCAGCGTGGCGGCGGACCAGGCGGGCACGGCGAGGACGATGCCGTCGGCGGGGAGGACCCCGGTGTCGGTGCGGACGTCCCAGCCGTCGGTGCTACGGGTCAGGCCCAGCACGGGCGTCTCGGTGCGGATCTCGCCGCCTCCGGCGCGCACGGCCTCGGCGACGGCTCCCGGGAGGCTGCCGATGCCGCCCTCGATGCCCTGGAAGACGGGCCCGGTCTGCTGCCGGGCGGCGGCGCGCTCCTGGAGCCGGGTGACCCCGTCGAGCAGGGAGCCGCCTTCCCGGGCGGCCTCGAAGAGCTGCGGCACGGCGGCGCGCATCGAGATCCGGTAGGCGTCGCCCGCGTACACGCCGCCGAGCAGGGGCTCCACCAGCCGGTCCACGACCTCGCGGCCCAGCCGGTCCGCGACGTACGCGCCGACGGCGACGTCCTCGCCGACCGGCACCGAGGGCAGCTCGCGGTCCTCGGCGATCCGGGCGAGCCCCTCGGCCGACAGCACCTCGCCCAGGACGGACGGGTCTCCCGGGACGCCCATCACATGGCCCTTCGGCATCGGCCGCAGCGCGTCGCGCGTCCACAGCGCGGCGGTGGCCGTGGCCGGCGGCTGGAGGCGGTCGCCGAGGCCCACGGCGCGGGCCAGGCCGACGGCCTCCGGGCGGCGGGCGAGCATGGACTCGGCGCCGAGGTCGACCCGGACGCCGGCGACCTCGCCGGTCATGAGCTTGCCGCCGAGCCGGTCGGTCGCCTCCAGGACGGTGACCCTCAGGCCGGCTCCGACGAGCCGGTGGGCGGCCGCGAGTCCGGCGATGCCGCCGCCGATGACGACGACATGACGGGGGGCCCGGTCCGCGCGGTGTGTGGATGGCTGCATGGCTCCACTCTCTCAAACCGGTTCCGAGTCCCGACCGTGACCGGTTCGAAACCGGATTCCGGGGTCCCTGCGCATCCCTCGTACGTCCCACCGCCGAAAGCAACCATCCGTC
>NZ_JAAGNI010000115.1 GCF_010550605.1 Streptomyces sp. SID9727
CAGGGCCCCGACGACCTCCTGGCCCTCGCCGGCGCGGACGGCCCGGACGGCAGGGGCGCCGCGCTCGCCGTGCCCGGCATCGGCGAGGAGGGCGGCCGGGCCCCGGACCCCTGGTGGACCGAGGAGGCCGGCGGGCCCGAGGGCGACGGGATACTCGTCTGGTGCCTGCGGCTCCCCGGCGCCGTCAAGAAGGACCTCCAGCTCGTCCGGCGCGGCGCCGAACTCCTCCTGACCGTCGGCCCGTTCCACCGCACCGTGCCCCTGGAGCCCGCCCTGCGCCGCTGCACCGTCTCCGGCGCGGCCCTCACCGACGGCGTGCTGCGGGTCCGCTTCACGCCCGACCCCGCGCTCTGGCCCCGGACGAGCTGAACGGCGCACCACCGTTCGGGTACCGTCGAAGGTACGTGTCCGGTATGCCGGGCCGCCCGGCCACGACGCCCCAGGAGTCCGCCATGAGCGAAGCCACCGATCGCCCCGCCGACGAGGACGCCTGGGCCGAGGCGTGCGCCGAGGACCTCGCGGCCGAGCAGGCCCGCCGTCGCGCCGCCTACGGCCCGCCGCCCGGATCCGCCGCCGAGGAGCTGCGCAAGCTGGTGGACGCGGTGGCCGACAAGCTCGGCTCGTTCCAGGCGCCGCTCCTCGGGATGGCCGCGCAGGGCGCCGTGCAGCAGGTCATCCAGCAGGCCAAGGCGGCCGTGGAGCCCGTGATCGAGCGCAATCCAGACGTTTTCGATCACATCGCGGCGGCCGGTAACGAACTGCTCGCCGCCTACCGCTCGGCGGTCCAGGGCCAGGAAGGCCGCTGGACCCGGGGGGCGGGGGACCCGGCGGGCACCGAAAAGAAGGCGGAAGGCCCCGAAGGACCCCGTGACGGAGGGCCCGGCGCCGGCGAACACATCGACCTGGACTGACCGGCGCCGACAGGACGGGGCCCGGCCTCGGGTACGGTTGCCCCAGCGGGGCTCGACCGGAACTGAGGGATTCATGGGACTCACCATCGGCGTCGATATCGGCGGCACGAAGATCGCGGCTGGAGTGGTCGACGAAGAGGGACGGATCCTCTCGACCTTCAAGGTGTCGACCCCGCCGACGGCCGAAGGCATCGTGGACGCGATCGCGGCGGCGGTGTCCGGCGCCAGCGAGGGGCACGCGGTCGAGGCGGTCGGCATCGGCGCGGCGGGATACGTGGACGACAAGCGGGCCACCGTGCTGTTCGCGCCCAACATCAACTGGCGCCACGAGCCGCTGAAGGACAAGGTCGAGCAGCGCGTCGGCCTCCCCGTCGTCGTGGAGAACGACGCCAACGCCGCCGCCTGGGGCGAGTACCGCTTCGGTGCCGGCCAGGGCCACGACGACGTCATCTGCATCACGCTGGGCACCGGCCTCGGCGGCGGCATCATCATCGGCAACAAGCTGCGCCGCGGACGCTTCGGCGTGGCCGCCGAGTTCGGCCACATCCGGGTCGTCCCGGACGGTCTGCTCTGCGGCTGCGGCAGCCAGGGCTGCTGGGAGCAGTACGCCTCCGGCCGCGCCCTCGTGCGGTACGCGAAGCAGCGCGCCAACGCCACCCCGGAGAACGCCCCGATCCTCCTGGGGCTCGGCGACGGCACCGTCGACGGCATCGAGGGCAAGCACATCAGCGAGGCCGCCCGCCAGGGCTGCCCGGTGGCCGTCGACTCGTTCCGCGAGCTGGCCCGCTGGGCCGGCGCCGGACTCGCCGACCTGGCCTCGCTGTTCGACCCGTCGGCCTTCATCGTCGGCGGCGGCGTCTCGGACGAGGGCGAGCTCGTCCTCGACCCGATCCGCAAGTCGTTCCGGCGCTGGCTGATCGGCGGCGAGTGGCGCCCGCACGCCCAGGTGCTCGCCGCCCAACTCGGCGGCAAGGCAGGGCTCGTGGGCGCGGCGGACCTGGCCCGCCAGGGCTGAGCCCGACCCGCGCACGGAAACACCGGACGCCCGTCGCGCCCTCTCGGGACGCGGCGGGCGTCCGCCGTATCGTGAGGGCATGGCCACGATGTCGCTGCCCGATTCGCGCTCCGAGCCGGACGGTTCGGCCGTCATCCGCGTGCTCAGCTACAACATCCGCTCGATGCGCGACGACAACGCCGCCCTCGCCCGGGTCATCCGCGCCTGCGCCCCCGACCTGGTCCTGGTCCAGGAGGCGCCGCGCTTCTTCCGCTGGCGCAAGTACGCCGCCCGGCTCGCCGCCGCCACCGACCTGGTGGTCCTGGGCGGGGGCGCCACCGCCGCCGGTCCGCTGCTGCTGTGCTCGCTGCGCGCCACGGTCGAGCGCACCGAGGACATCCTGCTGCCGCGCACCCCGGGCCTGCACCGCCGGGGTTTCGCCACCGCCGTGGTCCGGTTCGCGGGCGCCCGGGTCGGCGTGGTCAGCTGCCACCTGAGCCTCCAGCGGCAGGAGCGGCTCGCCCAGGCCGAGCGGCTGGTGGAGACCGTGGACGCGCTGGGCGTACCGCACACCGTCATCGCCGGCGACCTCAACGACGTACCGAGCGGGCGGGCCTTCCGGCGGCTCGCCGGGCACTACCAGGACTGCTGGGAGGTGAAGCCGCAGGGCGGCGTGTACACCTCCCCCGCGCACGATCCCCGCCGCCGGATCGACGCCGTCTTCGCCACCGAGGGCGTCGAGGTCCTGGGCTGCGGGGTCCCGGACGGGCTGCCCGGGGTGCGGGAGGCCGACCTGCGGGCCGCGACCGACCACCTCCCGGTGCTGGCCGCGCTCCGGGTCCCGGCGGCAGCCGGCGAAAGGTCCTAGCTAGACCACCGCGCCCCGGCCCGGGTCGTCGTCACCGTCGTCGTCGGAGTCCATCCGCGCCACCAGCGTCACGAAGCCGCCCAGGAAGCCGCCGACGCAGACCGTCGTCAGCCACCAGGTCATCTCCCAGGAGAGCAGCACCGCGAGCAGCATCAGCACCGGCCCGCCGACCACGGCGAGCCAGGCGAACTTCGCCGTGACGTCGGCCTCCGGCAGCGGCGGCGGCTCCGGCGGCACGAAGTGGCCCTCGTCGTCGTCCCCGCCGCCCGGGGCGGCGTCCGGGTCGGCCGGTTCGTAGTCGCGCGGGCCCACGCCGGGCGCGAAGACCACGGAGCCGCCGAGCGGCCGGTCCGCCTCCGGCTTCGGCTTGGGCGGTCGCTTGCCGAGCCCCTTGTCCGCGGCCGGGGCGGTCAGCGGACCGTCGTCCGGCAGCACCAGATCCTCGACGGAGCGGAAGGGCCGCGCGCCCGGCGGGTCCGGCGGCTCCTCCCCGTACCCCGCCACGATGGCCCGCCAGACGGCCTCCTCGTCCAGCGGCCCGTCCCCCGCACCGGCCGGTGCTTCGGGCGGTGCGCCCTTGCCGTCGTCGTCGGCGACGGCCGCCCCCTCCACGGGGAACGGCTCGCGCTCCTCCTCGCTGCCCGCGCGCTCCGCGTCGTGCTCAGCCACCGGACGTGCTCCCCTTCTTCCCGCCCTGATCCTTGTCGCTCGGAGCGAGGCGGCCGATGAACGCATGACTCTCGTCGAAGATCCGCTTCGCATCATGGTCCAACGTCGCCACGTGGTAGCTCTGTTCCAGCAGGACCTCCCGGACGTCCGTCGAGGAGACGCGGCTCAGGATGCGGGCCGAGTCGGCGGGCGGCACGACATGGTCCTGCGGGCTGTGCAGCAACAGGAGCGGCTGGGTGACCTGGGGCAGGTCGCCGTCGACCAGCCGGAAGAACCTGCGCACCGAGTGCGCCGCGTGCAGCGGCACCCGGTCGTAGCCCACCTCCGCGACGCCGTCCAGGGCGATGTCGCTGACCAGGCCCTTCGTCGTCGGCACCAGATGGCGGACCACCGGCAGCGCGTGCGCCGCCAGGCCGTGCACCTTGTTGGCCGGATTGACGAGCACCAGGCCGCTGACCGCGTCCCCGTGCTTCGCGGCCAGCCGCAGCGCCAGCGCGCCGCCCATCGAGAGCCCGAAGACGAACACCCGCGCGCAGCGCTCCAGCAGCCCGCGGAGCTCCCGGTCCACCTCCGCGTACCAGTCCTGCCAGCCGGTCACCTGCATGTCCTGCCAGCGCGTGCCGTGCCCGGGGAGCAGCGGCAGCGAGACCGTGAGACCGCGCTCGGCCAGATACTCGGCCCAGGGGCGCAGCGACTGCGGGGAACCGGTGAATCCGTGACAGAGGAGGACGCCGACCTCTCCGCCCTCGTGGCGGAACGGCTCGGCTCCGGGAAGGACCGGCACCGGGGTCTCCTGTTCATGAGGCTCGCGGGGGAGCGAGCGGGGAGGGTTCGGAAGGATGTACGGGACGCGCGAGGATTACTTCACCGTACGCGACCGGACCGACACCGACCAGGGCCGTCACCGGCCCGGGCCGCGCACACCCGCCCGCGCCGGGCGGGAGGAAGGGGGACACCGCGGGTTAAGGTCTGTCGGACAGCACACAGGAGGCATCCGAGTTGATCTACGGCGCTATGAAGTTCTCCATCGGCGGGTCGCTGAAGCTCGCCTTCAGGCCGTGGGTGGAGGGCCTGGAGAACATCCCCGCGCGCGGGCCCGCGATCCTCGCCAGCAACCACCTGTCGTTCTCCGACTCCTTCTTCCTGCCGGCCGTCCTGGACCGGAAGGTGACCTTCATCGCGAAGGCCGAGTACTTCACCGCGCCCGGTGTGAAGGGCAAGCTCACCGCCGCCTTCTTCAAGGGCGTCGGCCAGCTCCCCGTCGACCGCTCCGGCGCGCGCGGCGCCGGTGAGGCGGCCATCCGGGCCGGCATCCAGGTCGTCGAGAGCGGCGGCCTCTTCGGCATCTACCCCGAGGGCACCCGGTCGCCGGACGGCCGGCTCTACCGGGGCAAGCCCGGCGGTCTCGCCCGCGTCGCGCTGGCCACCGGGGCGCCGGTCATCCCCGTCGCGATGATCGACACGGAGAAGATCCAGCCGCCCGGCCAGGTGATGCCCAAGCTGATGCGCCCCGGCATCCGGATCGGCAAGCCGCTCGACTTCAGCCGCTACCACGGCATGGACGGGGACCGCTTCATCCTGCGCTCGGTCACCGACGAGGTGATGTACGAGATCATGAAGCTCTCGGGCCAGGAGTACGTCGACATCTACGCGACCGCAGCCAAGCGGCAGATCGCCGACGAGGCCAAGCGCCGGTCCGAGGTCGCGAAGAAGAGGGACGGCGACAGCGGCTGAGCCGCGCGGCGGTCCGTGGGGGACGGGGGAGAACAGCATGGTCAAACGCGTACGCGTGGTCCGGATGTCGGTGGAGCAGCCGCTGTGGCGCGCTCTGACGGCGTACCGGGTGCTGACGATGGTCTACGCGGTCCTCCTCGCCGCGTTCGCCCGGCACGACTACGAGCGGCCCTGGGTAGCGATCACCTTCCTGTCGCTGATGGCCGTCTGGACGCTCGCCACCCTGCCGAAGGTGGGCAGCGCCGCCGCCTGCACCAAGGGCTTCCTCGGCGCCGACCTGGCCATCGCCCTCATCGGAATCATCGTCACCCCGCTCGCCGACCTCCAGGCGACACACGTCGACGGGCCGACCCTGCCCTCCATCTGGACCGCCGGTTCCGTCCTCGCCTTCGCGATCAAGGGCGGCTGGCGCTGGGCGGGCTTCGCCTCCAGCCTGGTCGCCGTCGCCAACCTCATCGAGCGCGGCGAACCCAGCCGCGACACCCTGCACAACGTGATGCTGGTCTGGGTCGCCTCCATCGCGATCGGTTACGTCGTCGAGGTCGCCCGGGCCAGTGAGCGCACCCTCGCCCGCGCCCTGGAGATCGAGGCCGCCACCCGCGAACGCGAGCGCCTGGCCCGGGACATCCACGACGGCGTGCTCCAGGTCCTCGCCATGGTGCAGCGGCGCGGCGCCGCGATCGGCGGCGAGGCGGCGGAGCTCGGCCGGATGGCCGGGGAGCAGGAGGTCGCCCTGCGCACCCTGGTCTCCAGCGGCCTCGTGCCGCCCACCCGGCTCTCCGAGGACGCCTCCGAGGGCGCCGTCGTCCGGACCGTCGAGACGGACGACGACGAACCGGGCGCCGGGGACGGCGGCGAGACCGACCTGCGGACCCTGCTCGCCCCGCACGCCGGCTCCCGGACCAGCTTCGCCGAGCCGGGCGCTCCGGTGCTGCTGCCGTCCGCCGCGGCGGCGGAACTGGCGGCGGCGGTCGGCGCCGCCCTGGACAATGTCCGGGTGCACGCGGGCGAGGGCGCCCAGGCGTGGATCCTGCTGGAGGACTGGCCGGACGAGGTCGTCGTCACGGTCCGGGACGACGGGCCCGGCATCCCCGAGGGGCGGCTCGCGCAGGCCGAGGGGGAGGGGCGGCTCGGGGTCGCCCTGTCGATCCGCGGCCGGCTGCGCGACCTGGGCGGTACGGCAGAACTGATCTCGGTGCCAGGACAGGGCACCGAGGTCGAATTGAAGGTTCCTAAGGTCTCACGGGGGAAGGCGGGTTCGGTCCGATGAACGCGACACACGAAGAGGGCACCGGGCGGCGGGCGGTCAGGGTGATGGTGGTGGACGACCACCCGATGTGGCGGGACGCCGTGGCCCGCGACCTCACCGAGGCCGGCTTCGACGTGGTGGCCACCGCCGGCGACGGGCCCCAGGCCGTCCGCCGGGCCGGCGCCGTCACCCCGGACGTCCTGGTCCTGGACCTCAACCTGCCCGGCATGCCCGGGGTGCAGGTCTGCAAGGAGCTCGTCGGCACCCAGCCCGGGCTGCGGGTCCTCGTGCTCTCCGCCAGCGGCGAGCACGCCGACGTCCTGGAGGCGGTCAAGTCCGGTGCCACCGGCTACCTGATGAAGTCGGCGAGCACCCAGGAGCTGACCGACGCCGTCCGCCGCACCGCCGCCGGCGACGCCGTCTTCACCCCGGGCCTGGCGGGCCTGGTCCTCGGCGAGTACCGCCGGCTGGCCTCGGAGCCCGCGCCGGCCGCCTCCGACGAGCCGAAGGCCCCCGAACTGACCGACCGGGAGACCGAGGTGCTCCGGCTCGTGGCCAAGGGGCTCTCGTACAAGCAGATCGCGGAACGGCTCGTCATCTCGCACCGGACCGTGCAGAACCATGTCCAGAACACCCTGGGCAAGCTCCAGCTGCACAACCGGGTCGAGCTGGTGCGGTACGCCATAGAGCGGGGCCTGGACGACGCATAGGGCCTGTCGTGAGCGGCGCGGTGCGACGTCCGGCCGTATATTCGCGATGACCGCCGTGCCCGGCAGCAGACAGGGGAGACGTCGTGGAGATCCTGGCCTTCGGAGTGCAGTCCGACGAGAAGCCGCTGATCGAGAAGGCGTTCGCCGGGAGGCACGACGTCCGCTGCCTGGACGTCTTCCTGAACCGGGACACCGCCCCCATCGCGGCGGGCTACGAGGTCATCTCCACCAGCGTCAACGCCGACCTGGGCGGCGCGGTCCTCCAGACCCTCGCGGCCGGCGGCACCCAGATGATCGCCCAGCGCTCCACCGGGTTCAACAACATCGACCTGGACGTCGCCGAGCGCCTGGCCCTGCGCGTCGCCCGGGTCTCGTACTACTCGCCGTACTCGGTCGCGGAGTTCGCCTGGACCCTGGCCATGGCGGTCAACCGCCGGGTGATCCGGGCCGCCGGCCGCACCCGCGACTTCGACTTCCGCCTCGACGGGCTCCTCGGCCGCGACATGCACGGCCGCACCGCGGGCGTCATCGGCACCGGAAAGATCGGCGAGGCGTTCACCCGGATCGCCCACGGCTTCGGCATGAAGCTGCTCGGCTGGGACGTCGCCGAGAACCCGGCCTGCGCCGAGCTGGGCATGCGGTACGTCGACAAGGAGCGCCTGCTCGCGGAGTCCGACCTGGTCAGCCTGCACGTGCCGCTGCTCCCCTCGACGCACCACCTCATCGACCAGGACGCCCTCGCCCTGATGAAGGACGACGCGATCCTGGTCAACTCCAGCCGGGGCGGCCTCGTCGACACCTCGGCCCTGGTCGGCGAGTTGCGCGCGGGCCGCTTCCTCGGCGTCGGACTCGACGTGTACGAGGCCGAGGCCGGGCTGTTCTTCCTGGACAAGTCCCTGGAGGGCGTGGACGACGACACCCTGGCCCGGCTCGTCACCTTCCCGAACGTCATCGTCACCTCGCACCAGGCGTACTACACCGAGGACGCGGTCGGCCAGATCATCGACGCCACCGTCGACAACGTCGGCGACTACCTGGCCGGCCGCCACAGCGGCAACGTCCTGATCCCGGCCCGCCCCGCCCCCTGACCCCGCGCCTCAGCCGCGCACCGGAAGCCCCGCCAGCAGCTCGGACACGATCGCCGCACCGCGCAGCGTCAGCACCGACTCCGGGTGGAACTGCACGGAGGCGAACCCGGCCCCGCGCAGCGCGTGCAGCTCACCGGACACCTCGTCCCGGCTCGCCTCGATGCCGTGCGCCGCCAGCTCCGCCGCCCCGGAGTCGTCGCAGCGCGCGGTGAAGCTGTTGTAGAAGCCGACCGTCTCGGGCCGCCCGAACAGGTCGATACGGGTCTGCGCCCCCTGGTACGGCACCGTCTTCCGGACGATCTCCAGGCCCAGTTCGGCGGCGATCAGCTCATGGCCCAGGCACACCCCGAGCAGCCCGTGCCGGTGGTCCCGCACCAGCTCGGCGGCCATCGCGCGCAGCAGCCGCATCTTCGGGTCCGCCGCGTCCCCCGGATTCCCCGGGCCCGGGCCGAGGACCACGGGTCCCTCGTGCGCCCGCACCACGTCCCGCAGTCCCGGCTCGTCGTAGCGGCGCACGGTGACGTCGAGCCCCGAGGCACGCAGCAGGTGCCCGAGCATCGCGGTGAACGTGTCCTCGCCGTCCACCACCAGGGCGTGGCCGGTGCGGTCGGCGGCGCGCTCCTGCATCCGCAGCCAGAACGGGGCGAGCCCGTCCCGCCGGGCGTCCAGGGCCGCCCGCACCCGGGGGTCGTCGGCCAGCCGGGGCCGCTCCCGCTCCGCCTCGGGGCGGGCCGGGCGCACGCCGAGGGCGGCCAGGACCCCGGCGGCCTTGGCGTGGGTCTCGGCGACCTCGCTCTCCGGGTCCGAGTGGCGCACCAGGGTCGCCCCGACCGGCACCCGCAGCGTGCCGTCCGCGTCGATGGCGGCGGTCCGGATCAGGATCGGCGAGTCCAGGGTCTGGGTGCCGTCGGCCTCGCGGCGCAGCAGGGCCAGCGCGCCCGCGTAGTAGCCGCGCCCGCCGTCCTCGTACCGCTCGATGACCCGGCAGGCGTTCTGCACGGGGGAACCGGTGACGGTCGCCGCGAACATGGTCTCCCTCAGCACCTCCCGCACGTCCAGCGAGGAGCGCCCGCGCAACTCGTACTCGGTGTGCGCGAGATGGGCCATCTCCTTCAGGCGCGGGCCGATCACCACCCCGCCCATGTCGCCGACGGTGCACATCATCTTCAGTTCCTCGTCCACCACCATGGAGAGTTCCTCGGTCTCCTTGCGGTCCCCGAGGAAGGCGAGCAGGTTCTCGGGGGTGGGCCCCTCGGCGGGATAGCGGTAGGTGCCGCTGATCGGGTTCATCACGACGGTCCCGCCGGACATCCGCACATGGACCTCGGGGCTGGCTCCGACCAGCGTTCTCTCGCCCGTGTGCACGACGAACGTCCAGTACGCCCCCCGCTCGCCGGCCAGCAGCCGCCGGAACAGGGCCAGGGCGTCCGCCCGGCCGAACCCGTCGATCCGGCCCCGGAACGTCCGCCGGATCACGAAGTTCGCGCCCTCGCCCCGGCCGATCTCGTCCTTGATCACCCGGCGCACGGTGTCGGCGTACTCCTCGTCGCTGACGTCGAACGCCCCGTCGTCCACGTGGACTTCGTGGCGGGGGAGCGCCGACAGCACCTCGTCCAGGGGCATCGTGTACGTCTCGTCCGCGACCAGGACCGACAGCGGTGTGCCGTCGTCGCGCACGTCGAAGCCGCGCTCCGCGATCTGCCGGAACGGCACCAGCGCCAGCGACGGCCGGTCGCCGACGGGGATGCCGGCGAGCCGGTCCGCCTCGTGCACCCGGCCGATCAGCACCTCGACGGTGTCGTGGTCGTGGCCGGGGGTGCGGCGGCGCAGGAGGGCGAACGGCGGGCAGTCGTCGCGCAGGAGTCGGTCGAAGCTCATGGGTCGGTTCCTTCCAGGGAATCAGCTGGGAGGAACGGCCCGTGGACACGGAAAAGGCCGCCCCTCGGGCGGCCTCTGCGTCAGTGTGTACGCGCGATCAGCGGGCCGCCGGATGAGCGGTCCACCACCAGTTGCGGGTCGAGTGCGCGAACATGCCCCGTACCCTAACCCACCCCGGACGGCAGCGGGGCCCTTTCCCACCCGGCCGGGTGGGAAAGGGCCCCGCGCGCACGAGACGTCCGGTCGGTCAGAACAGGAGGTCGTAGATCTGCCAGCCGTCCCCGACCTGCGACTTCGCCGCGAACGGGGCCGTCACCTTGCCGGTGGAGTGGTAGAACCAGAGGTCTCCGGCCGAGTCCACGCCGACCAGGTCGCCCCGGCCGTCACGGTCGAGGTCGCTCGGGCCGAGCAGCAGCTTGTACGTGCCCCAGCCCGAACCGATCTTGACCCGCTTGTCGTACGGCTTGGCGGCCGAGCCGGTGCCGGTGTAGATCCACAGGACCCCGGACTTGTCCCGGGCCACGAAGTCCGCCTTGCCGTCGCCGTTCAGGTCGCCGGTGGAGACGATCGCGTTGTAGATCTCCCAGCCGGTGCCGATCTGGGCCTTGGGCTCGAAGGGCTTCGACGGTGTGCCGGTGCCCTTGTAGAAATAGATCACGCCGGAGCTGGTGCGGGCGATCAGGTCCGCCTTGCCGTCACCGTCGAGGTCGCGCATGCCGGTGAGGCTGTTGTACGCGTTCCAGCCGCTGCCGACCTTGAGCCGGCCCAGGTACGGCTTGTCCGGGTTGCCGCTGCCCCGGTAGTACCAGAGGACGCCGTCCTTGTCGCGGGCCACGAAGTCGCCGGTTCCGTCCGCGCGCAGCGCGGTCATCGCGGTGATCGCCGTGTAGCCGCCCCAGCCGTAGCCCGCCTGGTAGCGGCGGTAGTAGGGGGAGGAGGCGCTCCCGGTGCCCTGGTACTGCCAGATGCGGCCGGCGCTGTCGCGGCCGACCATGTTGTAGCGGTCGGCCGCGGAGACCGGGGCCACGCTCGTGGAGGTCTGGACGTCGCTCGCCTTCACCCACGCCAGCCGGTGGTTGTACCGGATCGGCAGGTACGAGGTGGAGCCGACGACGTCCTTCTGGGCGGAGCCGAACCAGTCGTCGCCCTTCACCTCGGCGCCCGCCAGGGCGTACCCCTGGCCCGCGGGCAGCGTGTACTTCGTCAGGTAGTCCGGGCTGTCCGTCGGGGCCTCCAGGCCCGCCGCGTCATAGGCGGCGGTCTCCGGGTAGGAGCGCCCGTAGATCCGGACGGTCGTCCCGGCCTTGGCCTTCACGACGCGCGGGGCCGCGGCGAGCGGCACGGTGTACTGGCCGCCCGGGTTGTAGAACCACGCCTTCTTCCCGGCGTACCAGATCGCCGTCCAGTCGGTCTTCACCTCGGCGACGACATAGGTGCCGCCCGCGCGGACCTTGTTGCCCCAGTTGGAGCCCTCGCTCCACAGCGCGGAGAAGTAGGGGTCCGTCAGCGTGGAGGCGCTGGTGGACGCCGAGGTGTACAGGTAGCCGAAGTTCGCCGGCTGCTTGGTGACCGCCTTGGTGCCGTACGTCAGCTTCGGCTGGTTGGCCGTGGTGAACGGCGGCACCACGCGCACCAGCTGCCCCGCCTTCACCGGGCCGCCGGCGCCGCCCGCGCCCGTGGGGGCGTCCATCAGACCCATGAAGTGGTTCCAGTCCCAGAACGGGCCCGGGTCCCAGTGGGTGTCCTTGGACTTCGCGTCCAGGAAGACGGGTACCTCGTCGTGGCCGATGACGTGCTCACGGTCCAGCGGGATGCCGTACTTGTCGGCCAGGAACTTCACCAGGGCCGCGGTCGACTCGTACTGCGACTCGCTGTACCAGCTGCCCTCCTTGATCGCGTAGCCCTCGTGCTCCACGCCGATCGAGTGCATGTTGAGCGACCAGTTGCCCGCGTGCCACGCCAGGTCCTTGTTCTCGACCATCTGCGTGACCAGCCCGTCCGAGGCGCGGACCAGGTAGTTGGCGCTCGCGGCCGCGCTCGGGCTGGTGAGTGTGGCGAGCGAGCTCGCGTAGTCGCCCTCGGTGTCGTGGATCACGATCTGCCGGATGTCGACGCCCTGGTCGGGGCGCACGGCCGGGGTGTAGCTGCGCTGGCCGGTGCTCGACGTCTTGGCCTGCACGAAGTTGCAGTTCAGACCCGACGGGCACTCCGGAGTGGGGGTCGCGGCGGTGCTCGCGAAGGACGCGGCCAGCGGCACGTTCGCCGGCTTGACCGGCTGCACCGACGGGTCGGCGGGCAGCGAGACCTGCTGGCCGTCCTGGGTGACCGCGCTCTCGCCCGTACGGATCGAGTCGAAGACGCGCTTGGCGAAGAGGTCGGCCCCCTTCTTGTCCGGTGACTGGCTGAACCGCGCCACCGCCGGATACCACTGCGAGGCGTCGTCGGACAGGGAGCCCTTCGCGTCGCGCTGGTACTGGGCGAGCAGGGCCGCGCCCGCGCGGATGCTGTCCTCGGTGTCGTCGCGCACCGACGCCGTGTCCGTGTCGATCAGCTCGGCGGCCTCGTCCAGCGTGTGCAGCCGGGGGTCGGAGGTGTCGACCGTCTCCTTCGGCAGGTCGCGCAGCGCCTTCGCGGCGTCGAAGGTCTTCTCGATGTCCGGCCGGCCGGACATGTTCATGTGCGCCAGACGTTCCTTGTCGTCCGGCTGCTCCACGTCACCGGCCGCCACGCTGGTCAGCCCCATGACGTTGTACGCGCCGGTCGTGCTCGGTTCGCCGTCGTGGCTCTCCCAGCGCGTCTGCCGGTACGAGACCGCCATCAGCACGCTCCGGGGCACGTCGAACTCACGGGCCGCGTCGTCGAACTGGGCCTGGAGCACGGCGGACGGCGCGGCGGCCTTGGCGGTCCCCGCGGCCGGGTCCTGCGAGGCCACGGCCAGGGTGCCGATCGTCGCGGTCGCGACCACGGCGGCGCCGGCGCCGATCAGCAGCCGTCTCTTCTTGAGGTCCTTACGGTGGTTCCGTTTCAAGTCCCCGCCCTCGATGTCCACTTGTCCAACGTTGTTCTACGTCGAAAGCCGTGAGGCTAGCAGGCCGCCCGGACAGCCCCGGCACCGACCGTGCCGAGACGTCCGTCTCAGTGACTGGGCAAGCGGGAAACGGAGGGGGCACGACCCCGTAATGTGGACGCTGTGACCGTGAACGCCTATACCTCCGTCGCCGGTGGCAACACCTGGCGAGACCTTCCCGCGGCGCAGCAGCCCGAGTACCCCGACTCCGAGGCGCTGCGCGATGTACTCGCGGACCTCGCGTCGTATCCGCCGCTCGTCTTCGCGGGCGAGTGCGACCAGCTGCGTGCCCGTATGGGAGCCGTCGCCAAGGGCGAGGCGTTCCTGTTGCAGGGCGGAGACTGCGCCGAGGCATTCGACGCCGTGTCGGCCGAGCACATCCGCGCCAAGCTGAAGACGCTGCTCCAGATGAGCGCCGTCCTCACCTACGCGGCCTCCGTGCCCGTCGTCAAGGTCGGCCGGATCGCCGGCCAGTACTCCAAGCCGCGCTCCAAGCCGACCGAGACCCGCGACGGCGTGACCCTGCCGACCTACCGGGGCGACTCCGTCAACGGCTTCGCCTTCACCGAGGCCGACCGCGTCCCCGACCCGGAGCGGCTGAAGCGGATGTACCACGCGTCCGCCTCCACGCTGAACCTCGTGCGCGCCTTCACCACCGGCGGTTACGCCGACCTGCGCCAGGTGCACGCGTGGAACCAGGACTTCGTGAAGTCGTCCCCGTCCGGCCAGCGCTACGAGGCGCTGGCCCGCGAGATCGACAACGCGCTGAACTTCATGAAGGCGTGCGGCACCGACCCGGCCGAGTTCAAGGCCGTCGAGTTCTACGCCTCGCACGAGGCCCTGCTCCTCGACTACGAGACGGCGCTGACCCGCACCGACTCGCGCACCGGCCACCTGTACGACACCTCGGGCCACATGGTGTGGATCGGTGAGCGGACCCGCCAGATGGACGGGGCGCACATCGAGTTCGCCGCCCGGGTCCGCAACCCGATCGGGATCAAGCTCGGCCCGACGACCACCGTCGACGAGGCCCTGGGCTACGTCGAGCGCCTCGACCCCGAGCGCGAGCCCGGCCGGCTGACGTTCATCGTCCGGATGGGCGCCGACAAGGTCCGCGACAAGCTGCCCGAGCTGGTCGAGAAGGTCACCGCGTCCGGCGCCACCGTCGCCTGGGTGACCGACCCGATGCACGGCAACACCTTCGAGGCGGCCTCCGGCCACAAGACGCGCCGCTTCGACGACGTCCTGGACGAGGTCAAGGGCTTCTTCGAGGTGCACAAGGGCCTCGGCACGCACCCCGGCGGCATCCACGTCGAGCTGACCGGCGACGACGTCACCGAGTGCGTCGGCGGCGGCCACGAGATCTTCGTGGACGACCTCCACCAGCGTTACGAGACGGCCTGCGACCCCCGGCTCAACCGCAGCCAGTCGCTCGACCTGGCCTTCCTCGTCGCCGAGATGTACCGCGACCAGTAGGGGCCGCGGCGCGGAGCACCGCACGACTGTGGGGCACGGATCGATGTGATCCGTGCCCCACAGGGCGTTCCCGGGCTTCTGCCACTCCCGGGCGGCGGGTAAGGTTAGGTTAGCCTCACCGATCATCGGGGCGGCGCCCACGACCCGTCCCCGCCCGGGAGGTGAACCGCATGTACGTCTGCTCGTGCTTCGGCGTTACGGAGCAGCAGGTCAAGGACCATGCGGCGGCCGGGGCCTGCACGCCCCGCCAGATCGCCTCGGTCTCCAAGGCCGGCACGGACTGCGGCGGCTGTGTCCGCACCATCCAGGCGATGCTCGGCCGGGGCGCCTGCCCGCGCCGCGAGCTCCTGGACCGGAAGCAGGTGCCCGCCACCGCCTCCGCTTCGGTGGAAGGGCTCCCCGAGGCCGCCTGAGCGCGGTCAGCTCTCCGGCTGCTCGATGAGCTGCGCGATGTACAGCGGCTCGCCCAGCTTCTCGACCAGGTCCAGCTGGGTGTCGAGGTAGTCGATGTGGTGCTCCTCGTCCGCGAGGATCGTCTCGAAGATGTTCGCCGACGTGATGTCGCCCTTGCCGCGCATCAGCTCGATCCCGCGCTTGAGGCGGTCGATCGCCTCGACCTCGATCTGCCGGTCCGCCTGGAACATCTCGGTGACCGTCTGGCCGACCCGCACATGGAACAGCCGCTGGTAGTTCGGCAGGCCGTCGAGGAAGAGAATGCGGTCGGTCAGGACCTCCGCGTGCTTCATCTCGTCGAAGGACTCGGCGCGCGTGTATTTCGCGAGCTTCGTCCAGCCGAAGTTGTCCTGCATCTTCGCGTGCAGGAAGTACTGGTTGATGGCCGTCAATTCGGCGGTCAGCTGTTCATTCAGGAACTCGATGACCTCGGGGTCGCCCTGCATCGCAGAGGCTCCTTCCAACGGTGAACCGGGCACGTTGGCGGCATCCTCGCACCCGCCCCGGTGGCCGTCCAGTAAGTGCATGCTTAGTATGAGTTGCCCGAATCGCCTCCGCCCTGGTCACCACCACCCCTGCCTGTCTGTCACCATGGAGACATGGGTCAGCCGGAAAGCCGGGAACACCGCGCGTCAGAGCAGTCCGAGCTTCCGCCGGGCCAGCGGCTGCAGCGCGGGTGGCCGGTGACCCATTACGGGCCGGTCCCCAAGTTCAAACCGGAGCGCTGGGAATTCCGCGTCTTCGGCGCGACCGCCGACGGTGAGAAGCACTGCTGGAACCACGAGGAATTCTCGGCGCTGCCGTTCTCCTCGGTCGTCGCCGATCTCCACTGCGTCACGAAATTCAGCATGCTGGGCGCCGAGTGGGGCGGTGTGCTCGCCCGCGATGTGGCCGCCCTCGCGCCCCCCGCCCCGCAGGTCACCCATGTGATGGTCTGGGCCGAGTACGGCTTCAGTTCCAACCTCCGGCTGGACGACTTCCTTTCCGACCGGACCCTGTTCGCCACCCACAAGGGCGGCGAACTGCTCACCGCCGAGCACGGCTTTCCGCTCCGGCTCGTCGTTCCCCATCTGTACGCGTGGAAGGGCCCCAAGTGGGTCCGGGGCATCGAGTACATGACCGCCGACCGCCGCGGCTTCTGGGAGGAGCGCGGCTACCACAACATCGGCGACCCCTGGAGGGAACAGCGCTACTCCTACCAGGAGGAGCCGGGGGACGGCCCCGAACTCTGACCGGGCTCCCCCGCGGGGGGTCACCCGCCGTCGCGCAGCGCCTGGAGCCGGGCCACGTCCGCCGCGTGGCCCTCCTTGCCGCCCGGCGTCTCGATGACCAGCGGCACGCCCTCGGTGGCCGGGTGCGTGAACAGCTCGCGGAACGGCTCCTCGCCGATGTGGCCCGAGCCGATGTTCTCGTGCCGGTCCTTGTGGGCGCCGGAGACGTCCTTGGAGTCATTGGCGTGGATGAGCTTCAGCCGGCCCTCGCCGACCGTCTCCACCAGCAGGTCCAGCGTCTCCTTCATCCCGCCCGGCCCGGCCAGGTCGTGCCCCGCCGCGAAGATGTGGCAGGTGTCCAGGCAGACCCCGAGCTTCGGATGGGCGTCCAGCGCCTCGAAGTACGGACCGAAGTCCCAGGTCCGCGAGCAGAGCGAGGAACCCTGCCCGGCGGTGGACTCCAGCAGCAGGAACGGGTCGTCGTCGTGCGTCAGCTCGTCCAGCAGCGGCCGCATGTGCGTCCGTACCTGCGCCAGCGCCTCCTCACGGGGCCGCCCGCCGGTCGCCGACCCGGTGTGCACCACGACGCCCAGTGCCCCGATCGCGCGGGCGCGGCGCAGCGAGTGGCGCAGCGACTCCACGGACCGCTCCACCGTGGCCGGGGTGTGCGAGCCGAAGTTGATCAGGTACGGGGCATGCACGTAGGCCGGTACGGACTCGGCCGCGCACTGCTCGCGGAACAGGGCGTCCTGGGCCGGATTCCCGGCCGGGGTGGCCCAGCCGCGCGGGTTGGCGACGAAGACCTGGACGGCCTCGGCGCCCATCTCGCGGGCGTAGGGGAGGCCGGTCCTGGCGAGGCCGCCGGCCACGGGGACATGGCCGCCGACGGGGTTGCGCATACGGATCTCTACAGTCCCTTGGTCTTGATGGTGATGGTGCTGCCCTCGGGGGCCCGGTCGCCGCCGTCCACGGACTGGCCGGCGACCTTGTCGCTGAAGGAGAGGAACCCGTGGTCGACCTCGACCTCGAAGCCCGCCGCCTCCAGCTCGTCCCGGGCGTCGTCCACGTCCTTGCCGACCACGTCCGGCACGTCGATCATGCGCGGCCCGTCGGAGACCGTCACCGTCACGGTATCGCCCTCCGCCGCCTCGGCGCCCTCCTCCGGTGACTGGACGGCGACGTCGCCCTCGTCCTCCGGTGAGTGCACCCGGCCGGGCTTCACCTTCACCTTCAGCCCCTCGTCGGCCAGCGTGTCGGTGGCGTCCTCCACGGAGAGCCCGGTGACGTCCGGGACCTCGACGGGACTGCCCTTGGAGACGACGATCGCGACCGCCGAGTCCGGGTGTCGCCCGGTGCCGGCCTCCGGGTCCGTACGCACCACCTCGCCGGCCGCCACGTCCTCGCTGAAGTCCTTGGTGACCATGCCCGGGAGCAGGCCCGCCTCCTTCAGCCGCTGCTTGGCGTCGGCGAGCCGGACGCCCACGACGTCGGGCACCTCGACGATCTCGGGGCCGCGCGAGACGACGAGCGAGACCGAGCCGTTGCCCCTGATCCGCGCGCCGGACTTGGGGTCGCTGCTGATGACCTTGCCCCGGTCGACGGTGTCGCTGAAGGCCCGCTTCACGCCCTTCAGCTCCAGGCCCGCGTCCGAAAGCCGCTTCTCGGCCGCCTTCTCGGTCTGGCCCAGCAGCGAGGGGACCTTCGTGAACTGGCCGGAGTTGATGTACCAGACACCGCCGCCGACGCCCAGGACGATGAGCACCGCCAGGACCGCCGCGATCAGCCCGCGCCGGGGGCCGCCGAGCGGCCCGGTCCGGCGGGGCGGCCGCGGGTGTCCCGGGGGCGCGGGCGGGGGCATCTCCAGGCGGCTGGTGTGGTGGGCGGTGCCCAGGTCCTGCGGCAGGACCCGGGGGATCACCGTCGTCCGCGCGTCGCTCCCGG